>JAFSPF010000088.1 GCA_017443065.1 Lachnospiraceae bacterium
AGGGAACAGATCGGTAACATTTGACGGACAGGAAGAAAGCGGATAAGATGTAGGCGGCAGTGGTTCAAGGCCATTCTCAAAGGGAGATTTCTCGTTTTATCCAACTGACAGTAAACTAACGCCGTCGCGGCCGGGACGCAGGACGCGGTGCGCCGCCGAAATATGGTATACTATTAAAAAAGAACCGGACAGGAGGAAAGGACATGACCACACAGGAACTGGCGGCAAGAATCGATCATACGATGTTAAAGGCGGACGCCCCGCGCGAGGTGATCCGGCGTTATTGCGCGGAGGCCCGCGAATACGGCTTTGCCTCCGTCTGCGTGAACACCTGTCACACAAAGCTGGTAGCGGAGGAGCTGAAGGGCAGCAGCGTGAAAACCTGCGTCGTTGTGGGCTTTCCGCTGGGCGCGATGGCGACGGAGGCGAAGGCCTTTGAAGCCGCGCAGGCGGTGAAGGACGGCGCCGTTGAGGTCGATATGGTCATCAATATCGGCGCGGTAAAGGACGGGGATGCGCCCTTCGTCACGGAGGACATCCGTGCGGTGGTACAGGCCGCGCAAAAGGAAAACGCGGCGGCAATCGTCAAGGTGATCATCGAGACCTGCCTGCTGACGGAGGAGGAAAAGGTGCGCGCCTGTCAATGTGCGGAGCAGGCGGGAGCGCACTTTGTCAAAACCTCCACCGGCTTCTCCACCGGCGGCGCGACGGTGGAGGATATCAGACTGATGAAAAAGACCGTGGGCGACCGCCTGCAGATCAAGGCTTCCGGCGGCATCCGGACAAAAGCGGACGCGGAGGCACTGCTTGAGGCGGGTGCGGACCGGATCGGCGCGGGCAACGGCGTGCCGCTGCTGGACTGACGCCGGACGTTTAAGCGTATGCTGACCTTTGAGGCACGAAGCAGAGAGGAAGGACAGGTCTTCGCCGTGACGGGAGCGGATTCGCTTCCGTCATATCTTGAAATCCCGGCGGCGCATGAGGGGCTTCCCGTCCGCGTGATCGGCGCGCGTGCCTTTGCGGGAAGACAGGAGCTGAAGGAGGTGACGCTGCCGGAAACGGTGGATACCCTGGAGGGCTTTGCCTTTCACAACTGCAAATCCCTGCAGACGGTCACGGCCTCTGATTCCGTCACGGATTATCATGACGGGGTGATCCGCGCGACGACGGCCCTGCACACGGTGCGTGTGACGGTGCGGCAGGGAAACTATCTGATGGTCAGCCGGATGCTCGCGGATTCCGATTACACGCTCAGCTTTGACCTCACGCTTCCGGACGGAAACGCGCTTCTCACCTTTCCGGGTTTTTCCTATGACTTCACGGAAAATACGATGGCCCGCGTGATCCAGTTCAACATCACGGGAAGCGGCATGGCCTTCCGCGAGTGCATCAGCAAAACCGGCATCGATTACGCGGAATATGACAGAATGTTTGAACGTGCATTATTAGACGGTATTTCGATAATCTCGGACGTGGCCTTCGGCAGGCTCATGTACCCCTACTGTCTGTCGGAGCGCGCAAAAAGCGCCTACGAAAGCTATCTGCGCACGCACGGCGCCGGCATTCTCCGTGAGCTGATCAGCCGCGGCGATACGACGAAAATCCGTTTTTATGCCGCGCATGACCTGATCACAAGGGAGGCGCTGGCGGAGGCGCTGCAGGCAGCCGCGGAAAAAAAGGATGCGCGGATCACGGCGCTTCTGATGGAGCGGGAGGCCGCGCTGCATGCGGGAGGAAAGCGGGGGATGGAGTTGTGAGACAATCCGAAAAGCTCGACATCCTCGGCAGACGCATTTTGAATGCATCCCGCACGGAGCTGGTGCTGGCAATGCGTTTTCTTGCCGCGCCCCTGAATGCGCTGGATTACGTGATGGACCTGACGACCACCACGGTCGGGTCGGACGCGGTGTACATCCGCTTCAACCCGGATTATCTCTTTCATCTTTATATGGAAGAACCGGCGCGCCTGAACCGCACGTATTTCCACATGCTGCTGCACTGCCTCTTCGGGCATCTCTTTGCGTCGGAACGCTTTGCGGAGGAAGCGCTGTGGAATCTGTCCGCGGACATTGCTGCGGAGGCCGTGATCGACAGCATGGAGACGGACGGCATCCGCCGCATCACCAGCGATTACCGCGAAAGCGTCTATGAGAAGCTTCGCGCGGCGGTCGGCGTGCTGACCGCGGAGAAGCTGTATCATTATTTTCTGGAGCAGCCCTCGCGTGATCTTGAGGAAGAGGAGCGTATGGCGCGGGAGTTTCACGCGGATGACCACGGCTTCTGGCGTCGTCCGCGGGAAGAGGGGGAGAAGGAGGAGGACGGGCAGCAGGAGCAGCCGCCCCTGCCCGTGCTGCCGCCCGCGGAGCTTAAGCTCGTGGAGGAGCAGTGGAAGAAGGACGCGGCACGCGTGCAGTCGGAGCTGGACCTGCTTTCCAAAGAAGCCTCAAAGGAAACGGGTGCGCTTTATTGGACATTGTCCCTGCAGAACGCAAAGCACACGGACTTCCGCAAATACCTGCGCCGCTTTGCGGTGGTGCGCGAGGAGGCAAGACCGGATCCGGATACCTTCGACATGGGGCTGTATACCTACGGCCTGCAGCATTACGGAAATCTCCCGCTGATTGAGGAGCTGGAGATCCGGGAGGCCAAAAAGATCGATGCGCTGGTGATCGCGATCGATACCTCCGCCTCCTGTGCGGGTGCGCAGGTGCAGCGGTTTTTGAACGAGGCGGCCGGCATCCTGAAACGGCAGGAGAGCTTTTTCCACCGGGTGGACGTGCGCATCATCGAATGCGATGACCGCGTGCAGCGGGAGCTGCAGTTTTCGGACGTCAAAGAAATCGAGCGCTACGCCGATGCCTTCACGGTGCAGGGCGGCTACGGCACAGACTTCCGTCCGGTCTTCGCGCATCTGGCGGAGGCGCGCGCAAGAGGAGAGCTGAAGAACCTGCGCGCGCTCCTCTATTTCACGGACGGCTACGGCACCTACCCCGACACCGCCCCGCCCTACGAAACCGCCTTCCTCTTCGTGCGCGATGCTGACCATGATGAACGCAACGTCCCTCCGTGGGCTTTGAAGGTGTATATGTAAAGGAGAAAACATGAATATTGCTGAAGCGAAGCAACATATTATTCACACCGTCCGCGCCTACCTGAAGCGTGAAGCGGACGGCAGCTTTACGATCCCGGTGGAGAAGCAGCGCCCGGTGCTGTTGATGGGCCCGCCCGGCATCGGCAAAACCGCCATCATGGAGCAGATCGCGCAGGAGCTGCAGATCAACCTTGTGGCTTATACGATCACGCATCATACGCGACAGAGCGCGATCGGTTTGCCGTTTATTGTTAAACGCAATTACGGAGGCAAGGAGGTGTCCGTCACGGAGTACACGATGAGTGAGATCATCGCGTCGCTCTATGACCGCATCGAGCAGACGGGCGTGAAGGAGGGGATTCTTTTTCTGGATGAGATCAACTGCGTGTCCGAAACGCTCTCGCCTACGATGCTGCAGTTTCTGCAATACAAAACCTTCGGCACGCACCGTGTGCCGGAGGGCTTCCTGATCGTGGCGGCGGGAAATCCGCCGGAGTACAATGCCTCCGTCAGGGATTTTGACATCGTGACGCTGGACCGCCTGCGCGTCATGGATGTGGAGGCGTCCTATGAGGCCTGGCGCTCCTACGCCCTGTCCATGGGCGTGCATGGCGCGGTACAGGCTTACCTGGAGATCCGCAAGGAGCATTTCTATGACCTGCGCGTGGAGCCGGAGGGGAAGCGCTTTGTGACGGCCAGGGGCTGGGAGGATCTGTCCCGCGTGATCCGTGCGCATGAGGCACTCTCGCTTCCGGTTGACCGGGCGCTTGTGCGGCAGTTTCTCCAGCTGGATGAGATCGCGGACGCGTTTGCAACCTATTACGAGCTGTGGCTGAAATACAGGGATATCTACAAGGTCGGGGAAATCCTTTCCGGAAAGAAGCCGGAGGATGCGGAGAAGGAGGCGCTGCGCAAGGCGCCCTTTGACGAAAAGCTCTCCCTCATCACCATGCTGACAGAGCGCCTGATGCAGTCCTTTACCGGCTTCACCGGCGATCGGCAGGATGCGGAGAAAACGGACGCGGAGCTGACGCACGCCTTTTCGTTTTTGGCGGAGGTGTTCGGCGAGGGACAGGAGATCGTGCTGTTCTTACAGCAGCTCTCCGCAGGGACCCCGAGCCTGAGGTTTCTGCATGAATACGGGAATGAGGCCTACTTCAAATACAACCGCCTGCTCCTGATGGATGACCGGCGGGCGGATCTGCAGAAGGAAATACGCGCACTGAGCGTGGAGGGATGAGGAACCCGGAAGGGCGTCGTTGCCCGGCAGCTTATTTCAGCAGGGAAAGCACCGATGTTCCGATCGTTCCCTCCGGCATGTTCACGCCGAAGTTATCGCAGATCGTCGCACCGATGCAGGCGAAGTTTTCCTGCTCCGGCAGACGTGCGGCGGCGGCGTTCGTCACGCCTTTCATGGAAGGCGAGTACGCAAGGAAGGGCACCTTCTCCCGCGTGTGATCCGTGTGCGCGGTGTTTGTCGGATCATTGCCGTGGTCCGCGGTGATGATGAGAAGATCATCGTCTTTCAGAAGCGGCAGAAGCTCGCCGAGCTTCACGTCAAAACGCTCAATCTCCTCGCCGTAACCCTGCGGATTTCTGCGGTGTCCCCAGAGGGCGTCAAAGTCCACAAGGTTTGTGAAGCAGAAGCCCTTCCAGTCATCCCGCTTTGCGATCTCTATTGTCTGCTCCATGCCGTGCACGGAGGATTTGGAATGCTCCGACCAGGTGATGCCCTCGCCGTCAAAGATGTCCACGATCTTGCCGACCGCCAGAACGTCAAAGCCCGCTTCCTTTAAAGCGTCCATTGCCGTCTTTCCGAAGGGCTTGACCGCATAGTCGTGGCGGTTGGCCGTGCGTTTGAATTCACCTTTCTTTTTGCCGACGTAAGGTCTTGCGATCACGCGCCCGACCTTCCACTCGTCCTTCATCGTGAGTTCGCGCGCGATCTCACAGCAGCGGTAGAGATTCTGCAGGTCAAAGGTCTCCTCGTTGCCGCAGATCTGCAAAACGGAATCTGCGGAGGTATAGACGATCATCTTGTCGCCTTCGTTGATTTCACGCTCCGCAAGCTCCTCTAAGATCTCGGTGCCGCTCGCGGCCTTGTTGCCGATGACCTTTTTGCCGCAGCGCGCCTCCAGTTCCGCGATCAGTTCCGGCGGAAATCCCGTGTCCGTGAAAGTGATAAAGGGCTTCACCGTTTCGAGTCCCATAAATTCCCAGTGGCCGGTCATCGTGTCCTTGCCGGCCGACTTTTCAACGAGCGGGCAGTAATAGGCAAGCGGATGATCCGTCTTCCGTACCTTATCCATCGGCTTTAAGTTGCCGAGGCCCAGGTTCTCCAGATTCGGGATATGGAAATGATCGACCGTCTCCGCGATGTGTCCGAGCGTGTCCGCGCCCTTGTCGCCGTAGAATTTGTCCGCGTCCGGGCCGTCGCCCATCCCCATGGAATCGCAGACGATGACGAAGATTCTGTTGTATTTTCCCATCTTTGACACTCCTTTTTTATTCTTTTTATTGTTTTATTCTACTGAAATACCCTTATTGCCGTCAAGGTTCTGCATACGGTCGTTTTCGTAACCGCCGCATGCTTTCTTTTATCGATTATTTATGAACGTTATTTCGTTCGGTTGACAAATCAAATGAAACCTGTAGTATGATATGAGCAATCAAAGAATCTGTGAGGATATATGATTCAGGATTTGAAAGAGAA
The DNA here is from genome assembly GCA_017443065.1 of Lachnospiraceae bacterium. Lineage (GTDB taxonomy): Bacteria > Bacillota > Clostridia > Lachnospirales > Lachnospiraceae > Butyrivibrio. The sequence continues at coordinate 5,805 of JAFSPF010000088.1, forward strand.
AAAACTGTGGATTCCCCTGCTGCTGACGGCTGTCTGCGCGGTGATGCTGCGCGTGATGCCGGTGCGGGCACTGACGATTTATGTCATCTACTATGCCATGCTGTTTGCGTTTTTTATTCCGTGGATGCGACCGGGCACCTATTTTAAATCCTTCCGGAAACCACGTGCGTTCTGGCTTCCGGTGCTTTTGACCTTACTGGCGCTCACCGCCGTTTATTTCCTGCGCGGGTTTTTGCTCCGTCTGCAGGAACACTATTACGGTGATGCCCTGCTGACGCCGTACATCAATCACTCGCTGGACTTATGGCTGTACGGCATCACCTTTCTGATCCTGATGCCGGTATCGGCGGGTCTTTTCTACCGCGGCACCTATATTCTTCATGAGGACAAGAGGATCACGGCAGGCTATCTCCTGCTGTATGCCGTCATCGAATGTCTGCTTTACGTGGACCCGGAGCATCCGATCGGGATCGTCTCCGCGCTCCTGCCGATGATTCCCCTGACGGTGAGTCTTCTCCTGACACGCAATCCGCGGATCCCCATCACGGCGCACGTGCTCTTCAATGCCTACGACAAGGTGGGCTTTGTGGTGTACTCCTTTGTGCGCGCCGCATCGGACGCCGGGGAATTCTGATTTTTATCTGGTGTAAGTGGAATACAGATTCACATGATCCGTCACGGTGCGGGTCTGTCCGTGGCTGTAGGCCGTGACGCAGATGTAATGCTTTCCCGAATTGGAAATGAAATAGGAGGCCGCACAGTTGAGCGCTTCGTCCGTGTAGCCGGTCTTGGCACAGACGATCCGGCCGGGGAGACGCTTTGTGGAGGTGCGGTCCAGGAACATGTTGAACATGAACACGCCGTCCGGATGCTGCGGTGTCGCGGTGGCGGTGTACTGCGTCGCGGCAAGGACGTTGCGCACGTGCGCGTTTTCGACGGCGGCCTTTAAGATCATGGCGACATCCGTCACGGTGCAGTGCATTGCGTTGTCATGCATGCCGGTGACGTTGGTGAAGTTTGCGTGTTCGGAAAGACGCATGGAATCCATCCGCTCGTTCATCAGCGAAACGAGGATTTCCTCATTGCCCACGGCATAACGCGCCAGCGCAATCGCGGCGTCCGCGCCGGAGGGGAGGATCGTGCCGTGCTCCAGGTCGGAGAGCGTTACGGTCTCACCGGCCTCCCAGCAGACGGAGGAAAGACCGTTTTTCCAGGTCGTGTCCACGATGTCCTGTGTGACGGTGAAGGAGCCGCCGCGGTCCGTGATCTGCTCCGAAGCCACAAGGAGGGTGAGGATCTTTGCCATGGAGGCGGGGTACATCGGGCGGTCCGCGCCGCGCTCCGCAACCACGACACCCTCATCCAGATCAATCAGAACGGCATAGGCGCTCTCGAGAAAGACCTCGTCCCAGCTCTCCGAGACAGCCTCCTGTGCGTCATTGCTGCCCTGCATGCGCGTGCCGGAAAGATAGGCGACGCTTGTGCCGGCAGGGGCGGGGATGGAAACCGTGTCCTCCGTGACGCGCGGCTCATAGCCAGCAAAGAAGGAGGCGGCATCCGCGGAGCGCTCCATTCTTGCCGCGGCCTTGTAGCCGGAGATGCCGGCGTAATAGCGGTAGGATTCAAAAGCCCGTTCAAAGGAATCGGATTCGGGACAGAGCGGCAGCGCTTCTTTTGTTGTTTCCGGCGTCTGCGCCCTCACCGTTTCCGGGGTGTATTCCATGACGCGGGCAACGGCCGCGGTGGCAAAGGAGAGATTGTTTCCCGGGGCGGGCGTTACGTAACCCGTGAGTGCGGACCACGCACGGAGCCCGATCATCAGAAGAAGAGAACAGACGACCACCGACACAACTGCCGCCTTACGGAGGAACAGCTGACGTTCCCTTTTTGCGTAAAGCGCGGCCCGCTGCGCCGAGCGGACGTCTTTTCTTGTTTTTACCCCCGGTGGAACTTTTTTCATACATATAAATACTACCACAAAATATATCATTTGAAAAGGGTTTTTTTACAATATATAGTATTTTTTTTGACGGTTTTCGATTTTCCGTGCGGAAGGGGGAGGAACGTGGTAAGATTAAGATGTTGCGGTGAAGCATCCGCGGAAAAGCGGCGGAGCGCGGTCCGGCGGACCCGTGTCAGGAGGAAGGAAATGAATTATTCCGAAGATCCGAGCAAGCAGTATCACATCCAGGTCGGGAAGGGGGATGTCGGCAGATACGTTATCCTGCCCGGCGATCCGAAGCGCTGCAAAAAGATTGCGGCGTATTTTGACGACGCAAAGCTGATGGCGGATTCACGCGAATACGTCACGTACACCGGCTTTCTGGAGGGCGAAAAGGTCTCCGTGACGAGCACCGGCATCGGCGGCCCCTCTGCGTCGATCGCGATGGAGGAACTGGTGAACTGCGGTGCCGATACCTTCATCCGCGTGGGGACCTGCGGCGGCATGCAGACGGATATCATGAGCGGCGATGTCGTGATCGCCAACGGCGCCATCCGTATGGAGGGAACCTCCAGGGAATACGCGCCGATCGAGTTTCCCGCGGTGGCGAATCATGAGGTGCTCTTTGCGCTGATCGAGGCGGCAAAGCAGTCCGGCCTGCGCTATCACGTGGGCGTAAGCCAGTGCAAGGACTCCTTTTACGGACAGCACAAACCGGAGGCGATGCCCGCGGGTTACGAGCTGCTGCAAAAATGGGAAGCATGGCTGCGCATGGGCGCACTCGCGAGCGAAATGGAATCCGCGGCACTCTTTACGGTGGCGCAGTTCTTACGCGTGCGCTGCGGTTCCCTCTTCCTTGTCGTTGCCAATCAGGAACGCGAAAAGAAGGGGCTGGACAATCCGGTCGTGCATGATAGCGACCCGCCGATCCGCATCGCGGTGGAGGCCATCCGCAACCTCATCCGCGACGAGAAGGCGTGATTTGACAGCGTACCGTTGATGTGATAGTATATTCGGGCAGCAAGCAGGACGGGAACCGTCCTCACCCCCGAGCCGCGAAGGCGTGCGAAGGGCGTTCCGATAACAGATGACGCGGGCAGGGCGTAAGCCTTCGCCTGTGACAGAAACGGACGAAACAGTGAGGCGGTTGCGAAAGCGACCGCCTCTCTTATATCAACGGACAGGAGGATAAACCAATCGCACAAAAAGACACATTCTTTATCAACGAACAGATCCGCGACAAAGAAGTACGCGTGATCGGCACGGAGGGCGAACAGCTCGGCGTCATGCCGATCGCGGAGGCGCTCGCCAAGGCGGAGGAGGCGGAGGTCGATCTGGTGAAGATCGCGCCGCAGGCCAACCCGCCCGTCTGCAGGCTGGTGGATTACGGCAAGTTCCGTTACGAACAGCTCCGCAAGCAGAAGGAGGCGCGCCGCAAGCAACGCACGGTAGAGATCAAGGAGATCCGGATGTCACCGAACATTGACACCAACGATCTCAACACAAAGATCACGGCCGCCAGGAAATTCCTCGAAAAGGGAAACCGCGTCAAGGTCACGATCCGCTTCCGCGGCAGGGAGATGGCACACATGAACGCCAGCGTTCACATCCTCACGGATTTCGCAAAGGAACTGGAGGAACTCGCCGTCATCGACCGCGCCCCGAAGCAGGAGGGCCGCACGCTCACGATGATCCTGGCGGAAAAATCAGGAAAATAGGAGGACGAAGGACATGCAACAGAAAATGAAAACGAAAAAGTCCGCCGCCAAGCGCTTTAAGGTGACGGGGACGGGCAAGCTGATGAGGAATAAGGCATACAAACGCCATATTCTGGCCAAGAAGACGACGAAACGCAAACGCAATCTCCGCAAGGCCACGGTCACGGATGAGACCAACGCCAAGGTGATGAAGAGAATCTTACCGTATATCTGACGAATGGAGGAAAACAATCATGGCCAGAATCAAAGGCGCCATCGGCGCAAAGAAAAGACATAAAAGAGTACTGAAGCTCGCAAAGGGCTATCGCGGCGCACGTTCCAAGCAGTATCGCATCGCCAAGCAGTCCGTGATGCGCGCGCTGAACACGGCATACGCCGGACGCAAGCAGCGCAAGCGTGACATGCGCTCCCTCTGGATCACCCGCATCAACGCGGCGGCCCGCATGAGCGGCCTGTCCTACAGCAACATGATGCACGGCTTGAAACTCGCGGGCGTGGAGATCAACCGCAAGATGCTGGCGGATCTCGCGGTCACGGATCCGGACGGATTCAAGGAACTGGCGGACCTGGCAAAGGCGAAAATCGCGTGAGGTACACATGGCTGTTTTAACAGGACTGGAACCGCAAAACGTTTGGACGTTTTTTGAGGAGCTGTGCGCAATCCCGCACGGCTCCGGCAATTTACAGGCCATCAGCGATCACCTCGTTTCCTTCGCGAAGGAAAGAAATCTTGAGGTGATACAGGATGAGACGCTGAATGTCATCATCAAAAAGAAGGGCACGCCCGGTTATGAGGACAAGCCTCCCGTGATCCTGCAGGGACATATGGACATGGTGGCGGTGTGCACGCCGGAAAGCGGCATCGACATGACGGTGACGCCGCTCGCCCTTTATACGGAGGGAGATCACGTCCGCGCCAAGGACACCTCGCTCGGCGGGGATGACGGCATTGCCGTGGCCATGTGCATGGCCATCCTGGACGCTGGTGATCTGCCGCATCCGCCGCTGGAGGTCGTCATCACGACGGAGGAGGAGACCGGCATGGACGGCGCGCGCGCACTGGATGCCTCCGTTCTTTCCGGCAAGCGCTTCATCAACCTGGATTCGGAGGATGAGGGCGTCTTCATGGTCGGCTGCGCCGGCGGCGCACGCTTTCACGCGCGTTACCTGTATGAGAAGGTGAAACGCAGCGGCACGAAGGTTTCGCTTACGGTGGGCGGCTTAAAGGGCGGCCACTCCGGCGTGATGATTCACGAAGAACGCGGCAACGCGAACGTGCTTCTGGCGCGCATCCTCTATACGCTCTACCGCAAGCTCGGGCAGGATTTTTCGCTCTGCACCTTAAACGGCGGCGTTGCGGACAACGCCATCCCTTCGAACGCCTCCGCCGTGATCGTGCTGCCCTCGGACAATCCGCTCGCGGATTTTGAGGCGGCGCTGAACAGCATCCGCGATGAAATCGCAAAGGAGCTTGCCACAAGGGATCCCGGCTTCACCGTGACGCTGGCGGACCTGGGGCGCGGCACCTTCGAAAGCTTTGACGAATCCTCCATGAAGCACGCGATCAAGCTCATCCTCTCGCTTCCGAACGGCGTGCAGGCAATGAGCCCGGACGTGAAGGGACTGGTCGAAACCTCCCTGAATCTCGGCGTGATGCAGACGGATGAAAAGGCGCAGACCCTGCAGCTGTCCTATGCGGTGCGCTCCTCCGTGGAAAGCGCGAAGAATCATCTGAACGACAGGCTGCGCATGATCGCCAAATCCTTCGGCGCGGTCACGGAGGTACAGGGCTCCTATCCCGGCTGGCAGTACGCAAAGGAATCCCCGCTGCGGGATCTGATGGTGCGCGTGTTTGAGAAGATGTACGGCAAAAGCCCCACGGTCGAGGCCATTCACGCCGGCGTCGAATGCGGCTTTTTCGCGGCGAAGATCCCGGGACTGGACTGCATCTCCATCGGACCGGACATGCAGGAGATTCACTCCACGGGGGAGGCGCTCTCCATCCCCAGCACGAAGCGCGTGTATGAGTTCGTCTGCGAGGTGCTGAAGGAGATGTGATATAATAATCACACGGAGGTAAATCGATATGAACATCAAGGAAATCTTATTCGGAAACGAAACGGAAGAAGAGCAGGCCGCCGCACAGACGGCGGTGAAGGAAAAGGAAGCGGATACGGATGAAGTCACCACGGACATGCTGATCGTGGACATCATCTCGCAGCATCCGATTGCCGCGCAGTTTCTGATGGATGTCGGCATGGAGTGTCTGTTCTGCCCGGCCTCCCAGATGGAGACCTTAGAGCAGGCCTGCATGGTGCACGGCATTGATGCGGAAGAGATCGCCGCGGCCCTGAACGAAAAACTGCAGTCCTATAAGGAGTAACATGGACAAGATCGCGGTACTGATCCCCTGCTACAATGAGGAGAAGACAATCGCAAAGGTGATCGCCGATACGAAGGAGCATCTGCCGGAGGCGGTGATCTACGTGTATGACAACAACTCCACGGACGGGACGGCGGGGATCGCCGAAAAGGCGGGCGCCGTCGTCCGGAGTGAGCACAAACAGGGGAAGGGCAATGTCATCCGCAGGATGTTCCGGGAGATCGATGCGGACTGTTACATCCTGATCGACGGGGATGACACCTACCCCCTGGAAAGCGCGCGCGAAATGGCGAATGAGGTGCTTTTGAACGGCGCGGACATGGTGGTCGGCGACCGCCTGTCCTCCACCTATTTCACGCAGAACAAGCGCCCCTTTCATAATTTCGGAAATTCTCTCGTGCGTTCCACGATCAACCGCCTCTTCCGGAGCAACGTCCGGGACATCATGACCGGTTACCGCGCGATGTCCTACGGCTTTGTGAAGACCTTTCCCGTGCTGTCGCAGGGCTTTGAGATCGAGACGGAGATGACGATCCACGCCGTCTTCAACAACCTGCAGATCGAAAATGTCATCGTGGAATACCGGGACCGCCCGGAGGGCTCCACCTCCAAGCTCAATACCTTCAGTGACGGACGCAAGGTTCTCGCGACGATCTTCCGTCTTTACCGTGATTACAAACCGATGCGCTTTTTCACGCTGATCGCGGCGGTTTTGTTTTTGCTGGCGGTGATCTTTGTCGTGCCGGTCTTTATCGAATACTGGCAGACGGGAGAGGTCCGGCGCTTCCCGACCTTGATCGCCTGCGGATTCACCTTTGTCGCGTCGCTGCAGTCCTTCTTTGCGGGCGTGATTCTTTCCAGCATGGCCTTGAATCACAGGCGCACCTTTGAATACCGCATGAACACGCTTGAAGCAAGGCGCGGCAGATCTCGCGCGGAGAAGCCCTCGTGATCCTGAAGGGGCTGATGCTGGTCTGGGAGCTTGTGCTTCTGCCCTTTCTTTGCGGCGGTCTGTTTCTTTTTATTTTACCGGAGAAAAAAAAGACCCTCCCCGTCCTCTACATGGCGGGGATGCTCCTGCAGTTTGCGCTGTTTGAACTGATCGCGATCCCCTGCGTCCTCGCGGAACGCGCGGGCATCTTTTATACCTGCAGCAATCTCTTTGCGCTGCTGTTGCACCTGTGCGCTGCCGCGGGAGCGCTCTGCTTTCTGCGGGCGTACCGCGCGGGATGGCGCATCCGTCTTCCGGAGCGGCCGGATCTTCTGACGCTTGGCTTCTGGGGACTGTATGTCTGTCTGCTGTTGTTCCGGCTTTACATGGCCTACACCCGTGCCGCCTTTGACGGCGATGATGCCTACTATGTTCCGCAGGCCGTCGCCGCGGCGCGCTATGGCAGCATGTACCGGATTGACCCTTACACGGGGACGCCCGCCTCGCTGGACATCCGTCATGCGCTGGCGGTGCTGCCGATGTGGGAAGCGCATGTGGCGCGGCTTTCCTCCCTGCATCCGACGGTGCTGGTGCATTCGCTGCTGCCGCTGTTCCTGATTCCTTTGACGGATCTGGCCTGGTATCTTTGCGGAACGCTCCTGCTGAAGGACCGCAAAAAACAGATGCCGCTCTTTCTTTCGCTGACGGCCCTGTTCCAGATGTTCGGCTCCGTTTCGATCTATACCGCGGAGCGCTTTGCCCTCACGAGAACCTGGCAGGGCAAGTCGCTTCTGGCAAACCTCGTGATTCCGCTGCTGCTGTGGCTTCTCGGCTGGCTCTTTGCCGCCGCGGCGGTCGGGGAAACGGAGGGGAAGCGTCAGGCGGCGGCGCCGTATCTGCTGCTGGCCCTGACCAATCTGCTGGCGGGCATCTGCACCTCGATGGGGATTGCCCTGGCGGGCGGACTGATCCTGCTTGCGGGCGTGGCCTTCGCCCTGTTTACGAAGACGCCGAAGAGACTTCTGTATCTGCTGTGCACCGTGCTGGTGAACCTGCCGTATCTGGCGCTGTATCTGGGGAAGGGGTGAAGGGATGGCGGAAATGATCCTGGAAAACCTCTCCGTTCTTTCGGCCTATACGGGCACGGCACCGCTCTTTGCCCTGTATCTGACCGCCTTTGTCTGCCTGCTGTTTCTGGAAAAGGAGCGCTGGAAGCGCGTTCTCTTCCTGTACGTGCCGGCGGCGCTGCTGGTCCTGTTTCTGATTTCGCCGCTGCGCCTTCTGTTTGTCCTCGTGTTCAACGAAGCGGACACCTACTACCGTCTGCTGTGGCTCATTCCCTGCGGCATGACGATCGCCTATGCGGCCGTTTCGCTGTCGGAACGTTACCGCGTGGCGGTCTTTGCCTTCGCCTGCGCGCTCATCATGCTCTGCGGCTCCCTCGTTTACAACGATGCCATCATCACGCGCGCGGAAAACCGCTTCCACCTGTCGCAGGTGATGGTGGATGTCGTGAACGTGATCACGAACCACAGGGAGAGGGAGGCGGATGCGCCCGTCGGCGCCTGCCTGCCGCCGGATTTCGTGCAGCAGGCCAGACAGTACGAAGGCCGCCTGTATCTACCCTTCGGGCGCGCGCAGGTGCACTGGGGATACTGGAACAGCGCGGTCTATAACATTTACCGTGAGGAGATCATCGACACGGAGGCGCTGGACCGGGAGCTTGCCGCGGCAGAGATTCCCTACCTGGTGCTGCCCGACGCAAAGCAGCGGAGCGCCGCACCGGAGGACTTCGGCTGGGAGGAAATCGCCGCGATGCACGGGTACCGCGTCTGGTATTGCGAAAGCAATGACCATTCCCTTCCGGAGCCGTAGGGGAGGCTCTGCGGGGAAGCTGACACGCGCGTCAGATTCATTTGCTTTTATTAGTAGAAAATGCTAAGATAATTCCGGGTAGTGTAACGCGATTTATGAAAAACTGAGCCAAAGAAAAAGGCTCAAACGAACCTTGAAAACTGCAAATATATCGATGAAAATGTGGGGCGCTGCCCCACACCCCGTCCTCGCCGGAAGCAGGAAAGGGTGCGTG
>JAFSPF010000089.1 GCA_017443065.1 Lachnospiraceae bacterium
AAGGAAGCGTTCCTCTTCCTCCGCAATTTTCCGGCAGGATTCGATCGCGTTGTCCAGGAGGTTTCCGAGAATCACACAGAGATCGATTTCGGAAACCGTCAGTGCGGGCGGTACGGTCGCGTCACATTTGACCGGCACATGCTCCTGCTCCGCCATTGCCATCTTGGCATTCAGAATCGCGTCAATCTGTAAATTGCCGCTGTGATAGGTCGTGTCGATCGCGTCCAGATCCTGTTCGAGTTCTTTCAGATAACGCTCCATCTCCCCGATCTGTCCCGCGGCCAGATGGCCCTTCAGCGATTGCAGGTGATTATGATAATCATGACGCCAGCCGCGCATCGTCAGATACATCGTCTCGATCTCGTCCATCTGTTGCTTTAACAGCTTATTCTGATAGATGATCGTCCTTTCCTCCGTCCCCTTGATGATGCGGCGGCAGACAATTACTGCCACGGCAATCACGATGACGGCAAAGATGACCAGCACATAGGGACTCATGCTCACCCCGCCTCCCCGGCCTTGTTTGCCGCAATAAACGCCTGCATCACCGCGTCCCGGCTGCCCCGCGCAACCGGAAAGGACAAGCCGCCCTCCCCGATGCAGGCATCCTTTGTCACGCGCTGGATATTCCGCATATTGACAGCATAGGAACGGTGGATCTGTGTCAGAAACGAAGACGCATTGCCTCCGACTTCCGATACGGCCTCCTGCAAAAACGCAAGCACGGACTGAAAACCCTGCTTCACCTTCAGTGTCTTCCCGCCGTCTGGCGCATCCTCCTTCAGATGCACGAGCGTATCATGTGCGGCTGCCTCGATCGCGACAATGGCATCCGCATCCACGCGGACGCGTTCGCCCTCCGCCTGCAAAAACACATAGCGCTTCGGCCGCAGCAGCATCGCCGACGCCTTATCCAGAATGCGGAAGACCTGCTCCTTTTCGTACGGCTTCAGAATATAGCCGATCGCATCCACATCATAGCCCTCGAAAACGTAATCGCGGATGCCGGTGACGAAACAGACGGGATAGGGCATCTTCGCCTCCCGCATCTTCTTCGCGAGCGCAATGCCGGACATGGGTGCGGGTGCATCCTTCCTTCCGGGCGCATCCTGCTGCACTGTATTTTCCGGTCTCCGGATTTCAATGTCCAGCAAAAAAAGATCGCCGGAAAGCCCGTCCTGCAGGTCCCACCAAAGGGTATCGCAGTCGATGTATTCCTTCACTTCCGCGGATATCTTCTTTTCCGCCGCATAGGCGTCAACATATTGATGCAGGAGCGCCACCTGCGCCGGTTCGTCGTCACAGAGGATAATGTTCATGGGTTTGATTATATCATTTCGTGCGGATTTTGAACATTTCGTGCAGTTTTGCGCAGGCATGTATTTTCTGTGATACGGTAGGATCACACAGAAAGGAGCCCCGATGGAGGAAAAGAAAAACCTGAAAGCCCGCCATACCAATCCGCAGACGGCCCGCCTCATTTTGCGGGATCTGTGGCAGTATGACAAAAAGGTCTACCTCACCCTTGCCCTGTTTGTTCTCTTTTCCGTAGGGAGCACTGCCGGGGGGATGCTGCTGCCGCCCTTTGCGATCGCGCTCTTTGGCGGTGATTTCACAAGGCGGCAGATCGTATTGGCGATTCTCGCGGCCTTTGCCGTCTATGCGCTGATACAGGCAGGACAGACGTATCTGGGCAGCATCGAGCAAATGATGTTCATCCCCTTTCGCGGCGGAGAGTACTGGAAGCGCCTGATCCGGACGGCAGCGGATTCCGACTATGCGTATTATGAAAATGAAGAAAACCAGGAGCTGTCACAAAAGGCCACAACCGGAATCAGTGCAAACTACTGGGGCGTTGAGGGATTCCTGCACGGCATTGCGCCGCTGCTTTCCGCCGTGCTCGGCCTTCTCGTCTATGCGCTGATGATATCCTTTGTCTCCCCGCTGATCGTGCTCTTGCTGTTTGGGCTTTCCTTCCTCAGCTACCTGACCTATCTGGCGATGCACAAACGCTCCCTGCGCTTCCGTGACGAGATCGACAAAGAGGACCGCAAGCGCTGGTACTTTGGAGGACTCTGCTTTGATCTGCCGCTCGGCAAGGACATCCGGCTCTACCAGTCACATCCCCTGATCAGCCGTCTGTACCGGGAGGTGTATCGGCGCGTCCGCGGCCTGCAGAAAAAACGCGAAAACAGTATTCTGGTTTATGAATGGCTTGTCGAGCTACTCTCCTGCGTAAGGGATGCGGTCTGCTACGGTTACCTGATCCATCTGATGCGCACGGATGCGCTCTCCGTTGCCGCCTTCGTTCTCTACCTCGGCGTGGTCAGCGGTTTTTCCGCCTGGTTTACGCAGATCACGGAAAAGCTGGCGAAAATCAACGAAGATCTGAGCATGGCCGCCTTCACCTACGACTGGCTCACGGAGGCCGTGCCCGTCACGGGGGAAAAGGCTGCTCCCGCGGGCATCCCGGAGATCGTCTTCGATCACGTCACGTTCCAATACCCGGGCAGCGATACTCCGGTCATCCGGGATTTTTGTCTGCGCATCCGCCCCGGCGAAACGCTGGCGCTCGTCGGCATCAACGGCGCCGGAAAAACGACGCTGGTGAAGCTCCTGTCGGGACTGTATCATCCGACCTCCGGGCGCATCCTGGTGAACGGCGAAGATCTGGAGCGCATCGATCCCGCTTCCTGGAGAAAGAAAATCGGCGTGCTGTTTCAGGATACGACCTTCTTTTCCTTTACGATCGGCGAGAACATTTCCGCCCGTTATGAGGGGCTCTACGATGAGGCGCGTGTCCTTGACGCCATACGCAAGGCCGGACTGGAGGAAAAAATCAGGGAGCTTCCGGACGGCATCCGGACGTATCTCGGCAAGGATGTCTCGGATGAGGGGATACAGCTTTCCGGCGGCGAAACACAGAAGATGCTCTTGGCAAGAGCCTTTTACCACAACCCCGGGCTGCTGGTGCTGGATGAGCCGACCGCAGCGCTTGACGCGATCAGCGAGCAGGAGCTGTATCTGCAATACCGTGACTTTACCGCAGGAAGATCCGCGGTCTTTATTTCCCACCGCCTGGCAAGCACAAGGTTTTGCGACCGCATCCTCCTGCTGGAGGAGGGACGCATCCTCGAAGAGGGAACGCACGACAGTCTGATCGCCAAAGGCGCCCGGTATGCCGGGATGTTTGAGGCGCAGAGCAGATATTACAGGGAAGGAGGAGAACAGGATGAAGAAGACCTTATCTGATCTGTTACTGACCCTGTCTGTTCTGAAAAAGGACTATCCCTTTTTGAAGACGATCTGTGCCCTGGACGGCGTCTCGACGGCGCTGCTTCCCTATGTGAACCTGTTCTTCTTTGCACGCATCCTGCAGCTTTTGATGGCGCAAGCCTTTGACAGCGCCCTGTTCCATGCGGCTGTCATGATCGCTCTCACACTGCTCCTGGGGCTGACGCACAAAACCTGCGACCGCAAAAAACAGGAGTGGTATCCGACGATGCAGGAGTCTGTCTCAAGACAGCTCTCCGACAAGGCCTTTGTCATGGAATACGACCATCTGGAGCGGACAGAAACACTCGACAGAATCAGAAGCGCGGAATACCTGGTGAACGGCTCCGGCGGCTTTGACCGGGCGACAGAAATCTTCACCTCCCTCCTTTCTTCTTTCGTATCCGTCATCTGCTCGCTGCTGTTCATCGGGCGGCTGCTGATGCTTTCCTCTGACGTCTTTCGTCTGAGTGACCCCTGGCTCCTGATGCTTCTTGCGGGCTTTCTTCTTGTGGCTGTCTGCGGCGCTTTCGTTTCCCGGCGTATGTCGGTCCTGTTAGCGGATCTGATGGAGAAAAACGCGCACGGCAATGCCGTCTCCGGCTATCTGATCAATGCAGGACTTCGCAGATCCAATCAAAAGGAGATCAAGCTCTACCGCATGGACGATCTGCTGATCAGTCATTTCCGTAACAGTTATGAAAAAGAAACACTTCCCACCTACCTCACTTATGCACGCGCCTCCGGACGCACGACCGCCTTACTGGCAATGATGAACGCAATCTATGCCGCCGCAGGCTTCCTCTTTGTCGGCATGCGGGCGCTGGACGGGGCAATCCCCGTTTCCGACGTGCTGCTGTACACCGGTGCGCTGCAGCGTCTCACCTCGGCGGTGGAAACGCTGGTGCGGGCATTGATGACCTCCAAAATGCACACCGCGTATCTGCTGCGCTTTTATGAGTTTATCCACGCGGAGCCGATGCATTACACAGGCACGCTGCCGGTGGAAAAACGCACGGACGGCGATTACGAATTGGAGTTTCGCGATGTGTCCTTTACCTATCCGGACACGGAGGAAGAGGTGCTCTCCCATGTGAATCTGAAATTCAGGGTCGGGCGCAAGCTCGCGCTTGTCGGCAGAAACGGCGCCGGAAAATCCACAATCGTAAAGCTGTTGTGCAGACTCTATGAGCCGACCTCGGGCGAGATCCTGTTGAACGGCATCGACATCCGCAAGTATGATTACGCGGAGTACACCTCGATCTTTGCGCCGGTGTTCCAGGATTTCAAGCTCTTTTCCCTGCCGGTGCGGGAGAATATCACCTGCGGCCGGGAGGATGAAACAACACCTCATCCGTCACCTTCGGTGACACCTTCCCCTCAAGGGGAAGGCAAGGATGCGCGCATGTGGGAAGCGCTGGAAAAAGCCGGAATTGCGGCGCGTGTGCGTGAGATGAAGGACGGCGCGGACACCCTGCTGTATCACGACAACGGAGAAGGCGTCGATGTCTCCGGCGGCGAGGCGCAGCGCCTGGCGATCGCAAGGGCCTGGTACAAGGACGCCCCCTTCCTTATTCTGGACGAACCGACCGCGGCGCTCGATCCGCTGACGGAAGCGCAGATTTACGAAAACTTCAACGAACTCGTCGGCAGCAAAACGGCGATCTACATTTCGCACCGCATGTCCAGCTGCAAATTCTGTGACGAGATCGTCGTCTTTGATCAGGGAAGAATCGTCGAACAGGGCACGCACGATACGCTGCTGTCCTCGGACGGTGTCTACGCCAGGCTCTACAACACGCAGGCGGCGTATTACGCCAGCCGGGCCGCGTCATAACCCCCGCCCTGTCCTTCGCCGCATCCCTCCCCTTTGGCGCTGACCTCCGCCGGGCGGGTTTCACGCTGACATCCATTTGAAAACATTCTGCCAAACTGACAAAACTTTTCAGTGGCCCCCTTGCCGTCCGACTGTTTTTGTGCTACAATTTTATTGAAAATATTTGTCAGTTCTGATAAATATTTTCAAAGAGGAAAAACCGTGATAATTCATAGAGACCGATATCTTCAAAAACTCATTGCAAAAAAAGACAACGGGCAGGTCAAGGTGATCACCGGTCTGCGCCGCTGCGGAAAAACCTATTTGCTCAAGCATCTGTACCGCAAATGGCTGATGAAGCATGGCGTTCCGGAGAAAAACATCATTCTGCTGGAACTGGATCAGAATAAAAATGCCAAATATCGCAATCCCATCCTGTTGGATGAATATCTGCGCACACAAATCGCGCGCAGCAAGGGGAAATGCTATTGCATCATCGATGAGATCCAATATGCCGTGCCCGTACCGAATCCTTCTTTGCCGGCTTCGGTACAGACAAAGGACAATGCCATTACATTTTATGATACGGCACTGGGTCTCATGGACTTATGTGACCTCTATGTAACCGGCAGCAATTCCGAAATGCTCTCAAGCGATATCCTTACCAATTTCCGTGGCAGGGGAGACGAAATCCGTGTCTTTCCGTTGAGTTATGCGGAATACCTCTCTGCATATAAGGGAGATCCCGCGATCGCCTGGCGCGATTATCTCTTTTATGGAGGGATGCCCTTTTCTCTTTCCAAAACACAGGAGGAAAAGAGTTTCTACCTGAAAGAACTGTTTGAAAAAATATACTTTGATGATATCGTGGAGCGCTACGGAATCAAAAACAGGGACGATCTTTCCAGGATTACGGATTGTCTCGCCTCATCCGTCGGCTCCCTGGTAAATCCGACAAATCTTTCCGGTAAATTCGGAAACAAAGGGAATGTTCGTGTCAGCAGAAACACCGTTGCCGATTATATTAACCATATGAAAAACGCTTTTTTAATTGAGGAGGCCAAACGTTTTGACATTCGCGGAAAAGAGTATATCACCGGACAGCAGAAGTATTATTTTACGGACACCGGCCTGCGCAATGCCCGTTTAAATTTCCGCCAGTTTGACCGTCCTCATTTACTTGAAAATGTGGTCTATAACGAACTGCGTATCAGGGGCTGCAGTGTGGATATCGGACGTGTCCAAATCAGGCAAAAAAACAAGCATGGTGATTATCAGGTTACATTTCTGGAATCTGATTTTGTGATCAATGATCCGGACCGCAGAATGTATATCCAGGTCACGGAAGGATTGGATGACCCGCAAAAAAAAGAACAGGAAATGCGTTCCCTGCTGCATATTCGTGACGGGTTCCCCAAGGTGATTCTGGTCGATCAGGATGTCCCGCTCTACCGTACTGAGGAAGGACTTATCATCGCTTCGGTCCGGGATTTTCTGTTAAACGAAAACCTGTTTTGACAGATATCACGGATCGCAGACGATCCACGGGAGGATTGCACATGATACGATATGTTCTGTTTGATCTTGACGGCACGCTGACGGAATCAGGCAAAGGGGTGATCAACGGCGTGAAGCATGCACTGAAGCACTTCCGCATCAACCCTCCCGACGATAAAGCGCTGTCGGTGTTTCTGGGGCCGCCCCTCAAGGACAGTTTCATGCGTTTTATCGGCATGACGGAAGCGGACGCCGAAGCGGCGGTGGATGTTTACCGGGAATACTACCACGTGACCGGGGTGTACGAGAACGCGCTATATCCGGATGTTGAAAAACTGCTGCAGCGTTTAAAGGATGACGGGTTTCAAATGGCCATCGCCACCAGCAAGCCGCAGAAGATGGTTGATCTGGTATTGCAGCGTTTTTCCATCGGGGATTATTTCCCTCTTGTGATATGCGGCACGAATTCCGGAGAGCTGTATACCAAGGAAGGCGTGATCCGGGAAACGCTGCGCCGCCTTGCGGAGAGTGAAGAAAAGAGCGTTGAGGAAATCCGCGCTGCCGCCGTCATGGTCGGCGACCGCAAACATGATATCGAAGGCGGCAAAAAGAACGGTCTTTGCACCGTCGGTGTCGCCTGGGGATATGCACCGGAAGGGGAATTGCAGGACGCCAGAGCCGATTATATTGCGGAGGATCCGGAGCGTCTTTATACGTATCTTACCGGACACGTTTGACAACTGAAAAAGCAGATGACGGGAATCGAACAAACAGGCCTTATATGATGCGGCCTTCAGAGCATTTGACTACATTTTTGACTACAATCACACTCTGTGCGACATAAACTCGTTGAATGACATTCCGGATTGCCGGATGATGCTTTGCAATGTGCCTATGAAAATATCTTTTTTATGGTTGGGTATGATAACGGTGTGAACACCGTCAGAATACTTCATGTGACTGCCTTTTTGAGATACAAAGGAAAAACCTGCATGTTCCAATATCTGAATGACCTCAGCAGGAGAAAGCACAGGGTATTTTGAGGGCATCAGACGGACACCTCCATGGTGGTGAGGAAGCAGTTTGCAGTATCCGCTTCTCCCGGATCATTGTCCTCATAGTAAAGCTCGAGGGCTTCTTTCAGCATCGCCATGGCTTCTTCGACCGTATCCCCCTGGGATGCTACGCCGCTACTGATCTCCGTTGCCACATATCCCAGCTCCTCATGCTTTATCAGTACAGGAAAACGCATCGTTTCACCTTCCGCCTACCCTTTTATATACCCACTAAAACTGGAAAGCAGATGACGGGAATCGAACCAGATCCGCATCTGCAAAGGTTATTTTACCACAAACCGCATATACATGCAAGATTCACCGCAAACCCTTGCTATGACTGCATTTCTGCGCATTAATATATTGTGGTATTCTCCGAAATTTTGGAGTAAAAACCATAGGTTTACGGAGATTTATCACACGAAATATCACACGAAAAAGGGGCGCCGCAGCGCCCCCTTCTCTCAATAGTCGGCTTCTTCCATGAGCCGGCGGATGCGTTCGCGCTCCTGTTCATTGGTTGCTTTCCGCATCTGTTCCTCCAGGAACATGTGCATATCGCCATCATGTCCATAGGTCCGGGTCCGGCGGTAAGAACGTGTCCGTTCATATCTTCTCTGATTTCCGCCGTCGCGTCCGTACATGCGATCATAGCGGCCATATGCACGTTCATATTCTTCCGGCCCCAGCTCTTCCAGCATTTCCATCTCTGCGATATAGTGATAGCTCTTTAAGAGCTTTTCCATATTGCAAAGCGATTCCGGATTCTGCAAGCCCCTGCCGTTGATTTCTTCCAGCCCGCGCAGAAGGGTTTCCTTTGACTGTTCAATGATTGTGTTCATGCCATCCTCCTTTCTACGCCACGCGCTGCACATCGACATTCAAATTCTGAATGTTGATTACCGGCGACGGCGTGACTGTCGGATCATCGGACGCCGCCACATGCCGTAATGACACGTTGAAGCAACATCCTTTCGGTACGGTGATAAAGGCCGTGGACGTCACGTTGAAGTATTCCTCCGCCGCTGCTGGCGTCACAATCGCCCGGCTGGTCAGCCTCGGTTCACCGCCTACGGTCAGCGCCACCGCAATAGGACCAACCGTGCCGCCCTCCGGTAATGCAATGTTTCCGTTTGCCGTTACCTGATAGCGTGCGAAACTGCCGCAGGGGTTGTTGACGATGCCGCGCAGAATCAAAATCCCGCTTTCTTCCTCGTGAAGGACGTACCCTTTCGGACATCTGATTGATGTATTCAGGATAGCCGCCTGATTCAAGAGGACAGATTGTACCGGATTATACGTAAATTCCGCCATCATGCACCTCCTTATGCCGCACCGCAGCCGCAGTACCCGAACTGCTGGCAGCAGTTAGGATTCTGCACAACGTATGCCGGTCTCGGCGTCGGAAGAACATACTGCTCCACCTCATTGGCAAGCGCCCTCTGGCCCGCCTGGATGATGGCGGTCTGTTCGCCCTGGGATGCTTTCAGATTTGCCATATTGAGTTGGTTCTGCAAGTCGGCAATCTTGTCATTCTTTGCATCCAGTTCAAGCTGGCAAAGTTTGTCAAGCACCGCGCGGGTCTGATCCTGAATTGTGGATCTTGTTGCGGAACCGTCCTGCGCAATCGTGTATTTCAGATCCGCCGTGGCTGCTGCCTGATCGCAGCAACACTTTTGCTGATTCATCACAATGCTGTCAAGGCGGCTGTCAAGCGCCTGTGCGTTTGCAAAGTTCTGATTCATCGTGGCAATCTGATTGTTGTACGATGTTGCTTGTTCCGTCATGGCACGCTGGCACGCTGCCGCTTCCGCACTGGCAAAGCCCTGCGTGATACTCTGCTGAATCCCGGTCAGTGCGGACGCCGTGGACGCCTGGTTGAAACCGCCCTGCATCACTTCCGCCTGATTCATCCAGGGATACAGTCCCATTCCACCGTTCATGCCCCAGCCGCCGAAGCCGCCGCCGCCAAACGCGAACAGAAGCAGGATGATGATCCATGCGGAATCACCCCAACCGCCGAATCCACCGCCACCGTTTCCGTACATGGGGGATACCGGCATTACCATTCCGTTTTCACCTGTTAAATTGCTCATGATGTTTTCCTTTCTACCGCTAATTGTTGCGGTGAGCGGCCGCCCTCTCCGCGGGCGGTCGGTTGATAGATATGTACTCCCTTGCAAGGCTGGTACCTACATGATTTTTTGGATCTCCGGCACGTCCGTCTGATATACGGTCTGTGCGGTTTTCTGATCAAACAAGCCGTTCTGCATAAGATAGTTTCCCATCTGTGAAGGGGACATGTTCTTCACGGCATTGTATGTCTGTTGGTCAATCTTTCCCTGGTTTAATAACACTTGTGCCATTTGACCGGGGTTTTGTTGAATGATTCTCGCTTGTCTCGCAATATCCATAAACTGTTTCATGGGTCCACGGATTCCAAACGGATTAACCTTCATTCTTCACCCTCCTTCGCTTGTCCACAATTTCCGGACGGTTCATCAGCTTTTCTTCCAGCCGGGAAATGCGATCATCCTGCTGGCGGATGTATTCCTCCATGCTGATTTGATGATCTTCGTATTCTTCCTTTTCCTCTATTTCCTGCTTCTCCACATGCGGAACAAGGTCAAAGACTTCCACCGGATGCGCACGGCCGGAAATGTCCGTCACGCAACGGTACGCAATGGGTTTGCTGTTGTTCAGCATAATCATGATGCTGTTCGGAAATAACTGCTTCGTGCGGATCCTCGCCTCGTCCTCGCTGTCCACCCAAATGATGTTGGTCTGTCCCTGCGGGACGGGATACGCCTGTGGTGTTGCTGCATACGGTTGATACATCTTATCTCTCCTTTCTCATATACCATGAAACAATTTCATCCCCGCTGTCCCAGGTGTCATACCAGTTTTTAGAAACCACCGCGACAACGTGGTTTGTTTTTCCGTCAATGGCAACAACATAGATTCCTTCCGGGTGATCCTCCGCAAAGTCCATGACGGTATAACAGTCCGGGCATGTGTCTGGGACAACGTGCATCTTAAAGCCGTGGTCACGCAATATGGATTTGAACACCGTACCAACCTCCGGCATTTCCGCCATTTCCAAACCGCGGGAAAAGAGATTGATATACGCTTGTTCCCAATCCATATCAAGCACGCGGCACAATGCTCTCACCGTGCAATCAGATGTTCTTCTGTGTTTTGGATTCGGATTGAAATAGACAAAGGCCATAGCGTAACCCCCTATGGCCTATGTTAGATAATTTGATACGGGATTTCGATGTCAGGAAAGAGACAATTTCGTGACAAAAAAACCCGGAGCGTTTCCGCTCCGGGCATTTAAGCAATCAGATTTGTGGGTTTTTGGATATTGCGAAAGAGTATCTCTTTGGACCGGTACACGATCCTCTTGCATTGTCGTGCGGACATGTCAAATTCTTCCGCCAATGGCTCGTAAGGTATGTTGTCCAATAATTTTCTCTTGACGATGGCGCGGTATAATTCTGACAAGATGTATTGATCTATCAGTCGTTCCAGTTCTTCGCGTGTGATGTCCATTTAGTCGTCCAGGTGAATGGCCGCATACCACCCCATTGCAATAATCCCGACAAGCACAATGATTACCCCAAGCATTAATCCAGTTCCCCCGTTACATAAACCGCCACCGCCGCCGCTCCAATGGCGGCGCCGAAGAAAGCGGCAACAAACACAATAATTGTTTTCATGTCAATTCCCCGCAACCACAAAAGCGTTTGGATGTCCCATCTGCTTCAAGGCGCCGGCGGACAGCTCCGCATCTGCCTTCGTGTCAAATCCGGTACTCGGATGCTGCACCTTGTAATACACTCCTTCTTTCTTAATCACCGTGGTCAATCCCTTCGTTTTTCCAGTTTCAGAAAAGGTTTTTGCAAAACTCTCCGAGGCGGCCAATGACTTGAAGGCGCCAATTTGTACGCGGAATCTCACACCGGACGGCTCCGGTTTCGTGTCCGGCTTCTTTCCCATTTCCGTCAAGATGTCCTCTTCAAGCTTGTGGGATGTGATTAAATCCTCCAGCATTTCTCCGGGACAGGCCGTAGCTGCAAACTGCTTGTGCATACATAAGGTGCCGTTCTGCGTGCCGTCGTAATGTGGGATGATTCCGTAGCGTTTGCAAACATCCGCACAATACCGCACAAGACTTCTGTAGGACTTTGCCGAGATCGTCCATCCCTTGCCGCTCTTCGGGTCGCCCAGCCTGTTATTGCTAACCTCAATGGTAATTCCACGAAAGTCAGCCCATCGTCCGCTCTTTCCCCCGACGCTTTTGCCGCCGCTTGTCCATGCTCGTCTGTTTTCACTCACCGCGCCGACAATATCATCATCCTTGATATAACAGTTCGCGGACGCCTCCCTTGTGCTGTTCAGGTGAGACTTCGCGCAAGCCAACGCTCCTGCCGTCCCTGCCATGTGATGTATGATGATCTTTGTCGGCTGCGAGATACCGTCCTGCGAACGGAGATTACTCTTCTTTGTGCCGAAGTCATATATCTGCGTGCATACAGGTGAGAAGATTCCCATGTTACACCTCCGGTTTCTCTAAGGATTCGCCGTGATACTCTTCAATCGAGAAGGTTGTAGGTGATGCGTCTGCCAGTCCTTCCCCGACAACGTACCCGATCACGGTTGCACCGGCCATAATCAATGCCGCAATTTCCTTCGCCGTGTTTTCCGTTTCGCCCAGCGCCACCAAAAGCATAGTGACAAACCCGGCAACGGACATCCAAAGTTTTCTGCTTGTCAGTTTCCGTACTACATCTTCTTTCTTCATATGCCCCTCCTTTACTTTGAGATTAAATAGTGATTGATATCCTTCCGCGCTTCCCGGCACTCGTTTTCGTTGTTGCCGTCAACGGCGTGACCCAAAAGCGCAAGCTGCCCTTTAACCAAAACGCTTACGCCATCCTCCAGGACACGTAAGCGTTTATCATCCCGATCCAGCAAGGCCATCACCTTTTTGTCTGTGGCCTGTAGATCGGCTATGTCGTTGTTCTGCCGCTCTTCCGGCTCCTTTGCCTTCTTTCTCCAGCGGATCAGTATGCCGGCCAGCTTGTCAACGGCCACCACAAAGGCGTACATTCCCGCCAGGATCGCAATCAGTTGCCCGGATGTCAAAGTAAATTCCATTCTTCCCTCCACGCAAAAGGGACGGCTTTTACCGTCCCTGCATTGAAACAAATACACGTTTGTTACAGCAGATCAGTCTGTGGTTTTGGTGTAGGTGAGTATTAGTAATAACGGCAAATTAGTGTAGCCCATTACCTTCTGATAAACGACTGGTGTTGCACCACTATTGTCAACAAAAACACATGAGTTATATTGTGCCGTATTATAGAATTGAACCGGTGCGAAGTCTGATATTAGTCCGTCTAAATGCTTTATTCTCATATTTGCATCTGCCGTATAAACAACGGCTTGCGCTGTGGACGGCGGCGTTTGTGTTTCAATACACTTCCTATACAGCGGCTTCCCATCAATCCAGTACCCGATCATCCTTTCTTCCGTACTGTACTCCGTCAGCGGTTCAAAGGGAACTTTGGAATCAGATGCGGTGTCGGTGGTTTTGGTGTATTCGATGATGATGATTTCCGCGTTTACATACATGTATTGCCCAGAAGCAAACGCCCCCACAAACTTAATAGTACCGTCGCTAAAAGTAAAGCACGCTGCCGATACGCCAAGATTACCGCCAATATCCACTACGTCCACGTTATTTTGATTAATGCCATCAAATCTAACAAAGTTCTCAACCCCGGTTACAAGTACGGTATTAGGCGCTACATCCTCAAACACCTTCCTATACAACGGCTTCCCCATATACGTACCGATCACACGTTCCGTCGTATCATAAATCTGATGCTCGGTTACAGGCATGTACCAATCACGCTTTACCTGCCTGAAGATTTCTTTTACAAATTGTTTAACCTTCATTGTTCACTCCTTTCAGTCAAACAAATGCTTCTTTGTTTCAGTAGATCAGTCCGTGGTTTTGGTGTATTCGAGGATTAGCCGTACTGTTGAAAAAGATGTTTGCCATCCCGAACCAATATTGATAACAACATGCTTATTGGTTACATAACCAGGAAACGCATAATAGTTGACATTAGTATAAGTTCCAGTATAAGTATTTCCGCCACTAAGTATAAATGCACAATCAACAACCCTTCGCATATCAATATCTGGAACTCCGTGCGCGATTTGTGTTGTAAATACGGTTTCAATCACCTTCCGATACAACGGCTTCCCGTCAATCCAATGACCGATCATTCGCTCTTCGGTGGAATACTCATTCGGGAGCATGTCGCTGCTTCCGCCTGCCACTTCATCAAACGCCTCCTTGATCTCCGCGCTCGTAATATCCAGCGGCGTTTCATCCCAGCCGTCTTGTGTGAAAACACGATTCGTCGTTCCTGCTGCAACACCCGGTACAAGTCCCGCCTGGCCCGCCGCTTCGGATGTCGGAGGAACAAAGAGAGGGGTTTCAAAGTCTTGAAAAGCTTTGTCAACGATAACATTACCCGTATCAACACGTACAGTCTGATCTACATATCCGTATGCACGCTGCCTAAATACAAACGGGACGTTTAATGCTGCCAAACTCTCTGTAACCTCAATATCCTTTACATAAGAAAAGTTCCCTCCGGATGAAGCTGTTGTAAATGATTGAGAAACAGAAGAATCACCGTCAAATCCAATAAACAAATCATAAGAACGAAACCAACCAGAAATATTTACATGTAACACATCCCCCTTATTTACAGGTATGCTTACAATATTTCGTGTCCCGCTATAGTTATGCTCTCCAGTAAAAGATCTTGTTTCCGTAGAGAACTCACCAACGATCATTGCATCATTCGCAACATTCTTCTTCCCCATCAGCCGGTAAACATTCTGCACCGCGTTCCAGTAGTACGTCTGACCGAAGTAGTCACCCTGCGTTTCGATGACATATACCACGTCAGATTGCGGATTGAGCGCCGCGCCGTCTGCGGTTTCACCCAGCCAGTCATTGCGGTACTGCTTGTCGCCCACGATGTAAACATGCATGATGGACGTGGAACCGCCTTCGGAGCTGTCCCCGCCAACGGGATAATACTCCGTGCCGTTGAACATATACAGATTGCCGAAGTAGTCCCCTGCGGTCTGGATGACATACACGCTTTCCGTGTCGGGAGTGAGCGCTGTGCCTCCTGCGGTGTCAGACAACCAATCAGCGGCAAGGGCAGTAGTACCGACGATATACACCTTCGTCAATCCTGCGCCTTCTGCATCCTGTCCGTGGAGGGACGCCAGCCATTCTTCCTCTGTTCCTGTGAAGCCATTGTCAACCGCTACCTGGTATGCGCTTTTCCCATCCGCGCCGGTGGCGCCTGTCGCGCCTGTCGGTCCCGTCGCCCCCGTGTCACCGGTATCACCCTTTGGGCCGACAAGCGTTGCAAGCCACTCCTGCTCCGTGCCGGTGAAACCACCGTCCACCGCCACCTGATAAGCCGATTTACCTTCCGCGCCCTGCGGACCCGTAATCATGGCAAGCTGTTCCTGCGTCAAAGAAGTGAAGTCCACGTTGCCGGGATCGCCTTTGTCGCCTTTATCACCCTTGTCGCCTTTCAGGGAAAGACGCTGTGCTTCGGTGAGATTGTCAAACGCCACCGTGCCGTCCGCGCCCTTCGGCCCCTGCGGCCCTTCCAAAGACACCAGCCATTCCGCCTCCGTACCATCAAAGCCATTGTCAACCGCCACCTGGTATGCGGATTTTCCCTGCGCGCCGGTTGCGCCGGTGTCACCCTTCGGGCCGGTGTCGCCTGTATCACCCTTCGGCCCCTGCGGGCCGGTTTCGCCCGTATCCCCCTTGTCGCCCTTGTCCCCTTTCAGGGATGCTTTCTGCTCCGGGGTAAGATTGTCGAACGCCCCGGCAATCGCCTCTTCCAGCGCGTCCATGTCCGTGCCGATCTGTTCCAGGTCACCGTCAATACTCTGAATGGCGCTTGTGTTCTCCGCGATCTGTGCCAGCATACTGGCCGCGCCGGTTTT
Source organism: Lachnospiraceae bacterium (assembly GCA_017443065.1). Classification (GTDB taxonomy): domain Bacteria; phylum Bacillota; class Clostridia; order Lachnospirales; family Lachnospiraceae; genus Butyrivibrio. Next base: position 15,709 of record JAFSPF010000089.1, read on the forward strand.
GTCTGCGGCGATATAGGCAGCAATTTCCTCCAGCGTGTCCAAATCCTCTGGCGCATTTGCCACCAACGTGGCAATGGCATCCGCCACCTTCTTGTCCACGGATCCCGCCCCGGTTCCGTTCAGCGTCGCAATGTTCGCGGTGTTCTGATTCACCTGGTTCACAAGCGAAGAGGGGACGCCGCCCCCTCCGCTTTCGCCCTTCCCAGAAAGAGCGGCATATAATAAGGCTTCCATTGTCGAATTATCCATCATCAACCTCCCCACTTATGCCATTGACGATCATCCTGATAGAAATGCACTTCCCCGCCTTCCGGGTAAATCATCACGGACCCGACGCCAAAAATCACATGCGGCCCCAGCGCTTCCACATCCGCGGCACTCGCCGGCGGCGTGCTTGTCCTGGAAAGGATCGTCACCTTTCTTTCATCCCCCGATGCTTTAGGATCTTCTACGTTTTCATTTCCGATGCAGTAATACATGTTTTACCTCCTTATGAGATTTCTCCTACGGCAAAGACAGCATCAACGTAACCCGTCAAATTAGGCCAATCCGATGTACCATTTGAAGAAATATACAATCCGCTGGATTCGGAATAGTGATATATCTCCGACCATGTTGCGCTATATGACGCCCAACAACCGGCTAATACGCTGCCGTTTTCTTTTGTTTTGTAAAAATCAAATACTGTATTATTCAAAATACCGGAAAAGTTTTTAATGACTTTATTTGTGTTTTTCGTTGTTATTATTTGACTATATCTTGCACTATTTCCGGAACCGCTTAATACGGTGAAATAACTCTTTTCATCTTCGGTTAAATTCTTGTCAAACGAGTTGTAAAGTGTTGAACTTATGGCGGATCCTTTGCATTGTTCGGCGGTCACAACATCAAACGCCGCCCAATTCTCCGTGATATGCACGCACCGCAGTACCCCCACCGTCGGGAGTTCCGGCATCAACTGGCCCACGGTCAGATTGCTATTGAGCAGTTTGCCTTGTGCCGCCGCGTTCTTCACGTCCGCCCAGGATTGAATGTCAACCGGAACGGTGGAAGGGTCGGTGTGATCTTTTCCGACAATATAGAATATCGGATTCACATAAATGTCATCACCTTTTTGATAGGTTGCGCGTCCGTCAGCCCCGCTATCCTCCACTATCCATGTTCCACCCAAAACATCAACAAGATACCATTCTTTCGCCACGCCATCACTTGACGTTTTTATACGTCCTTCTGCTGTTTTATATAAATCTAACTGCATGTCCGTAAGGACGTTGTTTACCATTCTCTCGCCACCAAAAACATAATCAGGCGTATAATACGCTTGAATCAAGGTTATCCGGCTTGACACGGAATAAGGAAGCAAAGCGGTCCACTCCTGCCCATTCTCGTAGAAATACTTATTGCCAATCATGCCATCACCCAAATAAAAACCAGCGGCCTCTGACGCATATACATATTGTGGCTCATTAGAAAAACTCTTGTTAAACTGTTTCGGTGCAAGGAATAAGTGATAAGGTTCAAAATACGCCACATTGTACGACTGCACATGGACACAACGTATTCCCATCAATTCACCGCTTGCAAGTTTCACCGGTCGGATAAGGGTTCCGGGTTCCAGGATTTCACGCAAATCGCCAGTATCCGCTTCTTCAACAACCTCCGCCCAAGTAAGCAACGCAGGATTGTCAGCATCACCACCATAATAGCTTCCGGCATTTTCATTGTTTGCGTTACCTGACTGGTCAATCGGCAAATCATTGATTGTGATACTCACGGCCCTGTTGACTTGTGGTTTCGGCTCCACACGGATAATGAAATTCGCGCTGCTTTCCCTTCTGTTGTCCGGATTACTTCCGCGGTAAACAACGATCTCACACTCCACGTCCCCCGCGACTTCCGTTAATTCTTCCGGTACATCCCGAAGGAACAAAGAATAAGGATTGCTGAATCTCATAATGGTTGTGGAACTGTGGTCGGTCCTGTAAACGTTTCTATCAAGGTTCAAGGAGATTTGACCGCTTACCCCATCCGGACGCGTGTAAAACAAATCTGCCTGGCGCGTGCCATCATTCGCCCCTTTTCCGTCGCTGGTTGCGGGGAAAAACTCATAGTATTGATTGTCATGCGTTAATAACTTAAACTCAACGTCAAGATATTTTCTATCAACTTCCGCAGTAGCATTACCGGTACCGGTAATCACATAACCGGTATTCAGGTAATGCTCATTCTGTGACGCATGTATGATGACCGGTACGCCGCCCGGAACCAATGGTATGATATGGGGTCCTTTGTCCATGAAAGCCTCCTACGTAAAAGAAAAAACAATATGAATATACATTACGTTATTAGCCACAAGTGCAGAAACATCATGTAACAACACCATGATATTAGCGCGCCTGTTTGAAGAAAACTCAATAACTGCCGGCCTAACCATCCACTTGTATGAATCATCAGTAAAACAGGCAAAACCAACGTTGAGTGTATCAGCCGTGTTTTGAATATACGCATCCATTTCCTCCGGATATGTTCCTGCCCCAATCGAAATATATGTGCTTGTTGACGCCGGTACCGTTGAAGATCTTATACCAACCAATGCTTCTAAAAAGAAAACACCTCCAACCCTATATAATGTAGGGTTATAGTTATTCATAAACGACGCTGGTGTAAAGTTTTGGAGTACATACGCCGCCTTATCATTTGCACCGCTCGTTCCGGGGTCACCTTTATCCCCCTTCGGCCCCTGTGGTCCGGTATCTCCTTTCGGCCCCTGTGGTCCGGTTAAAGACGCAACCCATTGTGCCTCCGTTCCGGTATATCCGGTATTGACCGCCGATTGATACGCGCTTTTTCCTGCTGCCCCGGTCGCACCTCTCGTTCCGCCTCCGCCCTTGACCATGTTCGCCAGGGTTCTTTTCAAATCCCCCAAGGTGATTTCCTTGTTCCGGTCAGCCAAAACATCGTAAACCACCCTGGTCACGCGCAGCTTGTCGGAGATTTGCAGAATCGGATGCACCACGGTTACGGTGTCGCAAAGGTTCACGCTCTCCAGCTTGTAATAATCCTTGTGCTGATCCGTCTGTGACAATTCAATAAAGGATGCCGTGAGCGTGGTAAACAACTGTCTGCGTGCGTTCTCGTTCAGGTATGACACCGCTGCCGCCCGTAACTGCTCCGCCGTCGGAGGATCCTGAAACTTATCTGCAAAGTCCACAGCCACCGTTCTGGCGGTGGGGAAGTAATCCACGTACTCCGACTGCACGACATTGTTTGCCGGTGTACTGGACAGCATCACCGTCATTTCGTTTCCTTCGGCATCCTGCCCCGTCCAATAAGGGACAATCGCGGTATAGATATCCGATATGTCAGTTTCTTTTTCCAGCTCTGTCAGGTTCTTTCCGTACCGTACCGTCACCCCGTTGTCTGCTCCGCGATCAGCCCAAAACTTCACCGCGAAAACGTCAAACTCATAATCCCCGGCGGAAAAGGTATCAATGATACTTCCACCTTCTCCGGCCAAAGACGCCTTGATGGTTTTGGGTACCTTTGGTTTGTACGTAACGGTTGATTCCTTATCCGTCCAAAAAGTGAAAGGACAATTTTCCGTTGCGTTATTTTTCAATCCGTTCAACGCGGCCTGTACGCCCGTAGCTTCAAACGGCATGGTGACGATCTTGTTCAGGCGGTAGGAGATATGTTCCGCCTTTACTTCCGCCAGGCCGTCAATCGTCTTGCTGACGGAGTAAATCTGAAACGGCTGTCTGTCTCTTTTGTTGGAATGAGTGGCAACAATGATGTTGCCCTCCACCAGTTTGTCAAACCGCGGGCTGTCTGCCAGCACTCTTGCGGTCAGTTCATAGATCCCGTTCCGTTCTTCCTCCACCTCACAGGAGATACAGCGCAAAGGCCCGAAACCCTGGGTATGAAATTCTGTTGCATCACTCGGAAATACCACCGGGATCATATCGTGTGCCACCTCGGTACAATGTCAAACGGCAAATCGCCGATTTGTGTTACGTATTGTTTGATATAGTTTTCGCCCGGTTCCAAATACGGTAAATCGTCCGGGAAAGAAATATACGCATTGATAGACTTATTCCTGTCCGATTCATAAAACACTTCACCGGTTTCACAATCAATCACAACCCTTTCAAATGGTTCATGATCCGGCGCAATGATCGTATCCGCACGTAAGATTTTTTTTGTGTTTATGAAAAAGTTTCCTATGTCCGTCGTATAGATCAGCGGCAATGCACGATACGGCGTCGGGTTGATAATCCTGACGCTATAACCGTTTTCGCTAAACGTATGAATGTAATCCTCCGCCGTATAGGAATACTCCCGCTCACCGCTTTTCAAAAATAACCTTCCGTCACAACGGAACACAAGTTCAAACCGTCCGGAAAAGTTCAAGGTTCCCGTTTCAGGGGCAACATCCCCGACAAACTCCGCCAGCCGGAAATGTTCCGGATGATAGGTATCCTCCAGCCGCAGCATCCCCTTTTTGGAATACAACCAGTCCATTAATCCCTGATACTTTGTGTGAAATCCGTTCGCAAAGTAGCATTGATATGTGATTTCCACATCCTCAAAGGTATCGTCCGATATTGTCAATGTGCCATTCCTGCCTGGTACCGTGAATCTCTCCAGACGGCGGTGTGGCTTCTGATACGTCCCGCCGCCGGAGATACCCAAGTCAAAATCCATGCTCGATTTTCCGTCGAACACAAAATAATTATGTGTCGTATAATGATCACGAATATGCATACTGTTGTCTCGCTATCATGTTGGTAAGTCTGCGCTCCACGACATAGGCAATCGCTTCCGGATCCTGCCCCGGCTGGGTGTTGATAGTGAAGTTTACCCCACCCATGCTCACCGTGGAAGAATTTACATTTCCTGGCTCCGGAAGATATGCGTAGTGAGAAGGCACCATTGCGGCGGCGGCCTGTCGGGAAGCCTTTTGAATCTCCGGGATATAATCCCGGATCCCGTGCGCAAACTGCTTCATCATGTCCGGCATCCAGGTATCATCATCTTTCAGCGGTCCCTTATCGGGCGTGGAATGGTGTAGCAGCTCGTTGATGTTTTTTGCAAAGCCTTTAATCGCACCGATGGGGCCTTTCTTCCCATTTTTTACGCCGTTTTCAAAATTCTTCATCATTTCGCTTGCGGATTTCGCCGTGTCCTCGTTGGACATAATACTTTCCGCCCAGGCGTTCCCCGCTTTCGTTTTGACATTTTGGATTGCAGTTTCAAGAGAATTGCCGATACCGACAAACTCACCGGCAATGTTCTCCGCAAGCCCCTTGACACCTTCCCAAACGTTACCGATAATCCCCGATATACCTTCCCACGCTCGTTCTGCAACCGTTTTGATTCCTTCCCAAATATCGCCCAGCGCTCCGGCAAACCCTTCAAAGATTCCAACACCGACTGTCTTTATTCCTTCCCATAAACCGCCAAGAAGCGTAGTAATTCCATTCCAGGATACGCCGGCGACATATTCAATTCCGTTCCATGTATCAGAAACAACCGTCGCTATTCCGTCAAAAGCACCGACGGCAATGGTCTTGATTCCACCCCAAAGACCACTAAGCAGCGTAGTGATGCCATTCCATGAAACGCCGGCAACATACTCAATTCCACTCCAGGTATCGGATATCACCTTTGCAATGCCGTCAAATGCACCGCGCGCAACGATCTTGATACCTTCCCAGGTGGTTGACAAAAATGTGGTTAAACCGTTCCATACCGTATTTGAAACAATCTCTATACCATTCCAACAATCGGACACAATGGTTGTGATGCCACCCCAAACACCACCGGCTACCGTTTTCAGCCCTTCCCATGTAGTAGATAAAAAGGTCGTAAGTCCATTCCATACGGTGCCGGAAACTGTTTTAATGCCCTCCCAGCAATCCGTCACAAAGGTTGTGATTCCTCCCCAAATATCCTCTGCGGCTCTTTTGATTCCACCCCAGGTTTCAGAAAGAAATGTGGTTACACCTCCCCAAACATCCTCTGCAACTTTTTTGACACCTTCCCAAACGCCGGATATCACGGTTGTAATTCCTTCCCAAATATCCGACGCCATTGTTTTTATAGCTTCCCAGGTTTCCCCAAGAAACCTCTTGATATCATCCCAATGCTCATATATCTTTTTGCCAAGCCAAACCGCGCCGGCCGCAATGCCGACAACGATTGCGCCTTTCAAAAGGAAAGGTCCTGCTGCCTTCGCCAGTCCGCCCAGCTTTCCCACCAAACCGGTGCTTCCTGCGCCCACCGTTGTGCCGACGCCGGAAAGGCTGCTTGCAAGTCCGCCCGCGCCGGTCGCCCCCTGCGCAACGGAGGCCATAGCCGGAACCAATCCACCGGCGCCGGTGAACAGCCGGATCACCTTCCCGACGCCGCCGATCAGCGAACCTCCCATAGAGATAAGCCCGCCGATCCCCTTTGTGATTCCGCCAAGGATGGTAAAGAAGGGTGACACCGCCGCGGTCAGCGCCAGTACTTTCAGGATGGTTTTCTTTGTGCCTTCGTCCAGTCCGGAGAATCCCTGTAAGATTTCGCGGAACACCTGTAAACCTTCGCGGAGAACCGGAACCAAGGTCTGTCCAAACTCCAGGGCAAGATCCTTCACCTGGTCAATCAGCAGCGTCCATTCACCGGATAAATTGTCAATGGCCGTGTCCGCCATTTCTTTAGCGGCGTTGTCCGCCTGTGAAATGGCCGTGGTCAAATCATCAAAGTCATCCGGTGCCGTGCGGATCAAGGCAAGCATGGTCGGCATGGCTCTTGTGCCGAAGATATCACAGATTGCCTGTAACTTCTCCATTTTGGTCACAGGGAGAGAATCGCCGTATTCCTCCATGACCTCTTCGCCATCTCTCAATTCCCCGTTCGTTTCAAGAACATTGACATCCAAATCCCCGAAGGCGCTACGGAGTTGTTTCAAAAAGGTGATATTATCAATGATTCCGCCTTTCCCGTCATCCAGGGAAATACCGAACTTCTCCATAGCCAATGCGGTTTTGTCCGTAGGGGATATCAGATTTTTCAAACCCTGCCGCAGCCCGGTACCGGCCTGTGTTGATTTCACACCGAAGTCCGCCGCCAAACCGAGCATAAATGCCAAATCTTCCATAGACCATCCTAAAGCGCCGGCCTGTGATCCTGCATACTTCAGAGATTCGCTCAACAGGGTCAAATTAGTGTTTGAATTTCTGCTGGTCTGTGCCAAAACGTCAGCCAGCCTTCTGGCGTTGTCGTAATTCTTTTCGTATCCTAAAGAGTTTAATGTATCAACGAGAACCGACGCGGCTTCTGCAAGTTCCACTTCCTCCGCCGCCGCCAAATCCAGGGCGGGACCGGATAAGGCAACCGCTTCTTCCACGCTCAAACCGGCACGGCCCAAAATCTCTAAGGCTTCCGCCGCTTCCACCGCGGAAAACACCGTGGTGCGGCCCAGCTCCCTGGCGCGTTCTTCCAGTTTCTTATACGCCGCTGCATCCTCTTCGGACGCCTTGACGTTCAGCTCCTGCACCTTCGCCACCTGGGACATCTGCTTTTCAAATTCCGAATATTCTTTGATGATCCCGCCTAAAATCCCTGCTGCGCCACCGGATAACACGCGCGTGGAACTACCGATACCGGAAAGGCTCTGCCCGATACCCGTTACCTTGTCAGCAAGCTTCTTTGCTTCATCCCCGGCCAACATAAAAGCGTTCGGAAGGTCCTTCAATTCCTGCTGCATGTTGCGCAATTCAACTGTGGCGTCAGCCAGTTTTCCCCGCAGCTCCAATGCCTGTGTTGAAAATGCACCGGATTCCCTTGCGGCCTTCTCGTAATCCTCCGCAAGCAGCTTGACAACTTCCTCCTGCGTCTTGATTTCGCTGGTCAGCGAGGATTTCATACCGCTTGATTTTGTAAAGACGTTCGATAAACCGCTTAAATTTTCAAAGTTCTTAAACTCGGACCGGAACGTGGACACAGCCGTGGACATGGTTTCCAGGTCGCGCTTGAAGGTGCCAAGTCCCTTGATCTCCACGGACGTTGTGGAAAGTTTTTCCAGTTCCGAGCGGAAAGACTGTAGCTTCGTTTCGGCCTTGACCAGCTCTTCCTTGAATTTGCTGGCTTCCGGAGAGAAAGCGCCAAACTTATTGATGGCAAGGTCAAGCTGCTCACGCCATCCCCGGACAACTTCTTCCTGGTTTTTGATGGCGTTGTGAAGCGCGGTCATGCTGCCGGATGCTTTGGAGAATGGATCTTTCAATCCTTCCGCTTTTTTGAGTTCCGCAACATAGGTTTTGACTTCCTGTGCCGCGCCTCTTAAAGCGTCCGTAAACTCTTTTCCGCCTTCAAGGCCGATTCTTACACCGATGCTCTGTAACGCCATTTTTACCTCAACGCCATTACTTCCTCAAACGTCCACTTCTTTTTCTTTTCTTTCTCCTGGGCGCCGCCGTTGTAAATGGATAAGCAGGAAATCATGTCGATCATTTCCCCGTACCGGGTAACTTCAACCTCTTTCCTGCTCATTCCAAGCTTGCGTCCGTAAAACAGAATCCATGCGTCGGTCAGTTCTGTTTTTCTTCTGCGGCGGCCTTTGCTTTTTTTCCCTTGCCCTCTTTCGGTTCTTCCGTTTCCACGGTGATACCAAGTCCCTTGCGGATGACATCCACCGCCTCCCTCTGTAAATCCATGTGTTCTTCCATGGTGAGATTCTCAATCATTTCTTCCGTCAAGGGGTTTGGTTCATACGTTTTCCCCTCCTGCGCATCCCAATAAGATTTGTGATCTTCATGGGATTCGGAAAGAATGATGATGATTTTGGTCGTTCTGTCAAATTCCTCCGGTCCGTCAAGATATTCATCCAGTTTCGTGAAATCCTCCCCCGGACACAAGGCGCGGATTCTGCTCCGCGCCTTGACGGTCATCAACATTCCGTATTCTTTTCCTCTGATGTTCATGGTCTTTTCCCCCTTCTTCGTTTACGTTACGGTGTTGCAGGATCGGAGCCGCCGCCGGTCAGGCCGCCGCCGGAAGAAGAGCCGATATTCATCTTCGCATCCAGCGCCGCCAGGGCTTCCGATTCCGTGTCGTAGTCCTTTCCGATGGATTTCCACGCTCCCTTTGCGGTGTCTCCACGGAGTACCGTTGCTTCCAGCTCCGTGGTCTGCCAATCAATATCCTCTTCCTGCGTGGCCGCATTGATCGGGAACTGATTGAACTTGCACTTATACAGCAAACACGGTGCATAAGTAGTCTTTGCGTCAGACATATATCTGACGAGGAAACCAACACCGACGTAAGGCACGTTCTGATCGTTGTCGTAGTCCATCCAGTCCCCGGCCTGATCCGGGATACCCATAATCATTTTTTCTGCATCTTCGTGGGGATGATCACATGTCAGCGACAAGGTTGCCCTCGTGAAGATACCCGCAGCGGATTCCGCCGCCTGGTTGTCCGCATAGAAGATGTTGTCATCCGCCGTTTCCGGTTCAATGGAAACTTCCACGCCGCGCGCCAAAGGGCGGCCGTTGGAGTAACTGATCGTACCGGCGCTGTGAGAATAAAGCGCAACACGCGGATGACTGAAACCTGTGATAACCTTTCCGTTAGCCATTTTGTAATCCTTTCTCCCTTTCGGGAATTAAGCTCGTGATTTGTACGTAAACCCAAATTCCTCCACAAGTTGATTGAACCGCTTCGCCATTCTGTCCTCTGCTTCATGACGAAACCTTCTGACTGTCGGAGCAATAAACGGGCATTTTCTTCGGAAGGACGTGCCGGATTCTACCGCTCTCGCCACCATGGCGTTGGGATGTCCCTGGTCGTATTTCGCGGTGATATGTTTGTTGTATCCGGCAAAACCCGCTTTCGTATTCAGGAACTTTTTATCTTTCCTTATGGGCGCAAGTCCCAATCCCTGATCGTTTTTTACGAACGGTCCGCCTTCCAGAAGTCCTTCTTTTTCAATCTTTGTCACCCCGGCCGGTGCGTGCTTTGACGCCTTCCCCTGGGAAACGTTCTTCGTGTACTCACGCTTCGCGCTCTTCTTTGAGAGTGTTCCGCCGGTATCGTCCAGCACATTGTCAATCACGGGTAAGGCTTCAATCGCGTTTCTGATTTCATCCGCGATCAAACCGGCTCCGGGGTAAATGGTGGCTTCCATCAACCCCTCCGAAGCGTTGGCAAACGCCGTCCAGTCAGCGACAAGCTTCTGCACATTTTTTCCGACTTTGAACGTGTGTCTCACGCCACAAACTCCCATTCATGGTGAATCAATCCGGTGCCGTCCTCGTACTGCGTTGACAACCAGCCCCAACGGGAACCAAAAGTATCGTTCAGCAATTTCTGGATTTCGTCAAACACCGGATCAAACTCTGTTTTGGTGAAGAAGTCTATCGTGCCGTGGATCGTCCACTCACCGCGGCGGTTGTCCCCGTTGAAGTAATCCGCGGGGCCGTCCTCCGCCCACAACACATAAGGGGCGCTCATGCGGTCATGGTAGTAATGCTTTACCTTTTTCGCGCCGATGGAGAGCGTGGCAAGCGCGTCGTGGATTTCCTTTAACCGCGCCTGGATCATGTCGAATCCCTCTGTGCTTTCTCCTGGAAGATCCTGTTATTGAGCAGCCGCCGTAACATATGCGGCATGATCCCCTGGTTGTTGGACGTGGTGGCAAAGTATTTGTTGTTGCTCGAATCCGCAGTCATGGATTGTGATGCCCGAAGCCGGTACAGATACGCCGCGTATTTCGCCACAAGGTTCATGTCGGCGTAGTCTTCAAGGGAGAGGGTTTTCACCCCCTCCCTGATAACTTCCGTTTGCGCGGCCTGGATCAGCACTTTCAGATAATCATCCTGATGCGTCGTGTAATTCAGTTGTAAATCTGCCTTCACAAGATCAAGAATTTCCATGACCGTGGAACTCCTTTTTTACGGTGTCACCGGTGCCGGTGTGTTCGCAAGGTCCGCCGGGAAGTCGATTTCGCTTGCCTTAGTCGGCGTGGACGTATCCGTGGTGAGAACGCCGAAGGCTTCACGGATGACCGGCTTGCCGTCATATCTCGCGGTGCCTTTGAACACGGTGCGATCCTCCAGGAATTTGTAGTGTTCGCTGGTGGCAAACTGGCGGCCGGCTCTTTCGATCATCGTGTAGGCACCGAAGTAGCCGTAAACGATGTTGTTGTCCGGAATGAACGGTACTTCCACAACCGTGCCGCCGATGACCGGCATGGTGTTGTTTGCGATTCCCGCCACAATGGCGCCGTTCAGGTTCTTGTCCATGGATTCCACAAGAAGATCCAGGTGCGTCATTTCGTTCATGACCCACACAAGGCCGCCCTCGTAGTACGGGTTTTTCAGGGCCTTCGTGCGCTGCACGATTTCTTTGAACAGATTCACGCCCTTTGCGCCGGTACCGGCTTTGACGTTCGACGTGGAAAGGTCCACCCACGGACGTGCCGTAGGGAGATAATCCGTCGGCTCTGCCGTCTGATTGAGGCTGGTGACGATACCCATCGGCATACGCGTGCCGCGGCCGTAGATGATCGCCTTATCCAGCGCTTTGGAAATGGCAACACCGATGGCGGAAAGGATCTCGTTTGCAAGATTGAGATCGCTGTCCTCCAGCGTGGCGTTGCAGATGTCGAAGAAGCCGCCCACCTTCCAGCAGCCGAAGTCGATGTCGTTGAATCCCAGGGACAGCTCGTTCAGCGTTGCGCAGCAATCCGTCCACACGCCTTCCGGAATGTCGCCCATTATTACTTGTCGCGCCGTGCCGTGGATGGAACGGACGTTGACGTAAGGCAGCAATTTGCTGTTCGTTTCGACGATCTGACGCAGCAGCGGAAGCATCACTTCCGGAATTGTCAGACCGACGTTTTCAATGGCTCTCTTTTCCCTCATGCAAGTGCGGACGTGGCCGATGAATCCTTTCACATCGTCCCTGGTAACCAGCGCCGCAAGATCATTTGCTCTGTTTCTGTTCACCATAACTTCAACCCTCTCTCTCTGCTCCGGTTCCGCGTTGGGTTCCGCAGCCTGTTCCTGTTTCTGTTCCGTTTTCTTTTCCAGGTTTTCAAGCTCTTCTTCCGCGGCTTTCAGATCGCCTTCCGCCTTCTCAATGGCTTCCGCGTTCTCTTTCTGCTCCGCTTCCAGCTTTTCCACCTCGCCCTCGATCACTTGCTTCTGTTCCTCCACGGCGGCCTTTTCTTCTTCCGTCGTAGGGGTTTCGATTTCGTTGATCGCGTTCGCCAGCTCGTTCTCACGCTTCTCCAGCTCCGCTTTGGCCTGGTTCAGCGCTTCAAGCTCTGTGCGCTTTTCCTCAATCTTCTTGCGCAGCATCAACTGTCTTAACGCCATTTCTCAACCTCGCTTTCATGTTTTCCTTCCACGCTTCCGTCTGCCGCTTCATGATTTCGCGGTAGTCGTTTTCACGCGCGGAAATACTCGTTGCTTCATACGCAGGGAAAGTGCAGACCGAACACTCAAACAGCTCCACGTCCTCGATCGTCCAATGAACATCACCATTGTCGGAAATGTCTGTCCGTTCACTCACGATGTTGAATCCGATGCTGCATCCGTCCACGTCACCCCGCTTCACACGCTCATAGGTATTCATGGCGTCGCTATCGTTCGGATTGATAGTGATCCGTCCCCATAAGCCGTGTTCGTCCTATCGCATTTCAAACGTGTGCGCCTTACACCGGCCCAATACCATGCTGGTGTCATGGTTGGTCAATGCCCTGACATCGTTTGACAGCGAACGGGTGAACGCGCCCGGTGCTATGGATTTGCTCATAGACGGGCTGATTTGATAGTCGCTATTAAAAACGGCGAAGTACCCTTCAATCACCGGTACGTCGCCGTCATCCCTCGTTTCAAATGTCGCTTCGCGGTTATACAATGTTCGATGCTGCATACCGTCCCGCATGGAAACGTCTGCTGTATTCATCTTGCCTCCTTACTGTGAAACCTCGATCAGCGTACCCCTGGACGGTCTGAATATCCTGGACGCCATCTGTGCGCTGTCACCGTTCTCCACAATGTCGTAAACCTGCTGTGCCGTAAGACCGCTTGTGTTGATAATCACAACCTCACCGCTGTGAAGCTTATACGGTGCGAAGTACGCAATCTGATCACCGTTGCTGTCCAACACTTCCGCAAATAACAACGTGCCGTACCCGCGGTACGTGCTGATGTCCTCGTTTAACAGGAGGAGATTTGCACCCACGCTTCCGCTTGCCGTGTTGCCGCTCGGAGTAATCGTGTTATCAATATTGTTCTGCACAACCCTTAAAGAGTTTGCCTTTTGCCAGTATTCAAATACGGACGTGACAGATATCCCGCCCAACTGCGCGCTGGAATACTGTGTGTTTCCCGGCCACATCTGCTGTACGGCGTTACTGGCGGGTAGCATCCTAAGTGTCGTTCTTGCGGAGTTAGAAACAAACGCGCCGATCAACGTGGTTGTGGACGTTTCGGCGAATCCCTTTGCGTGTAAGGTGTAACCGTAATCAGCCGCGATACCCGTATCAATGTAAGTACTTGCGCTGCTGCCTTTGACGCCGTATATCTTTCCTTCACCGGATTTCTTGAACGTCACGGCTTTGGAAATAGATCCCGCTTCCCCGAAGGAAACCTGTACGGTACCCGTGCCGACAAGATCATAGTTTTCGTCCACGTTCGTATCCCATATGATCTCCGAAATGGTCACCGTGGGTTTCTTCCACGAAATACCGCTGGTTCCAATCGGGACCGCAAAGCCGTCAATGTTTAATTCGTTTGCAATAATATCCGGCGCCTCTGCTTCGCTTGCGACATGGTACACGTCCTGAAACGCGATCTCAAACAGGGATGCAAGGTTGCCTTGTGCCATCGTTCCCACAATCCTTTCACCGGCGGCATTATAAGCAACAACACCGCTTGCCAGGGTTTTCGGCGTCACGGTGCTGTCGCTGATGTCCATTATGGTGTTGTTGCCGAATCTGACGATATTTACCGCCATAGTTACTCCTTACGGCGTGCTGGGCGCCACCGTTCCGATCGTCACCGTCGTGCCATAAGAATTTTCTGTTTCCGTGTAGGCAATCGCTTCCACGGTCACCTGGGAGAAGTAATCATCCCCAGCGGGCGGAAGAACCGTGTGTGCCGTGGTGTACGGCGTAACGGTGACAGGATTTGCCTTGACGTTTTCAGCCGGAGCCAGCGTACCGGTAACACCAAGAATCTGCACGCCTTCTTTGATGTTTGATGCAATCAGCTTCGCCTGTTCCGTCGCGTCAATCTGCACCGTACCGGAGCCGTCATGATACCCGGAAGGCACGGTATAAGTACCGGCCACCGTGGAAATCGTCCCAGAAACCGCGCCATTGTTCGGCATGGAGCCGTTGATTTTGGATCCGCCGACATACGCGGTTTTCCCGGAAAGAATCTCGCTTGCCGTCGCGTTCGCATCCGACGTGTCCGCGTCGAAGGTCGATGTGCCGGTGATGATTTCACCGCTTCTGTCATGGGCGGTATATCCTGCTGCCAGTTTGTCCGCAACCACGGTATCCGCGGTAAGGTCGATCAATACTTCGCCGCCGTAAATGATTTTGTTCTTCGCCATTTCTTTTTCTCCTTTAGCTGGCAATCACAACTGTTGTTCCGTGGTCGTTTGTGGTTTCTGCGTATGGGATCTCGTACACCGTTACATCGTCCCTCATTGCGTGGTCTTTCGTTGCCAATTTCTGATCTATCGTTTTCGGTATCACTTCATACGGTCCCGGATAATACGGAAGGTCTGACGGTGTATCACCGCCGCTGTCCTCCAGGATGTCATAATTCGTTTCCAGCTTCGATAGCGTTATTTCCGTGATGGCAATGCCGTCAAAGTTTACCAGCGGTTGCACCACGTCCACGCGGTACTGGCCGTCCAGTTCGCTTTCCTCCAGCACGGCGTACATCCCGATTGCCACCATCGGGGTATGGTCCTCCCGCAGGGGCGGCCGCCATATCCGGATCATGGCGCTGATATCCTGATTCACGCCCATGGCTGCATACCGTCTGTTAAATCCGACGATTCGGTTTTCAAACATGCAGGGATATACCGGCTTCAATACGTGTTTTGGCATATCCGCCGCACCGGAAACGTCTGTCAAATCGCAGAACGTCACCTTGCCGGAATCCAACATGTCATTCTCCTTGCACTAACTTCTTCTGATCGCCCACCTTGTCCGCCGGGATGTAGTTCTCCAGGATCCGCAGCTCGTCCAGATCATCCATGGGCGACATGTGTAATTTGTCTCTGACTTCGTTTCCGGTAACCAAACCCCTGTCAGACAGCCCGCCGAACACGTCAGATATCGTTTTGATATCCCAATCCATCAGCGAGAAGATATTGAATTTCAGGTACATCTTCGGGGAAAGAATCAGTTTCCTGGTCATTTCCTGCTCGATGTTTTTTGTAACCGACGCAACCTTGTTTTGAATAAAGGAGTTCCATGCGTCGCGGTTGTATTCCCCGATCCCCACGATGAAGGGAGGAACACCAAGGATGGATGCAACCAAACGCCGGTCCAGTTCCACCGTGTCCTTGATTGCCAAATCCTGTAAAGATAAAGGCTTTACCTGTTCAACCTGAAACTGTTCCGCCGGAATCATCCACGGTTCACCGGCTTCGTTCGATTCCACGTAATCTTCCAGAATCGTTTTTCTGCCTTCTTTTGTGGAAAATTCCTCGATCATGGAATCCACGCGGACGATGACGGACGGTTTCCACTTCGATTGAAGGAATCCCTTTTCTGTTGCGGCGGCCTGTTTCAGATTGTCGGCCACTTCTTTCAGCACAATCGTTGTGCCGCGCCCCCACCACGGATAACGCTTATCCGGGTTCTCTACAAAGTGCATCACCTCTTGCGGGTCATATTCCACGCCGTCAATCATCACTTTGTATCCGTATCCGTCCTGGATGAAACTCACACGGTCATACGGAATCGGCTCCAGGTCGCCCAAAAGCCATTGTCCGTTTTCGCCCTTTTCCATGTGCGGAAGGACAATCGAATTACCTTTGCCGTGCAAAAGCATTGTCATGACAATAAACTCCATCCAGGAGCGGCGTGTCATAAACCGGAAGGGATCAATGTCAATCTTTCGGGACAGTTCGTTTTTGACGCGCTTGTCCCCCTTTTCCGTGTTTGCCATCAGGTAAATGGTCATGGAAGAGATAAGGGTCGCAATCTCCCTGCACGCGGTCAGGATTTCCGGACATTCATCCAGCCTTGTGTACCCGCTTGCACAAAGATCGTCGAAGGCGTCACTCTGTAAAAATCCGATATACTTTGTCTGACTTGTCTTTTCTCTTGTCTTGTTAGGCTTCCGGCGCTTTTTGCTCATTCTTCTTAAACCACTCTCCCAGGCGTTCGTTCTTGCCGATTGTGTCAAGGTATCTGCACGTTGCCGTCACCGCCGCGTCGAAAAGGTCAATCCTCTGCTGCGGCTGCACCTTCTCGAAGATCACCATATCGTCCGACGATGACTTCTCCACCGCCCGCACATTTGATACGCAATACTCAAACGCATCCGAGTGCAAATAATAAAGGTTTCCGTCTTTCGCGCTTTTCTCGATGCGCCGGAAACCTTCTGACTTCACGTAATAATATTGCGGCTGATCTATGATGTTAAACTTCGCGCGCTTCATTTCCACCATGTATTCACGCGCGAATTTTCTGTCGTGTCCCACCTGGCGGATCTTGAAGCCCCTCCGCCGCATTTCGATGAACCAATTTACCACGTCCGACGTGTTGACCGTGGGAGAGTTGCACATGGTCAGCCAGCCGTCATCTTCCCAGCCGAACAACGGTATCCCATCTTCGTCGGCCTTCGCCGCGGCCTGTGTCACCGGGAAGAAGGCGTGTGTGATGATGATATCCGTCCCCTTGTAATTTCCGAACAGGGCGGCGGCGGTCAGGTCGTAGGTCCTGGAAAGGTCCGCTCCGCCGTACCAATCTATGTTCAGCTTTGCCAGTTGTTCTATAGTCCAGTCATATTTCGCATCAGAACGCCGAAACTCTTCCGTGTCGAAGTATGCCTTCATGGCGTTCGTGAACACGTTCAGGCTCTTTGCAAAAAAGTCTTTTCGCTGCTGCGGGTCGTTCTGTGCCTGTAAGGAATCATTCAGCAATTCCTCCGGCCTTACACTCACCCCGTAAGAGGGGTTTGCCATTTCGTGAACCAGCGGATTTGTGAAATCTATATTGCCGTTTTCGTCCGGGTTCGCACAGCACATGAAGATGAAGTATTGTTCATCCGATATCTGCCCGTCCAGAATCTTGCGGCAATACTGTAAACGCTGTCCCAAAAATCCCTGCTCATTGTCGCCGGCGGTGCTGATCCCGATCATCAGCTTGTTCGTGTACGCCTTCATGGCTTCTTTGAACAGGTTGTATTGCTTCGGCGCTTTGAAGGCGTGGATCTCGTCCGCAATCGCCACGTTACAGTTCAACGAATCCTGTGTATCCGGATTTGCCGCCAGCGCCCGGATGAAAAAGGTTCCATCCTGCAATTCCGCGTTCAGCGAGTGTTCGTTGTTGTTATCAATGATCTTGATGCTCCCGCCGTCTTTGATATCCTCCCCCATGGCCTTGACGTTGTAGGCTATGAAGTTGAATGTCTCTAAAGACTGGAGCATGGCGGCCGAAGTGACATACACTTTGGATCCGCTCTTTCTGTACCACAAGGCCAGCGCCCACGCCAGCGCCGCGGAAAAAGAAGTCTTTCCCTGCTTGCGCGGAACGTAGATCATGGCCTCATGAAACCGGACTATGCCGGTTCCCTTGTGCTTGAATCCGACAAGGTTGTATATTATAAACTTCTGCCAGGGCTGCAATAAAAAAGGCTCGCCGCGCAACGGTGTGCCGTCAAGCCTTTCTCCCTGCTGATGCTTAAAAACTTTTTCTATGATCTCAATACAAAATCGGGCAGCGTAGTGGTCAAGCTCATACTGCGGGTTCTCCAGGTCCCGGAAGAATCTTTCGATTCCCCGCCTTAGTTCTTCGCACGCTACCTTCTTTCCGCTTTGTATTTCCTTTGCGTACTTTTGTATTTCGTTCCAATGTTTTCTTTCTCTTTGTGTCATCGGTCAGTTGTGATAGTGCGTCTGAAAGAGAAGAAACCTTTTTCGTTGTCATCGTGGAATCGTTTATCTTTTTCAGACTGTCCACCGTAAGCCCCAAATTTCGCCAATGGTCAAGTGCCTGTTTGTCAAGATTCATCCACGCATCAAGCGCCGGATTCCTCTTGATGTTTACCGCTCCCCTGTCTAATGTGTGTTCCACCGTTGCCCTGCCACCGTCGGCAATGAAATCTTCATACGCCCGGTCACGCGCCGCCAGGATCAAAGACGCCGCATCAACCTCCGGCAGAAACGCGTCTTGATACGTTCCCACCGCCTTCATCTGTGATATGGTTTTTTCTTTCCATTCTTCAACATTCATAGGCATTTGCGCGGCGCACGTCTGCGCCGCGCTTACAACGAAAGAAGGGGGTCCTTGTACGTCAAACGGGCGGTGACCAGCCGCCCGTTTGAAAAATCCCACGTTATCATTTTAACACGGTTTTTACTTCAAAAAGTACCAAACATTTTCAAAGATTTTTTTCGTATCTTCCCGCGTCATTCCTGCGTTTTGGGGATTTTCGTTCTGATGTAAGGTATGAAGAGACATCTACGCCGATTTTCCTTGCGGCCCGCCTGGCAACGTCCACGCCGGCAGCGGTCAAGGATCCGTCGTCATTGTGAAGCCCCCTGTGTGTCCGGCGGGAAACCGGTATCAGATTATGTGGGGTAAAAGCGTATTCGGGGAAGTCCTCCAGCGGTAAGGCGTGGTGTACCACTTCGGCCGGCTCCAGTTTCCCGTACCGCTTTTGTACCTGATCGACAAAGTTATAATGAGACATCACGCGCGCGGCGGTTCTCCGCCACTTCGGCGCGTCATAAAAATCATTTCCCGTTTTCATTGTCCATGTATGCCTTCACGGCTTTTGATACGTAGGCCGTCACGGATTCACCGGCAGCAGCGGCGGCGGCCTTTATCGTTTCTCCAAATTCTTTACGGACCGGCAGTTCAATCCTCATGTAATTTGCATCCTTGTATTTCTTTACAGCTCTTTGATTTGCTGGTGTTGCTGGCATGGCGCCCTCCTTTCGTTTTCCCCATCATACCGCAAAAACATATTGCCGTCAATACAGAACGTTTATTCCCTCGCCCCCTGGGAAATGGGTTTTTCAATATGGGTGCCTCCAGAGTTGGAAATGGCACCCGGGCCGACCATGCGAAGCACGGAAAACGCGCCGCCGAACGGGGGGGGGTTGAAAAAATCAAACGCCGCGCCGGGGTTTTGTGCGGAAGCGGAAGCGCGCGCCCGCTCCGGATTTTTCCGCCCGGTGAATCAAAAAGATAATACTTGATATTTTTAGAGGGAAGGGAAGCCAGCCGCGGAAGCTCCGCCGGAAGTATCCAGGGGAGAAGCCCGCCCGGCGGCCGGAAGCATCCCCGGCGCCCGGCGTCCCCGGCGGCGCTGCCAGCATCCGCGGACGGGCGGCAGCATAATGGCCGCCATAAACGGCCGGCGCCATAATGGCCCGGCGGCAAAATCAGAACCGACCGCCGGCGGGATACGGGTCGGCGGAAGCATCCCCGCCCTAAATACCTGGCAATGATCCAGGGAGAAGCGACGCGCGCCCGGCGTCCCTGACGCTACATTTTGACGTGGTTTTTATTGTGTCCTTTTTATCGTACACCTTCCGCGCGCTTGTTTTTGTGTCCGATTTATCGGACACAATCCCCGCGGCGCCGTTTTTGCTCCATATCCATGCCGACGGAGCAACGCAATTATAAAACAGGTATAAATAAAAGCCGTGAAACGTGCATTTTTGCGCGTTCTGTATATTGCCGGTAATATATTTTTATTTTATGTTTCTCTCCTGCTTTGTTGCTTGATATATTGCCGACAATATACGATAATACATACAGAAAACAAAAACACAAGCGCGCAACGCGGAAGAAATACAGCCAGGCCGACGGGATCCAGCGACGCCGGAAGGGATGCAAAGAAAACGGAAGCGCGCAAAACAAAACAACCTTTAAAGCGTCCGCCGGCGCTTCCGGCGGGGAAGGGAGCAAACAATGACTAATAAGGAAATGGTACTCCGGGCGGCGGTAATGAGTGGTATCTATACAGGCCCGCAAGCGGCGGCCCTGGAAAAAGCAAACGGCGGCGCGCTTCCGCTTTACACTTTCGGAGAGTGGAAGAAACGCGGGTATATCGTCAAAAAAGGCCAGCACGCTATTTTGACCATGAATTTGTGGGCGTACAACAAGGGAAAAAAGGATCCGGAAGCGCCGGAAGAAGCCGACGGGGACGCGGCGCCAGATGAAGGTTTTAAACTCCGGAAAATGCATCTTTTCGACTTCCGCCAGGTTGAAAGGCTGGCGGCCGCGGATGCGGTTTAATATATATCATTCTCCCCAGCGCGCCGGGGATTGTAACAAAAAAAACAGATTTTTGGCCGGAAGGCCGGAAGGGAGCAAAAATGAGTGATTTACACATAGAAGAATGTGAAAAGCTTATGAATATTTACAATATTGATTTTGAAGAAGCGGCGGAGATGCTGGAATTATTCCATAATATCATGCACTCTTTATGCAAAATTGCCAGCACGCTGGCGGAAGGGAGCAAAAAATGAAAAAAGCAAATTATAACAAATTTTTGGCAATGTTACGCAATGAAGCGGAGTTTTACGTTTTTCATCATAAGGATCATTATATGATCATTGCGCCCGGACGTTTTGCGGCGGCCTTCCCCTTAAATGTATATGAAATCTTTTTATCTGGAACACCAGCAACTCCGCTTAACATTGCATACGGTACCGGAGTAAAAGTCACAAGCGGCGGCCGCGGAAAAAAAGCCTGGCGCCATTTTGAAGAAGTGACAATAGATAATTATAATTCCATAGTTTTGCAAGCTTTAAAGGGCCTGGCTGCTTAAATATATCACGCCTTCCCCGGCGGGCGTAAAACGCCGGGGAGAAGGGATAAAAACAATGTCAAGTTATGTTATATCAAAAAGTGAATACATGAAGGCCGCGGGATTTTGCGCGGCCCTGGCGGAGCATAAGCATATCTATTATGAACCGCTCCGGATATGGGACCCGGAAGCCGGAAAAGTAGCAACGGCGGCGGAGTTTAAAAAATATTTCAATCATCTTTTTAAACTCAACGCCGCGGCCTATGCATACCGCTACAATGAAGCGGATATTTTTAATGATCCCGATAATTATGATGATGATTTTGAAGCCGCGCGGGCCGCTACAAAATCCGCCATTAATGCATCATACCGCGGAGATAATAAAATAAATGTATTGATTTTTGGGTTTTATCATTTTTCACATTCTATTCTTTATCAGATGGACGAAAAACGAGCGGAAAAGCTGGCGGCGGAGTTTCTCCGGTATGTATGCGCGGAGCTTCTCCAGATCATGGGAAAATTTGCAAATATTCATATTGACCCGGTGAATTTTTGGGGATGTTTTCCAACGGATGGAATAGATTGATAACACGCGCCGCCCGCGCCCGGCGGCATAATAGGCGCGGAGAAGGGAGCGAAAAATGAAAATCAATTATCTGACCATAGAAGTATATAAGGATAATGCAATAGGAGATTGCACAAACGGCGGCATATCTGGACGCTTTAACACTCTTTTGCTGGCGTGCAAGCGCGGCCCGTGGCATTTTGAAAGTGAAAAAGAAACGCCGTTAAATCTATGCATGGTAGAACGCCGCCAGCTTTTTAGCGTTACATATACCGATATCATACCGGCCGCCATAAATGACGCCGGGGAAGTGGTACCGCGTCCGGGGTGGTGGATGTTTGGCGGGAACATTGCCTATACTTCTGACAACCGTTTTTCTGAAGCTGTCGGCCACTCCTACCCGTTAAAAATTAGAGATAGAAGGGAGTAAAGCATGAACACAATCATTTTAGACATAAACAACGGCGGAAAAATGCACTTATTGCAACGCAACCCCGGCGGCCGCATTTTGACCATGTTCATAGATGAAAAAGGGGAAAATGATACATCTTATGACAACCCGGACGCGCTGGCGTTTATATCTCCGGCAGATATGGTATCACTTATCAATCTATACCGGCATATAAAGCGGAATGATATAAAAAACGATTTTATCAACCCGCACGGGGTAAACTGATAACCCAGCGGCCGCCAGGGATCCGGAAGAAGAACCGGCGGCCGCTTCCCTTCCAGGATTGAAAAACGGAACGCTGCCAGCGCGCGGCGCTTTTCCGCGTCCGGGCGGGCGGTTTTCGCGCCTTCTTTGCTCCTGCTGCCGGAAGGCGCGCGGCGGAGCTGTCACTTCCTCCCCAGGTAATTCTATATATTATATTATTCTATATTTGATATATCATTTGATATCATATTTATATATATTACACTCCCAAAAGCCGCATCTTTTGAGACAATTTATAATAAAATTCTCTCCGGCGGGAATAATATGTGTTTCTGCTGCATGTCATTCCAGATGATTGAAGCTTTTCATAGGTGGTACCCTCCGTGACACCTTTTAAGAGATATTTATATATAAATGGGTCAACCTCCCTGACGATCTTTTCGATCATGTCAATCTTTTTTGAAAGCTGCGCGCGCTTTATTGCCAGGTTTTCCGTCGGGCGCCCGGCGCCCTTCGCGTTCCCCTGCGGTTCATCCAGCCTTTGAGAGCGCGTTGTGCTGCTCATATATGCCCTTTTCTTAATCCAATAAGGGTATTCTTTGGCGTATGCTCTTACGGTTGCCAGCCTGAACGGATTCAGCTCCCACTTGTCAACGTGACGCATCTTCTCCCCCCAACGAAACGAAACGGATGAAACGAACGAAACGACTGAAACGGATCATCTTGAAACGAACCAACCGAAACGACTGAAACGAACGAAACGAACCATCTGAAACGGACCACGAAACGGATCAACCCGAAACGGATGAATTGTTTATATGAATCAATAAGTGCTTGAAAATGTGTTTGCATTGCTTATCATGTGCGCAACGAAATTGATCGAATGTTTCAGTCTGAACGCCATCCGCATATAGTTTTCTTTTTGAATGGACAATCTCCATTGCGGTACAACCTTCACAATAATCCGGCATTTCAAATGATACTGTCATAGCCTTTTCCTCCCTCCAGGCTTCATTGTTCCCTTTGATTAGATAACGGAAGATTGCTATAAATGGCAACGGCCAAGTGATCCAGCCGATTATATATAACATATCCCTCACCATTCGCCCCACATACGCAATAGTTTGAACATGGCATAATGGCCCACTATACCGAAGATGATACCGCCTATGGCGTCGGTGTTAGATATCGGCGTCAGGTTCATCTTCGCTATCTCCTTCCTCCGGTTCTTCTGCGCTTCTGAAAACGCTGGTGAGTTTGCTTGCGATATACCGAGAGAACCAGACAATCTTCCACATAAAAAAATCAAAGCCCAAAATGTGCGGATGTCTCTCCTTGACGTATTCGGCAATATAATCATTGTTTGTCATTTCTCTTCCTCCTGCGCCTTCTTAAAAAACTCTTTAAGGTCAAACCAATCATCTTTTAGGATGTTTCCAATCACATGAATGCCGCCCCCTAAGCCTTCTGGTTTAACCCGGCAATACTTTCCCTTTAGATCCTCCCAATTCTCTACGCCAACAACCTCACATATCTTCATCATTGCTTCCAGCGCTGCGCCGCTATATATTGCAACCTCCTTTTCCTTATCATATCCCCGGATTGCATAACCACCGATACCACATCCCCAGCAGGCGCCCTCAACGAAAACATAAAATGTCGGGATGTTTCCACCGGAAAGTCCCAGCCTTGTATTCTTTATTATTGCATTTTCTATATCATTCATTTAACGCCCTCCTTTCCTCTGCCTCTTCCGGCGTCATGCGATTTGCATCTTCTACCGCTCCGCAATACGCGCCGTACTGTTCTTCGCGCCAAAGCTCATAGTCCTTTTGGTCCATCCAGTCCGTAACATAATCGTCAACTATAGTGCTAAAACACCGCCATTGTTTTGTGTCCGGGTGTTGTATGTTATACCTCGGCATCCTTCTCTCCCTCCATAATTGGCCTTATTACATTCACGCTTGCCGTATAAACTGTCGTAACTCCAAACACGCCACCTTCGTTTTCTACCGTCTTTATTTCAACGAATCCGTTTTTAATCATCTGTTCTGCCAGGATGTGCGCCAGCCTGTAATCGGCATTCTCGCGGCCTCCATGCACCGTGAACCGCGCGTGTAAGGGGATCACCGGAATAGTCTTTGTGATCCATACATTCTCAAAAACACCGGCTTTCATCAGATCAATTTCGTCTTTCAGCCTTTGATTTTCTTCTTTCAGCATCCTCCAGCGCTTAAAAACCATCGTTCCACTCCTTTATCCCCGCCCAATGCGGACAACTTATACCATTCTTTCCGTCACGCAACAATCCAGTTATTTCACAGATTGTATGATATGTTTCGTATCCATGTTCGTAATCCTTTTCGCACCTTGCGTGCTTGCACATTACGCATTTCTTTTCGCGTTTTAACCGATCAAAAATCCGATCAAGCTGTTCTTTATCGGGTTTTTGCTTAAATGTTTTGTCAAAATCAACTAACACGCTTTTCCTCCTCAATCGCCTTGATTGCCAGCGCAACGTATCCTTCTTTCATCCCCAGACCGCTGTGGACGTAGGTGATCTTGTATTCCTTATCATTCAAACCGTGCGTAAGGATTCCGTGTACGCCCCTATCGTCTTTGACCTCAAACCTTAACCGATCACCTTTCTGGTATCCCCTGTCGTTATCTCGGATTTCAAAAGTCTTTTCTCCGCTCAATACTGCGTCTGCGTATGATTCGTATATTTTCACCTTATGTACTTTCATTCCTGTTCACCTCGTAATGACAAAACCCGGCTTTTAATCAGATCATAGTTTATGTTCACGCCGCCAAAACTAAGTTCTTCGATGATCTCTAATACCCTGTCAATCACGTCATTTTCTTTTTCCAACAATTCCAAACAGGCTTCGAGAGTTTTTCGATAATCAATAAAGGCATAAAACCTGTCGTGTATTTCCCTTAATCCCTCTATGATTTCTGCTCTTGTCATTCCGCTCCTCCTTTTCGTTCGCGCGGGTAAGGATTTGCACCTTACATGACCAAACCTTATGCCGGTGTACTTATGGTCTTACCGGTTGTAAGCGTTTACCTATTCCGCCACCGCGCGATTTTTTAGTCTGTCCCCTCCATCACCACTCACATGGAATCTCAAATAATACTTTGCTCTGCCTGATCTCCACCTTGCCGATAGCGTCAAGGGTGTAATCGCCTTTGTTGTCGGCCTGTGCGATTGCCCCAATACCCTTACCATTCATCCACTTGCGCACAACCGCGCTGTCCGATAATGCAATAACATCGTCCTTGCGTTCGTCCACAATACCGCAGATAATCCACCCATACTCACACACGATACACACATGATTAGCCATTTTCATCCCTCCTTAAAAATAAAAACTTTGCTTATATTGCCGTTGCCGTAGCCGTTGCCGTTGCCGTTGCCGTCGCCGTAGCCGTAGCCGTTGCCGTTGCCGAGGCCGTTGCCGTCGCCGTCGCCGTAGCCGTAGCCGTAGCCGAGGCCGTCGCCGTAGCCGTAGCCGTTGCCGTAGCCGAGGCCGTAGCCGTAGCCGTCGCCGTAGCCGTCGCCGTCGCCGTAGCCGTCGCCGTAGCCGTTGCCGTAGCCGTAGCCGTCGCCGTTGCCGTAGCCGTAGCCGTAGCCGTCGCCGTCGCCGTAGCCGTAGCCGTAGC
>JAFSPF010000090.1 GCA_017443065.1 Lachnospiraceae bacterium
ACGGAGGTGCGCAGCAGCGGTGCGGACTCGCATCTCGGGCATGTGTTTCCGGACGGGCCGAAGGAAGCGGGCGGACTCAGATACTGCATCAATTCCGCCGCTTTGCGCTTTATCCCGTACGAACGCCTGGAGGCGGAAGGCTATGGTGAATATGCGTCGCTGTTTGACCGCTGAGGCATAACAGGCAGCGTGAACGTGACGGTGAAGCGGCTGCCGTTATGCGAGGCCGTAAGTTGCCCGCCCGTCTGCTGCGCGAGCTGATGCGCAATCAAAGTCGAAGACCCCAAAACAATCTTAATCCGAGGCAAGATATAAATAGCTATAATTTGCGTCAAAATAAGATTATTAAACAGACGTCATACCCAAAAATACCATATTGACGTCGGAATAAACCTGAAGTATGTTCCGTTCGGCCATAGCAAGCGGGATGCTTATTATAAACTGGTGGATCCGTTTTGTCTGTTTTACCTGCATTTTGCAGACAACAAGGATTCGCTGACGAGTGATTTTTGGAAACAGAATGTTTCTTCTCAAAACGTTGTAAGCTGGAGAGGGCTTGCTTTTGAGAACCTGTGTTTTCAACACGTGACGCAGATCAAGGAAGCGCTGGGAATCAGGGCAGTGAGAACAAACGAATCCGCGCTGATCAAACGGTGGGGTAAAAAAGGGATGCAGCTGGATCTGCTGATCGTAAGGGATGACAACATCATTAACATGTGTGAACTGAAGTTTTATAACAAGGAATTCGTGGTTGATAAAGCTTATTATAAGGAGTTGATGGACAGACAGGGCAGGCTTGAGGAGATGATTCCTCCGAAAATGGTCGTCCATCAAACGCTCATAACGACAGAAGGCCTGAAATACAATGCCTACAGCACAGTGTTTTCCAATGTAATTACACTGGAGGATATTCTTGCTTAAGCTGTAATACATCTATTCCCGTCAGGAGAAGAGTGTTTGCATGCAGTCATACTCCCGATGAACAAGGCTGTATTTTTCCCAATCAGCGGCGGGCTTCCCCGGTGAGGGGCAGCGTGAAGGTGACGGTGAAGATTATGTCGTCAAGTGTGGCCGTAATCTTCCCGCCCGTCTGCTCCGCGAGCTGATGCGCGATCGAAAGGCCGAGCCCCGTGGAGCTATGCGTGCGCGCGGCGTCCGAGCGGTAGAAGCGGGAAAAGACACTGTGAATATCGATCTCTTCGGGGTGAGCCACCTCGTTGGCGCAGGAAAAGACGACCTGCGCGTTTTCTTTTTTCAGCGTGAGCAGGGCGCGTGACGTGCCGTGGTCCAGCGCATTTTTCAGGATATTTTGCACAATCCGCCGGACGGATTCCTCGGCGGCATGCACGGGAAGCGGCTCCTGCGTGAAAGCGGTCTCCACCGCGATCCCCCGCGCCTCAAAATCGTCATAAAAGGAAAGCACGCAGGGCGCAATGACCGTCTGCAGATCCAGGTCGGTGAGTATGGGCGAAAAGCCCGCATCCTGCAGCCGTGCGTAGGTGAAGAGGGTTTCCAGCAGCTCCTCAAGACTCTTTGTGCGCTCCTCGATGATGCCGAGATACTTTTCGCGCTCCGCGGGATCCTCCGTCTGCTTTAAGAGCTGCAGATAGCCGGAAAGACTGGTCAGCGGCGTGCGGATGTCATGCGAGAGGTTTGCGATCGTTTCCTTCAACGCCTGCTCCTCCCTGGCGCTGCCGCGCAGACGCTCGCGCTTTTCCTTCGCGAGCGCGTTGATCTCCGCGGTCAGCTCCCTCAGCTCCGGGAAGGGGAGGTCGCCGCTTACCGTCATATTCGATTCCTGCGTGCGCAAAAACGCCGCCCGCCGGCAGATGTCTTTGATTTGCCGTCTGTAGCTTATCAGCAGCAGGCTTGCAACAAATGCAATGAGTGCAAGAATAATGACAACCATTTTCCCCTCCGTGTGGTACACATATCCTGAGTCACAACCGTACCGTCGCCGGGCCCGGTGCACGCATGGTTTCCGAGGAGCGGCTTGTGTGCCATGGAGCCGAGACTACAGGCTCGGCGGAATGTCCGGCGAAACTGAGCGCGGAGTAAATCTTGGTGCACCGAGGCAGGCGACTCACCGACTCATCACTCCTACGCAATATCCCTCCGCTGCATCACCACAAACGACAGCCCCGCCGCCGCGGCGAAATCCACACATCCGATGATAAGCCCCCGCTGCATGACGGAAGCGTCCGCGGCAGGCATCACCTCACTGATCGCGCGGCTGAGCGAGATCACGCCGGTATCCGGCTGCGCCACATGAAACACGTGCTTCGCGATGATGTCCGTGACGCGATAGGCCATGGACACGAGTCCGCTCGCAAGCAGCACGCCCGCCGTAACGTCAAAGGCGATGCTGCGCACGGTAAAGCACAGAAAGGCGATCACGAAGCCAAAGGCGGTATGAAGCAAAAGCTGCAGTCCGAGATACTGCATGAGCCTTGCGCCGTCACTGACATACAGGATGTCGCCGAAGGCAATCCTTGCGCTGAGGAAGTCCGCCCCGTGAAAGAGGAGGAACATCACGAAGATCAGGCCTGTCAGCACAAGGAGCTTGGGAATCACGAGCTTTGCCTTTCCCTGCACATGTCCCGCGATATTGATGATATAGCGGCAGGAAAAGTCCGCGCTGACAAAGAGTGCGGACAGGATGCCGACAAAGAGCGCGAGCATCCCACCGCTTAAATCGGCCATGGCCAGGTCCCCCAGATCAACGGCACCGTTCCTGACCAGGCTTTGGTCCACGGGTGTGTAGATTCCCATGCGGACTTCCACGGGCATCCCTTCCAGATTCTCCGCAAGCTGTGCGGCATCCTCCGCGGAAAGAGAGTCCGTCATGGTGGTGGCGGTCTTCAGCAAAAAGCCGGAGCTGAGGCCGAAGATTAGAACAATGAGAAACATCACGCGCACGGAGCGCAGGTGCAGGGCTTTATAACATTCGGATTTGATCAGATTAAACATGTGCGGCACCTCCCGTCAGATTGAGAAAATAGTTTTCCAGACTCTCGTTTTTCACCTGTATGCCAAGGAGGGGCACGTGCCCGTTTGCCATGGCC
>JAFSPF010000091.1 GCA_017443065.1 Lachnospiraceae bacterium
GCAGGCGGCGGCACAAGTGTGACGGCACCCATGCCCGGCAACATCCTGGACGTGAAGGTGTCGAACGGCCAGGCGGTCAAAAAGGGCGACGTGCTGATGGTGCTCGAAGCCATGAAGATGGAAAATGAGATCATGTCTCCCTGCGACGGCACGGTACAGGGCATCAGCGTCCAGAAGGGCGCTTCCGTCCAGTCCGGCCAGATGCTGTGCTCTGTCGGCTGAAAAAAGTACGGCTGACACGGTAGCATAATCGGAGGGACAACCATATGCTGGAATTCTTACAAACGACCGGATTTTATCAATTATTCGGGGAGTTCATGAGCGGCGGATGGAAGAGCCTTGTCATGATCTGCGTTGCCTGCTTTCTGCTCTGGCTCGCGATCCACAAGGGCTTTGAACCGCTGCTGCTCGTCGGTATCGCGACGGGTGCGCTGGTGACAAACCTTCCCGGTGCAAACCTGTATCATGTCGCGATGTGGGACGCCTATGCCTATGAATGTCCGTATGACGCGGCCAATGACGCCATCTTATATGACGTGGAGAACGGCGTCGTCATAGACGAGGCAACGTATATCGCATCGCTGCCGGAAGGCGCGGCCGAACCCGAAATCATCGAGGAACTCTCCTTTACGGACATCATTCATCACGGCGGACTTTTGGATATCCTTTATATCGGCGTCAAGGCGGGCTTATATCCCTGTCTGATCTTTATGGGCATCGGGGCGATGACGGACTTCGGACCCTTGATTGCGAATCCGATCTCACTGCTGCTCGGAGCGGCGGCACAGCTGGGCATCTTCATGACCTACTTCGGCTGCGTGCTCTCCGGACTGTTCACACAGAAGCAGGGCGGTGCGATCGGCATCATCGGCGGTGCGGACGGCCCGACGGCCATCTTTACCGCCACAAGGCTGGCACCGGAGCTCCTCGGCGCGATCGCGGTGGCCGCGTATTCCTACATGGCCCTTGTGCCGGTGATACAGCCGCCGATCATGAAACTGCTCACAAGCGAAAAAGAGCGCAAGATCAAAATGAAGGAGCTCAGGCCCGTTTCACAGACGGAAAAAATCGTGTTCCCGATTGCCGTCATTATATTCGTCTCGCTCCTCGTGCCGAGCGCTGCACCTCTTGTGTGCTGCATCATGTTCGGTAACCTGCTTTCCGTCTGCGGTGTGACGGAGCGTCTGTCGAAGGCGGCACAGAACGAGCTGATGAATATCGTGACGCTGTTCCTCGGCATCAGCGTAGGCGCGACAACCGTCGGCGAGCGTTTCTTAAGCGGACAGACGCTGGCCATCCTCGGCATGGGCATCGTGGCCTTCGGCTTCGGCACGGCGGGCGGCGTCGTCTTTGCCAAGATTTTGAACATTTTCGTGAAGAACAAGATCAATCCGCTGATCGGAAGCGCGGGTGTTTCCGCCGTTCCGATGGCGGCGCGCGTGTCCCAGAAGGTCGGCCAGGAAGCGGACCCGTCCAACTTCCTGCTGATGCATGCGATGGGACCGAACGTGGCGGGCGTCATCGGATCCGCGATTGCGGCCGGTGTGCTGATTGCTTTACTTGGTTAATGACAGGAGGTTTTCCTTATGATCAATGATCTGCCTTTTGCAAATGACAAACCCTTATGCATCACGGACACGATCCTGCGTGACGCGCATCAGTCGCAGGCCGCGACGCGCATGCGCATTGAGGACATGATCCCCGCGCTGGAACAGCTGGACGAGATCGGCTACTGGTCCTTGGAGTGCTGGGGCGGTGCGACCTTTGACTCCTGCCTTCGTTTCTTGAACGAGGATCCCTGGGAGAGACTGCGCACGATCCGCAAGCACGTGAAGAAGACAAAGCTGCAGATGCTCTTCCGCGGCCAGAACATTCTGGGCTATAAGCATTACGCGGATGATACGGTGGACCGCTTCTGCGCGAAGTCCATCGAGAACGGCATCGACGTGATCCGTATCTTTGACGCGCTGAATGACAAAAAGAATCTGGAGGCGGCCATCAAGTCCACAAAGAAATACGGCGGCTGGGTGGAAGCGGCCATGAGCTACACGATCTCCCCGATTCACGACGAAGAGTATTTCGTGAAGCTGGCGGTGGAGCTGGAGCAGATGGGCGCGGATTCCATCTGCATCAAGGACATGGCCTGTCTGATCCTGCCGGAGGTCGCCTACTCCCTGGTGAAGAAGCTGAAGGAGAAGGTGAAGGTACCGATCCACATGCACACGCACAACACGACGGGCACCGGCGACATGGTGAACCTGATGAGCGCCTATGCGGGCGTGGATATCGTGGACTGCGCGCTGTCGCCGCTGGCGAACGGCACGGCACAGCCCTCGACGGAATCCCTCGTCGTGACGCTACAGGGAACGCCGAGAGACACCGGCCTTGACATCAAGAAGTTCTCCGAGCCCGCGAAGCACTTCCGCAAGGTGGCGGATGAGCTCGTGCGCCGCGGGGACTTAAACCGCAAGGTCTTAAATGTCGATACGAACACGCTGCTCTATCAGGTGCCGGGCGGCATGCTCTCGAACCTCATGGGACAGCTGCATGACGCCGGCAAGGATGACCAGCTCTATGACGTGCTGGAGGAGATCCCGCGCGTGCGCAAGGAGTTCGGCTACATCCCGCTCGTCACGCCGACCAGCCAGATCGTCGGCACGCAGGCCGTGATGAACATCATCGCCGGCGAGCGTTACAAGATGGTGCCGAAGGAATCCAAGGCGCTCTTAAAGGGAGAATACGGCACGGTGCCCGGCGAAATCGATGAAAGCATCCGGAAGAAATGCCTGACGGAGGAGGAACTGAAGAACATCATCACCTGCCGTCCGGCGGACCTGATCGAGCCGGAGTTTGAAAAGTACAAGGAAGAATACAAGGATATCTGCCACACGGATGAGGATGTGCTTTCCTGCGCGCTCTTCCCGCAGGTGGCGCCGAAGTTCCTCAAGTGGCGCGATGATCCGGAACACAATGAGCCGCCGGCAAAGCCGCTGGAACAGATCCTTGCGGAAAAGGAAGGAAAGGCGGCCGCTGCCGCGCCGGACAACGCAGTGCGCACGCTGGTAATTGAAGACCTGAGCGCGTGAACGAGGGACAGGAAAAGAAAGAAAAACTGAATTATCCGCAGACGGTCAAGATCGGCTTTGCCTTTTTTTCCATCAGCGCGTTCTGGCAGCTGTATAACGGCGTCATCCCGCCCATCCTGACGAACACCTTCGGTATGAGCGAGACGGCTTCCGGCGTGATTATGGCCCTGGACAACATCCTGGCACTGTTCATGCTGCCGCTGTTCGGTTCGCTCTCGGACAAATGCAGATCGCAGCTGGGAAGGCGCAAGCCATTTATCCTGATCGGCACGATCGCGGCCGTGGCCCTGATGCAGTTCATCCCCATGATGGACAACCGCTTCGCGGCGACGGGATTGGCCGGCTTCCGCGTGGCCTTTATCGTGATTCTGCTCCTGCTGCTGATCGCGATGGGCACCTACCGTGCGCCGGCCGTGGCGCTGATGCCGGACATGACACCGAAGGAGCTGCGCTCGAAGGGCAACGCCATCATCAACCTGATGGGGGCGCTCGGCGCGATCATCTATCTGCTGATTACGACACTCCTCTATTCCGGAAAACTTTTCATGGATGACAAGGGGCATGTGGATTACACCCTGCTCTTTGTGATTGTGGCGATGCTGATGATCGGGGCGCTCCTTGTCGTGATGTTGACGGTGAAGGAGCCGGTGCAGGAGCGGCCGGCGGAGGAAGCGTCCGCGGAGACATTGCCGGCCGTGGCGGAGGAGGCCGCGGCACCTGAGGAGGTATCCGCAGCAGTCGTTGCCGCGGAACAGAACGCGTCTCCTGCGGAACAGCCCGCAAAGGAATCCCACAAGCTCCCGAAGGATGTGCGCAGGAGCTTCCTGTTTCTCCTCGCCACCATCTTATTGTGGTTTATGTCTTACAATGCCATCGAGACCTGGTACACCAGTTATGCGGGACGCGTCTGGGGCATGACGATCGGAACGGCCTCGGCCTGTCTGACGGTCATCACGGTCGGGATGATTATTACCTATATTCCCGCAGCGTTCCTTGCGTCGAAGATCGGCCGCAGGAAGACGGTTCTTGCGGGACTGTTTCTGGAGATCGTTCCCTCCCTTACGGTGTTTATTTATACCCTTGTTGCGGATTCCATGCAGCGGAAGGCATATCTTTCACAGATGGCAACGGATGTCCTGCAGGAGGGCGGCCTGTTCGGCGTCTCTGAAATGACCGCCGTACCGTCCGTGCTGTTCGGCTCTTATGAGGAAGCAAACGCCGTGTATCTTGCCGGCGGTTTTCATCCGGCGATGTTTGCGGTGCTGTCGCTCTTCGGCATCGGTGCCGCGCTGATCAACGTGAACACGCTGCCGATGGTGGTGGACATGTGCGCGGAGTCGGATGTCGGTAAATACACGGGCTATTATTACACCGCCAGCATGGCGGCGCAGATCGCGACACCGGTGCTGGCCGGCTGGTTCCTGGATCATGTCGGCTACTTCACGCTCTTCCTCTATGTCGCCGTCTTCGTGGGCGGCGCCATCGCGACGATGTGGTTCGTGCGCCATGGCGACACGACGCGCACGGCCGTCAAGGGACTGGAGGTATTTGAGGAAATGTAATTCTGCCGTGCCCGGTGGCTGCATGATTTCCTCTGAGCGGCTTGTGCGCCATGGAGCCGAGACCGAGGCTCGGCGGAATGCTTGGCGCAATAGAGCGAAGAGGAAACATCAGTCACCGAGGCAGGCAGTTCACAATCCTAAGGTATTGCAGATATGGCAGAACGAAGCGTCAGAACAATCGACCGCGTCTATGACAACTTCGCGCTGAGCACGCAGTCCAGGGCGTTCTTTGTGTATGACATCCGGGCGGATTACGCCAGGTGGTCTCTGGCCGCGCTGGATCAGTTCGCGCTGAAGGGAGAGTATCTGTCGGGCGCGAACGCGGCGTATGAGAGGAACATTCACCCGGAGGACCTGGACGCGTACCGCAAGACCTTTGCGGAAATGAAACGCGGCGAGCAGCCGCGCTATGCGCTGTCCCTGCGCGTGAAGGACAAGTCCGGCGAATACGTGACCTGCGACTGCAAGGCCTTTATCGTCAGGGATTACGCGAACCGCCCCGCCTACTTTTCCGTTTCGGTGATGAACCGCGGGCGCAACGCGCAGCTGGACACGGTGACATCCCTGCCCAACCGCTATGAGTATTACCGCGCCTTGCGCGAAAAACAGGAATACAAGAAAAAAACACTGACGCTCCTGCTCGGCACGACGAACTTTGTCTCCATCAACCGCCTGTACGGCTATGAGATCGGCAACCGCGTGCTGAAGCTGCTGTCGGACGGTCTCTTAAAGGAGCTCGGCACCAAGGGCACGGCCTACCGCGCCCAGGGCGCAAGCGTCCTCGTGCTGTCCCAGGACATGACGCCGGATACGGCGCGGGAATTCTACAGCCGGCTGCGGCAGCTCGCAAGGTCAAAGATCCTTGTGGACGGCGTGCAGGTGCCGGTGGAGCTGGCCGGCGGCGCGGTGGAGCTGGATGACTTTGAGGTGGATGAGCACACGGTCTATACCTGTGCGCGTTACGCGCTGGAGCAATCGACGCGCGGCCGCGGCAAAAACCTGGTCATCATCCGCAACGATCATGTCGGTGATACGAACAAGACCCTTGCAGTGATCAACGCGATGCGGACGGGCATCGTCAAAAACTGCGAGGGCTTTTATCTCAGCTATCAGCCGCTGGTGAGCGCACAGACCAACATGCTCGAGGGCGTGGAGGTGCTGCTGCGGTATGAGAATCCGAAATTCGGCAAGGTCGCGCCCGCGCTTTTTCTGCCGGCGCTGGAAAAGGATGACGAGTTCAGCCGCTTAGGCTACTGGATCATCGAGCAGGCCTGTAAGGAAGGCAAGGAGCTGCTCACGCTCTTCCCCGATCTGATGCTGCACATCAATCTGGATTATGTGCAGCTGGAGGAGCCGCGCTTCCGGCATACGATGCTGGACATCTTAAAGCGCACGGATTTTCCGGGCAAAAACATCTGCTTTGAG
Organism: Lachnospiraceae bacterium; assembly: GCA_017443065.1. Taxonomy (GTDB): domain Bacteria; phylum Bacillota; class Clostridia; order Lachnospirales; family Lachnospiraceae; genus Butyrivibrio. Next base: position 6,074 of record JAFSPF010000091.1, read on the forward strand.
CTGACGGAAAACTGCAAGCAGCTGCCGCCGCTCTTTTTGAAGGACGAGGTGCTGTTCTTAAAGGGCTGCAACATCAAGACGGCACTGGACGGCAGCTGTATGACAAGTCTCAATCTGATCCGCGAGCTGCCGGTGGACATGATCAAGGTGGACCGCGAGATCATCACGGGCATCGAACGGAATCCGGTGGACCAGTACATGCTGGAGGCCGTCACGGGCTTTGCGCGCAAGATGAACATCCGCGTGGCGATCGAGGGCGTGGAGACGGAGTCCATGAAAAACTTTTTGAGGAAGTTTCCGGCAAGCACCTACCAGGGGTATTATTATTCGGAGCCGGTCAGGCTGCGCGAGCTGAAGGAGCTGCCGCTGTTCCGCGTCTCACACGCATAATCAGGAGGAAGCATGACTTTAGAGAGAATCATCCAGTTCCGGACCTTACATAACCGCTTCATGCAGATGCTCGGCATCCGCGTGCTGGAAGTGGAGGAAGGATATGCAAAATGCGAGATGCCGGTACAGGAGGATTTTTACAATCCGAACGGTTCCGTGCACGGCGGCGTGATCTTTACGCTGGCGGACTGTGTCGGCGGTTATGCCGCTGCCACGTACGGTATGCGCTGTACGACGCTGGACGCGAACATCAGCTACCTGAAGCCCGCGATCGGTTCCAAGGTGTTGTACGGGGAAGCGAAGGAAGTGAAGCGCGGAAGGACGGTGCTGGTGTTTGATGTTTATGTGACGGATGATACGGGGCTGCTGATCGCCAAGAGTACCGTTACTTATTACAACCTCGGCGTACCGATCCCGGAAACGGAGGAGGAAGAGGATAACCTGAAGGAGAAGCGCGAAAAAAACGCCGCTCAGGGAAGAGCGGCGCAACAGGCAGAGTAACAGGAGAGGATATCCTCATCATTCTTCCTGCGCCGCAAGGCAGTGCGCGCAAAGCCCGCGGAAGGTGATGATGTGACCGGTGATTTTACCGCCGGAGATTTCCTCCGCCTCCGCCACCAGCGCTTCATCCGGTGTGAGCATGAGATCCTCCACCGCGCCGCACTGTTCGCAGATCAGATGCGCATGGTCATCCGTCAGCGGATCAAAATGTACCGTGCCGTCGCCGATCTCCACCTTTGTGAGCTCGCCCATCTGCGTCAGCAGCATGAGATTGCGGTAAACGGTACCGAGGGAGATGTTGGGAATCTCCTTGCGTACATTCATATATACGACATCGGCGGTTGGGTGATCCGTCCTCGTCTTCATAAAGTTCCGGATGATTTCCCGCTGCCGGCTGTACTTCAAAGCCATGAAAAATACCTCTCTTCGCGCTTATTAGTAACTAATACTACTATTACATCATATACGCGGAGAGCGGGAAAGTCAAGTAAAAGAGGGGCTAAAGAAAAACGGATTTTCCGCCGATATAGTATTTTGTGGTGTACTTTTTTCACATTATTAGCGCATAACAGGCAAATTGCATAGATAATTTCAAAAAATCATCTTTTTTATTGTAAATTTTTAACTTTTATTCTAAAATATACATTGTCGTTATGTGATCCGGCGCACACGCGCTGAAGATAAAAGGAGGTGCCAATGGAATTACAGATTCAGGATCTTGTTTCCTCGATCCGGAAAGAGGGGCTGGATGCGGCCAACGCCGAAGCGGAATCCATTCTTGCCGAGGCAAAGAAAAAAGCCGGCGCGATCGTAGAGGACGCAAAGGCTGAGGCACAACAGTACAAGGATACCGCCTCAAAGGAAATCGCCATTCTGAAAGAAAGTGCGGAGGTGGGTACCGAGCAGGCCAAACGGGATGCGGTTCTCGCATTCAAATCGGAAATCCAGGCGGAATTCGAAAAGATTCTTGCGGCGGACATCGGCAAGGAGTTGTCCGGTGACGGACTGGCGAAGCTGATCCGTGCGGCGGTCGCCGGCGAAAACGTCGGGGATTATGCCGTGGAGGTTTCCGAGGTGAGCGACAGGCTCAAAAAGGAGCTGGCCGAAGAAATCAAGAACGGACTGGAGATCAGGCCGACGAAGGGCGTGCAGCAGGGATTCCGTCTGGCAGCAAAGGACGGTTCCGGTTTCTTTGATGTCACCGATGAGGGCATCATGGAAATGCTGATGCCGCACTTCAGAAATCTGGAGTTTTAACAAAAGGAGGACGGTATGGCTTCGTATTATTATCTGATATCAAGCCTGCCCGAACTCAGAGCCGACGGGGACATGCCGCTCAGCTATGAGCAGTTTCTCGGGCTCTGTCAGTCCAACGTGAGCGAAGAAAACATGGAGCTGCTCAGGAACCTGACCCTGATTTCCGAGGAGGGACCGCTCGTGAAAGAGTGGGGCACCTTTTACCGGATGCTGGTGAAGGAGCTTGCGCATCAGCGGAGCCTGAATCTTGGCAGGAATTATACGACCGTTTACGAAAAGGACGGTCTGATTGCCCAGGCCGTATCCGCGGCGATGAGCGCAAAGAATCCGCTGGAGGCGGAACGGGTGCTTCTGGAATACGAATTCGATACCCTGGATTCGCTCGTGGGACTGCACATGTTTGACGATTACGTGTTGTTCGGATATGCAATCAAGTTAAAGCTTTTGGAGCGTCTGACCAGCTTTGAGCAGGAAAAAGGGAAGACGGAATTCACGACTCTTCTCGACGGCATACAACAAAGCGTATACAGTTTATAGGAGACGAAAATGGAAACAGGAACAGTCAGCGGCGTCAACGGAAACCTCATCAGTGTTGATTTCGGGGGCTCTGTCCGCAAAAACGAAGTGGGATACATCCTCGTGGATGACAAGCGCTTAAAGGGCGAGGTCATCCGGATCAGGAACGGCATCATCAGTATGCAGATTTACGAGATGACCGACGGCATCAAGGTCGGGGACAAGGTGGAGTTCACGGGAGAGCTCATGAGCGTGGACTTGGGTCCCGGACTTCTGTCGCAGGTCTTTGACGGTCTGCAGAATCCGCTGCCCGCCCTCGCGGAGAAAACGGGATTCTTCCTGGAAAGAGGCGTTTATCTGGACGCCATCCCGGACCGTGACTGGGAATTCACCCCGACGGTGCAGGCCGGAGACAGCGTGCGGGCGGGTTCCACGATCGGCACCGTGCCGGAGGGACTCTTCACCAATCACATCATGGTGCCCTTTACCTTAAAGGGAGATGACTGGAAGGTGAAGAGCATCAAGGAGGCCGGCACCTATAATGTGCATGCCAATATCTGCACCATCGAAAACAGCAAGGGAGAGACAAGGGATCTCACGATGGTGTTCACACAGCCCGTCAAACAGGCCGTGAAATGCTACGAAGAAAAATTACGCCCCACCGAACCACTGGTGACGAAGCTGCGTTGTATCGACGGCTTCCTGCCGGTGGCCAAGGGCGGCACCTTCTGTACACCGGGACCCTTCGGTGCCGGTAAAACCGTGTTACAGCATATGCAGGCGAAAAACTCCGATGTGGACATCGTGATTGTGGCGGCCTGCGGCGAACGCGCCGGTGAGGTCGTGGAAGTGCTGACGGAGTTCCCGGAGCTGGAAGACCCGAAGACGGGACGCTCGCTCATGGAGCGCACGATCATCATCTGTAATACCTCCTCCATGCCGGTTGCGGCAAGAGAAGCTTCCTGCTATACGGCGGTGACGCTGGCGGAATATTACAGACAGATGGGACTGGACGTGCTGCTGCTGGCGGACTCCACCTCCCGCTGGGCGCAGGCCATGCGTGAGATGAGCGGACGTCTGGAGGAAATCCCCGGCGAAGAAGCCTTCCCCGCATACCTGGAATCCACGATCGCATCCTTCTACGAAAGAGCCGGTAAGGTACGCCTGAAGGACGGCAGCATCTCCTCCATCACGATCGGCGGAACGGTGTCTCCCGCGGGCGGTAACTTTGAAGAACCCGTGACACAGGCGACGCTGAAGGTTGTGGGCGCGTTCCACGGTCTTTCCAGGGAACGCTCGGATGCCCGTAAATATCCGTCCATTCACCCGGTGGATTCCTGGTCCAAGTACAAGGGTGTCATTGAGATGGACCGCGTGGAGAAGGCGAGAGGTATGCTGATCCGCAGCATCGAAGTCAACCAGATGATGAAGGTCGTCGGTGAGGAGGGTACCTCCAATGATGACTACGTCATCTATCAGAAGGGAGAGCTTCTGGATGCGGTGTTCCTGCAGCAGAACTCCTTTGATCCGATCGATGCGGCCTGCGTGCCGGAGAGACAGAATAAAGAATTTGATCTTCTGTACGATGCCATGATGCAGACCTATGATCTGCCCGATAAAAAGGACATCCGCCAGTTCTTCAACCAGCTGCGTCAGGAGTTCCTGGACTGGCACGGAACGGAATTTGAATCGGAAGCGTTCAAGGCACAGGAAAAGAAGATTTCTGATCTGTATATGTCAAAGGTCGCACAGTAGGAGGTCGGAACATGCAGAAGGTATATACAAAGATAGAATCCATTGTCGGCAACGTGGTCACCGTCCGTGCGGAGGGTGTCAGGAACGCGGACCTTGCGATGGTCGGTGATTCCTACGCCAACGTCATCAAGCTGGACGGCGACATGGTGTCACTCCAGGTCTTCGCGGGTGCGCAGGGCGTCAGCACGACGGACGAGGTACGCTTCCTCGGACGTCCCATGATGGTGTCCTTCTCGGATCATTTGCTCGGGCGCATCTTTGACGGTGCGGGCGTGCCGAGAGACAACGGTCCGGCGCTGACGGAAAACATGATTCCGATCGGCGGCCCTTCCTTTAACCCCAGCAAACGTACCCTGCCGAACAAGATGATCCGCACGGGTATCCCGATGATCGACGTGTTCAACACGCTGGTGGAGAGCCAGAAGCTCCCGATCTTCTCCATCTCCGGTGAGCCTTACAACCAGCTGCTCTCCCGCATCGCCATGCAGGCGGAGGTTGACGTCATCATCCTCGGCGGCATGGGCCTGAAATACGATGACTACATGGAATTCCGCGACACGCTCGAAAAGGGCGGCGCCATGAGCCACACCGTCATGTTCATCCACACCGCGGCGGACCCGATCGTGGAATGCACGCTGGTGCCGGATATGTCACTGGCGGTGGCGGAGCAGTTCGCACTGACGGGAAAACGCGTGCTGGTGCTGCTCACGGATATGACGAACTTTGCGGACGCACAAAAAGAAATGGCGATCACCATGGAACAGGTGCCGAGTAACCGCGGTTACCCGGGCGATCTTTACAGCTCCCTGGCCTCCCGTTACGAAAAGGCCGTGGATATCGACGGCGCGGGCTCCATCACCATCCTCGGTGTCACGACGATGCCCGGTGATGACGTCACGCACCCGGTGCCGGACAACACGGGATACATCACGGAGGGACAGTATTACTTAAAGAGCGGACACATTGAGCCCTTCGGTTCGCTGTCCCGTCTGAAGCAGAACGTGAACGGCAAGACAAGGAATGACCACCGTGCGCTGATGGACGGCATGATCCGTCTGTACGCACAGTATAAGGATTCCCTGGAGAAACGCTCCATGGGCTTCATGATGACGGAGTGGGACGACAAGCTTCTGAAATACGGCGAAATGTTCGAGACGAAGCTGATGGATCTGTCCGTGAACATCCCGCTCGAAAACGCGCTGGATCTCGGCTGGGAGATTCTTGCGGACTGCTTTGAGCCGAACGAGACCGGTATGCAGACCGCACTGCTGAAGGAACGCTGGCCGGACAAGGCAGCCGTGGCGTAAAGGAAAACTTCTATGGCGATAAAGCTGACAAAAAACGAACTGAAAAAGCAGAAGGAAAACCTGAAGCAGTTCGAACGCTATCTGCCGACGCTGCAGCTCAAAAAACAGCAGCTGCAGTCCGTGATCATGAAGATCCGCGCGGACTTAGAGGCTAAGGTGGCCGAGCGCGAGGAGATGATCGGCGGCCTGGACGACTGGGTGGCGGTCTTTGCGGAAAATGAGATCTTTGAAGAGACGAAGCGGCTGGAGCAGATGGTGCAGCCGGACAAGGTCATCACCGGCACGGAAAACATCGCCGGTGTGACGGTGCCCTCCTTCAAGGAGCTGACCTTCAAGGAAATCAATTACGATGTGGAGGAGTATCCGCTGTGGGTGGATACGGCCGTGTTCCGCCTGCGTGATATCGCAACGCTGGACGCCTTTGTGGCGACGCTCCGGAAACAGTCGGAGCTGCTGGAAGCGGAACTCAGGACGACATCCCAGCGCGTGAACCTCTTCGAAAAGGTCAAGATTCCGGAGGCCAAGGAAAACATCCGCGTGATCCAGGTGTACCTCGGTGACCAGCAGACGGCGGCCGTGGTACGCGGCAAGATTTCAAAGAAAAAGTTAGAGGCGGCGCAATAAAGGGGATACATGCATGATTGAAAAAATGAAAAAAGTGCATATCGTCACGTCCGTCTCCGGAAAAGAAGAGATGCTGAACGGTCTTCGTGACATCGGCGTGGTGCATATCGCGGAACGGAAAGCCGCGGAACGCACCGTGACGGACCGCTTTCAGAATCTCTCCAGGACAGAAATGACCCTGAAGGAATATGCCGATCCGAAACAGAAAAAGGGAAGCGCTGAGATCCTGAAAGGCAAGGCCTTTGAGGAGATGTACGAAAAGGTGCGGGAGGCGATCGAGGAAAAAGCCAACCTCACGCAGGAGATCGGCGCGGCCAACATGGAGATCGACAGGATTTCGGCCTGGGGCGATTTCTCACCGGAGGAGCTCTCCTCCTTAAAGGAGCACGGATTTGATTTCCATTTCTACCGCATCGGGGAAAAGGAATTCGCAAATGCCCTGCAGGATGAAAACATCAGGCTGATCCGGCTGGGCGAGATGGATAAACAGAAAGCGATCGCCGTGATCGGCACCCTGCCCCCGGAGATCCAGGCGACGGAGTTTGCGCCGCCGGAAAAGAGCCTTGCGGCCCTCCGGAAGGAGGTCGAAGACGCAGGCGCGAAGATCGCGGAATGTGATAAGGTCTTAAAGGATAACTCCGTTTATGACGAGAGCTTCAAGGCGGAGATGATCCGTGCACAGAACAGCGTGAATTTCTCCGAGGCGGAGGAAACGCTCGAAGGGGATACGGATTTTGTCTGGATCTCCGGCTACATTCCGGAGGATGATTCGGAGAAGATCCGGCAGATGGCCTCCGCAAAGGGCTGTGCCTTCGCCATCGAAGACGTGGCGGAGGATGACGAGACCGTCCCGACGAAGGTGCGCTACAGCAAGATCTCGGGACTGATCAAGCCGGTCTTTGATATCCTCGGCATCCTTCCGGGTTACCGCGAACAGGATATTTCTCTCTGGTTCTTCCTGTTCTTTACCTTGTTCTTTGCGATGATCATCGGCGACGGCGCCTACGGTGTGCTGATTCTGATTGCCACCGTCGTGATCCATATGAAGCAGAAGAAGTTGACGAACATCACCTTCCTGCTCTATGTGCTTTCGATCGGTACGATCATCTGGGGCGCCGTGACCGGCACCTGGTTCGGCTTAGAGAGCGCGATGGAAACGCCCCTGCGTTACCTTGTCATCCCGCGCTTTGCGTCCTATCCGCAGTATTTCGGATATGAGGCACAGTATGCCTATGACGGCGTCATGAAGTTTTCCTTCACGATCGGCGCGATTCAGATGGCATTGGGCGCGCTCCTCTCCATCCGCAAGAAGCTTCCGCAGAAGGATCTGTCCTGGGTGGCGGATCTCGGCTGGATGGTGGCGATCATCGCCATGTATTTCCTCTCGCTGAATCTGGTGATTGGGGAGAACATCCCGATGATGCCGGTCTTCGTTGCAGTCGGAATCGCATTCCTTCTGGTGGTTCTTTTCGGCGGGATGTCGCCGGACAAGACCTTCGGACAGGGATTGAAGTCCGGCCTTGCGGATGCCTTTACGGTCTTCCTGAATACGATCAGCTGCTTCGGTAACGTTATGAGTTACATCCGTCTGTTTGCCGTCGGCATGGCGGGCGTTGCGATCTCGCAGAGCTTCAACAGCATGGCGGGGCAGATGTCGGGACCGCTTCTGGTCGCCGCGGTGCTGATCGTGGTTGTCGGACACGGACTGAACATCATCATGTGCTTCCTGTCCGTCGTGGTGCACGGTGTGCGTCTGAACGTGCTGGAGTTTTCCGGCCAGGCAGGCCTCGAATGGACGGGCATTGCCTACGAACCTTTTAAAAAGATCGGCGAGGAATAAAGCCGTTCTGATAAATGCGTAACTTAAGTGACTTATGTGTGCGTGACACACGAAAATAAGAAAAGGAGAAACTATCATGAATCTTGCACTTCTTGGAATGGCTGCTGCTCTTGGTTTGTCTGCTACCGGTTCGGCTTTCGGTGCCGGCTTTGCCGGTATGGCCTCGGTCGGTGCTTGGAAAAAGTGCTATGCCAGCGGCAAACCCGCCCCCTTCATCATGATCGCCTTCACCGGCGCACCGCTGACGCAGACGATCTACGGCTTCCTGCTGATGCAGTTCCTGAATGTCCCGGGCATTGATCCGGGTCTGGCGCTCGGCTGCGGCATCTTCGGCGGTCTGGCGATCGGCATGTCTGCGCTCTTCCAGGGACGATGCGCTGCAGCCTCCGCAGACGCCTTGGGCGCGACAGGAAAGGGTACCGCAAACTACTTCATTGTTATCGGTATCGCGGAAACGGTCGCTCTGTTTACGCTGGTCTTCTGCCTGCTGCTTATCAACAGCGCTGCTGCCTGATTGATGCCGGCAATACAACAGGTTCGAATCATTTTGTAAGGATGAGTCTGATCGCAAAAACGGCGTACGGGCCTGTGCCCGTACGCCTTGCGTTAGTTTTTCATGAACCCTGCTCTTTGATAAACTCCACAAGCAGCGGGATGGCGCAGCGGACTTCGCCGCGCGCGGGTGAAATGATGATGCCGGCATCAAGGAGGCGGCGGCGGTAGTTATTGACCGAGTCCGGGGACGCCTGCATCCGTTCGGCAATCAGTTTCACCGGCGTGTTTCCTTCCGGGGACAGGGATGCGATAAAGAGTCTCTCCATGCCGGTGAGAGCTTCCGCGATTGCAATACATACACCGTTCTTGAAGTCCTCTTCCGCCATCTGAAGCGCTTTTGTAAGCTGCTTTCCGCTGATATGGCCGTTTTCTCCTGCATAACGCGTCATATAATGTCCGATCAGCTGCATGCGATAGGGGGAACCTTCTGCGGCTTTGGCAGCCCGCATGCGGTCCGCTTCGGAAACCGCAAGACCGCATGTCTGAAACGCGTAGGAAAAGAAAGCGTCGATTTCTCCGGTCTGCAGGCTGGAGAGCGTCGCTTTTTTTGCGCGGTGTAAAAAGGTCAGCACTTTATCGTTTAACAGGGAAGAAACGGCGCCCGGAAGGCCGGCCATGGCAATGGCGGCGTTGCGACCGGCACCGACAAGCTCCTGATAGGCGATCGCAAGCTCGCGCAGTTCGGAATCATTTCCCTGCACCTCATCGACGAGAATCAAAAGCCCCTTACCCATTGCATCGATCTGCTCTGAAAGACGCATGAGCTTATAGGCGAAGCTGTGTCCTTCCTGCGCTTCCTGAGTGAACGAGAGATTGGCGCTGATGCCAAAGGCACCGACACCGCCGCCGCTGATACGCTTTTTCCTCTTCGGAGCGGTTTGGGAAGCCTCATATTCCAGTTTTTCGAGGATGCGATCCAGCATGCCGTTTCCCGCAACCGTGGGGGAGGCAACAATAAAGCCCTGTTTGACAGCCTCCTCCGCCAGGGACAAAAGGAGGACGGTTTTGCCGCTGCCGCGTTGTCCCATGATGAGAGTCGCGCGATCCCGGTTTCCCGCAGGCCCCCGCAGCCCCTCCTTGAACTCGCTGATGATCTGTTCCCGTCCCAGCAGAATGGCGGGTTTTCTTCCAAAAGATGGTGAAAAAACACTGTCATCAATCATGCCACACCTCTCATACATAAAAATGTCGGTTTTATCTATTTTTATCTATTTGATCTATTTACATCTATTTTATCTATTTGTAGAAAACGTGTCAACCTGCGGTATGCATAGAAGGGGAGTGAATGGTATCTGCACAGGGAGTGTGGTATACTGAGTGACAGCCTAACAGGAGGATAATGCTTATGACTTCATTGAAACTACCGGAGGTTTTTATCCTGGCGTCCGCGTCACCGCGCAGGAAGGAGCTGATCCGGCTGATCGGAATTGACCCGAAGATCGAGCCGTCTGCGCTGAAGGAGGATGTGCAGACATCCGATCCCGCGGAACTGGTGAGAAAACTGTCTGCGCAGAAAGCCGCGGATATCGCCTCCCGTCATCATGACGGAGAGATCGTGATCGGTGCGGATACCTGCGTGTATCTGCCGCCGGAATCCGTCGCCGGAGAGATTCTCGGGAAGCCGCATACGCATTTGGAGGCGGAGGAAATGGTTCGTAAATTGCAGGGACGGACGCATGAGGTCTATACGGGTGTGACGATCATCCGCTGCCCCACTACGGTGGGGCAGACGGACGGTGACACTGCAACGGAGGGAGATACTGCCGGGAAAGAAGGGGTCTCCGCTGACAGAGAGGATGCAGGGAAGGCATCCACTTACAGTTTTGTGGAAAAAACCTCCGTCACCGTTTATCCGATGACGGAGGAGGAGATCACGCTGTATTCCCTGCTGGAGGAGCCGATGGACAAGGCCGGGGCTTACGCGGTGCAGGGCGTTTTTTCCAGGTTCATCAAAAGCCTCGACGGAGATTACTTTAATGTCATGGGGCTGCCGCTCGGGCGGCTGTATCAGGAGCTGAAAGCAACAGGAGGGATCGAAGAATGACATTTTACATGCCGGCAAAGGTGTACGCGGAAGAAAACTGTGTGAAGGCGCATGCGAAGGAAGTCTGCGCGCTCGGGAAAAAGGCGTTGATCGTCACGGGAAGGATGAGCGCGGAAAAGAACGGCTCGCTGAAGGACGTGACGGAGGTGCTGGAGGCGGGCGGCATCGCCTGGGCGCAGTACAAGGACATTGAGGAAAATCCTTCCGTCGAGACGATCATGAAGGCGAGGGACTTCGGCGTCGCGGAAGGCGTGGACTTCGTGATCGGCATCGGCGGCGGCAGCCCGATGGACGCGGCAAAGGCCATTGCGCTGATGATCCGTCACAAAGAGGAGGACTGGGAATTCCTGTACGGGGAGGATCGGGGCGAAACCATCCTGCCGCTCGTGCTGATTCCCACGACCTGCGGCTCCGGCTCCGAGGTGACGGGGATTTCCGTCCTGACGCGTCATGACCTCAGGACGAAGGGCTCCGTGCCGCACCGGATGTTTGCGAAGCTGGCGCTGCTGGACGGGAAGTATCTGGCATCCCTGCCGAAGAAGGTGCTGGCGGATACCTCGACGGATGCCTTCTGCCACCTGACGGAGAGCTACATCAACAATGCCGCGACGCCCTACAGCCGGATGTGCGTGGAGGCGGGATTAAAGCTCTGGCGGGAGTGTAAGGATGTGGTGCGCGGGAAAAAGGAGGCGACAGAGGAAGACCTTCTGAAACTGCTGAATGCCTCGGCCTTTGGCGGCATGGCGATCGCGCACACGGGCACCTGCCTGCCGCACGCCATGAGCTATTCCATTACCTATGATGTCGGCGTAAAGCACGGCATGGCCTGCGGGTTGTTCCAGCCCGCCTTTGTGAAGGAGGCATCGGAGGAGGACCGCCGTTTCATCCTGGAACACGCGGGCTTTGAGAGCGTGGAGGAGATGCGCTCTTATATCGAAGAGGTCTGCGGGAAGGCGGAGGATGTTTCGGAAAAGGATCTGGAGCGGACCGTACAGGAGGCCCTGAACAATCCGGCCAAGACCTCCCATGCGCCTTTCCCGGTGGATGAGGCGCTGTTACGGAGGATGGCGGGGCTGGAGTGAGCAGGCTGTCCGGTGAGCATGCTCCCCGAACGCGGCACCCCGAACTCGGAATGCTGCGCATGAAAAAGTCTGAAAAATGCAGGCAGCCCGATTTTTCGGGAATAAGCCTGCTTTTTTTGACACAAACCGCTTCGCAACGGTGAAGAATCACCCAATCTTCATAATCTTTGCAAAATAATCTGACAAATCCCTTTATTCTTTTCATAAGCAGCCGATACAATAATTGATTTGGTTAACCCGGGTCATTTTGTTTGCTGTCCCGTCAACGGATGCAACGGGCGGCAGAAGCACAGTGATTGGTGTAAGGAGGAATCCCCATGGCAAAACAACCGAAGGAAAGAAAGCAGAAGACCGTCAATCCCGACCGGTCGATTCTCGGCATCAGTGTCAACAAGCTCAAACACTATGACGTCGAAGGCAAGTTCCGCAAATCGTTTTACACACTGCTCGCGGTGATGCTGATTGCGGCAGGACTGCTCTTCACGACCGTTGTGCTGGAAGGCCTGGCGCTGAACACGATGTACAACACCTATTACAAGATGGAGGACCAAGCCGGCGAAATCCGTTACCACTCCCAGTCGATGTCCGCAAACCTCGCCTGGTCGATTGCCGCCACCGGCATGCCGGAGGCCGGAGATTATGCACTGCTGGCAAGGGAAGACCTGACGGAGGCGATGGAGCACCAGGAAAACCTGGCGGCACTCTATGATGACCAGGCAGGACTGGAAGAGCTGAACAGACTTGCCCAGAATCTGCGCACGGTCGGTGCTCCGCTCGTGGACAAGATCGTGGCGGGCGGAGAGCCGTTAGAGGCATTGCTCGGGGACTTTATCGCCAATGTGGCAACGCCCATGACCGAGTATCAGAACAAGGTGGAGGCGATCCAGGAAGATTGTATTGAGGATGCGGCACGTACCTACAACCTCATCACGATCGTCATGGTCACAATGCTGGTCGTGGCGGTACTGCTGGCGGCCTTTGCGATCTTCTTCCTTGTGAAGATGGCGACGATGCTGGCGGCCTCAATCAAGATTCCGGTGCGCATCATCGGAGAGGCTGCGGATAAAATGGCGGAGGGCCATCTGGACATCAATATCGATTATGAATCCGAGGACGAACTCGGGGTACTCGGCGGAAAGATGCAGAGCATGGCGGACACGCTGCACGGCATCGTGGAAGACCTGCAGGATGTGCTTTCCAGACTCGGCGCGGGCGATCTTGTGCACGGCTCACGCAATCCGGAATGCTACATCGGCGACTTCCTGCCGGTGGCACAGGAAATTCGTAAATTCCGCGCCAGCTTAAACGGCACGATGGGTAACATCAAGAACGCTTCCGGACAGGTCAACCAGGGTGCGACGAATATGAGCCGCGGGGCGCAGGACCTGGCGGAGGGCGCGACGGACCAGTCGGCGGCGGTACAGGAGCTGACGGCCAGCGTGCAGACCGTTGTGGAGCAGACGAAATCCCTTTCCGATTCCGTGGCGGAGGGTGCGCGTGTGGCGCGTGAGGTCAAGGCCAATACGGACGAAGGTGCGGAGCACATGAACCATGTGGTCGACGCCATGAAGAAGATCACGGACGCTTCCGGACAGATCGCCAATATTTCCGATACGATCGCGGAGATCGCTTCCCAGACGAACCTGCTGTCGCTCAACGCTTCCATCGAGGCGGCGCGCGCGGGGCAGTCCGGCAAAGGCTTTGCGGTTGTCGCGGATGAAATCCGCAAGCTCGCGGGCCAGTCCGCGGAGGCGGCCGCACAGACCAAGGAACTGATCGACATGACGATCCAGAACGTCACGGAGGGCAACACGGTTGTCGAAGAGACCAACCAGGCGCTGCAGAAGGTGACGGAGGGCATCAACTCGATTCAGGAAATCATGGACCAGAACGCGGAGGTGGCCGCACAGCAGACCGACGCGATGAACGAAATCGACAAGGGCATCGAGCAGATCTCGCAGGTGGTGCAGTCGAACGCCGCGAGCGCCGAGGAGTCCAGCGCGATTTCGCAGGAACTCTCCGAACAGTCGGTGAGCCTGAATGATCTGGTGGCACAGTTCTCGATTGCGGAAGGAGATGAAGAATAATGGCAAAGAAGGAAAAAGCCGCGAAGCCGGCAAAGCAAATCAACCCGAACAGTTCATTTTTCGGTCTGAGCGTGGAAAAACTGCGCCACATGAAGGTGGAGCGCAAGTTCAAGTTCACGTTTAACCGGCTGTTGACGATCATGGGCGTCGCGGCGGTGGCGATGTTTGCGATCATCGGACTGGAATTTATGGGCGTCACGCAGATGCACAACACGTACCTTTATGAAGTGGAGCAGGCGAGTGAGGTCAAGTTCCATATCGAGGAGTGCAACAAATACGTGCTCTGGGCTCTCGCGGAGGAGCATCAGGATGACAAGCTGCAGTTCACGGACGCGGCGGCCGCGGCCATGGGAGAGGCGGACGAGCATGCACAGGCGCTTGCCACGGTGTTCAGCGACACGGCGGATCTGGAGGAGCTTGACCGGCTGTCCGCCGCCATTCATGAGGTCGGCCCCGCCGTCGTTACCATGATCAACAGCGGCGAGTACACGTCGAATGAAATCTATGAGATTTACGAACAGCAGCTGGAGCCCTCCATCAACGCGTATCAGAGCAAGATCGAGCATGTCGTGGAGGAGTGTATCGAAGACGCGGACAGCATGTACCGCACGGCCGTGACGGTGACCATTATCCTGATTGTGGTGGCAGCGATCATGGCGGTGATTGCCATCGTCTTCCTGATTCGCGCAAGCGGCATCCTTACACAGTCCATCAACGAGCCGGTGCGCGAAATCTCCGGTGCGGCAAAGCAGATGGCGCAGGGCGATCTCAATGTGGAGATCGATTACACCTCGGATGACGAACTGGGCGAAATGTCCAATGACATGCGGAACATGTCCTCCACGCTCTACGGCATTGTGGAAGATTTACAGGATGTGCTTTCAAGGCTTGGTTCCGGTGACCTGATTCACGGCAGCCGCAATCCGGACTGCTACATCGGCGACTTCCTGCCGGTGGCACAGGAGATCCGTAAGTTCCGCGCCTCCCTTGCGGGAACGATGGGGAACATCAAGAACGCATCGACACAGGTCAACCAGGGCGCGACCAACATGAGCCGCGGCGCTCAGGATCTTGCGGAGGGCGCAACAGACCAGTCGGCCGCCGTGCAGGAGCTGACGGCGAGCGTCCAGACCGTTGTGGAACAGACGAAATCCCTTTCGGATTCCGTGGCGGAAGGTGCGCGTGTGGCGCGTGAGGTCAAGGCCAATACGGATGAAGGCGCGGAACACATGAATCACGTGGTCGAGGCCATGAAGAAGATCACGGACGCTTCCGGACAGATCGCGAATATTTCCGATACGATTGCGGAGATCGCTTCCCAGACGAACCTGCTGTCGCTGAACGCTTCCATCGAGGCGGCGCGTGCGGGACAGAGCGGCAAGGGCTTTGCGGTCGTGGCGGATGAAATCCGGAAGCTCGCGGGCCAGTCCGCGGAGGCGGCCGCACAGACGAAGGAACTGATCGACATGACGATCGCAAACGTCACGGAGGGCAATACGGTTGTCGAAGAGACCAGCCAGGCCCTGCAGAAGGTGACGGACGGCATCAGCTCGATTCAGGAGATCATGGACCTGAACGCGGAGGTGGCCGCACAGCAGACCGACGCGATGAACGAGATCGACAAGGGCATCGAGCAGATCTCGCAGGTGGTTCAGTCCAATGCCGCATCCGCCGAGGAGTCCAGCGCGATTTCGCAGGAGCTCTCCGACCAGTCGGTCAGCCTGAATGACCTGGTCGCGCAGTTCTCGATCGCGGAAGGAAATGACGAGGAATAAAAAAACTTGACAGCCGCCAAGGCTTCGTGGTATAACTTTTTGAAACCGATGAGGAAGAGTGAGTAGTCTTTGTAAAGGTTCGGAAGAGCGAGTTGCGGACGGTGTGAGCGCAGCAGGAAAAGCAAGGATGAATGGACTTCCGAGGGCGAGCGGAAAGGATGAGCGGCATCTGAGTATGTGAGACGGACTGGTCTTCCGTGAAAGAGACCGGCATATCGCCTGAAAGGGCCGTATGTACAGAGTGGGTGACGCAATGGAACGCGCACCAAGCCGGGTGGCACCGCAGGATGTTGACTTGTTCAGAGATCCTGTCCCAGCGAATGAAACCGCAGGGATAGGGTCTCTGTTTTTTTCGGAAATCCTTTCCCGACCACACAGGTTGCACGCCAAAGTGCAGAAAGGAGCCATACCATGAGCAAAGAAATTCCCTACAAGATTTACCTTGAAGAGCACGAGATTCCGAAGCAGTGGTACAATCTGCGCGCGGACATGAAGAACAAGCCCGCGCCGCTGATTCATCCCGGCACGCGTGAGCCGCTGACGGCGGAGCAGATGGAGCCGATCTTCTGCAAGGAGCTCGTGAGGCAGGAGCTGGACGAGACGACGCCGATGATCGACATCCCGCAGCCGATCCAGGATTTTTACAAAATGTACCGTCCCGCGCCGCTGATTCACGCGACCTTTCTGGAGAAGGCGCTGGATACGCCGGCAAAGATTTATTACAAGTTTGAGGGCAACAATACCTCCGGCTCGCACAAGTTAAACTCCGCGATCGCGCAGGCTTATTACGCCAAGGCGCAGGGTTTAAAGGGCGTGACCACGGAAACCGGTGCCGGCCAGTGGGGCACGGCGCTGTCCATGGCCTGTGCCTTCTTTGACCTGGACTGCCTGGTTTATATGGTGAAGGTTTCTTACGAGCAGAAGCCCTTCCGGAGGGAGGTCATGCGCACCTACGGCGCGAACGTGACGCCGTCTCCTTCCATGGATACGGAGGTCGGCAGGAAGATCAACGCGGAGCATCCGGGAACGACAGGGTCCCTGGGCTGTGCGATCTCCGAGGCGGTGGAGGCGGCCACCGGCAAGGAGGGCTACCGCTATGTGCTGGGAAGCGTCCTGAACCAGGTGCTGCTGCATCAGTCGATCATCGGTCTGGAGACGCATACCGCCTGCAAAAAATACGATATCAGGCCGGACATCATTGTGGGCTGCGCCGGCGGCGGTTCCAATCTCGGCGGTCTGATCGCCCCCTTCATGGGCGAAAAGCTGCGCGGCGAAGCGGATGTCCGTTTTATCGCCGTGGAACCGGCCAGCTGCCCCTCCTTTACGCGCGGCAGGTATGTTTATGACTTTGCGGACACGGGCCAGGTCTGTCCGATGGCGAAGATGTATACGCTCGGCCATGACTTTATTCCCTCCCCGAACCACGCGGGCGGCCTGCGCTATCACGGCATGAGCCCCGTGCTGTCGCAGCTGTACGCCGACGGTCTGTTGGAAGCGAAATCCTATGAGCAGTCCGCGGTCTTTGAGGCGGCCACGCTCTTTGCGCGGACGGAGGGCACGCTCCCCGCGCCGGAATCCTCCCACGCGATCAAGGGCGCGATCGACGAGGCGCTGAAGTGCAAGGAAACCGGAGAGGAAAAGACGATCGTCTTCGGTCTCACCGGCACCGGCTACTTTGACATGGTGGCTTATCAGAAATACAACGACGGCGCGATGACGGATTATGTGCCGACGGACGAAGACCTGGCGAAGGGCTTCGCTTCCATTCCGCAGTAAGGGCGGATTTGTGGTACAATGAAAGATCAGGGAGCGGAAACCGGAGGAGGAGGTCTTCACGGGTGCAGGCGGACGGAACGCAGAAAGAGGAATCGAAACAGGGGCTGATGCAGCAGATCGCAAAGTTCGGTCTGGTGGGCGTGATCTGCTTTGTCATTGATTACGCCGTGTATCGTCTCGGCAATCTGGTCTTTGAAAGCACGGGACTTGCGGAAAGGATGCCGTATTATATCTATATTTCGCTCGCGCTCGGCTTCGTTGTTTCGGTGATTGTCAATTATATCCTGTCGATGCGTTACGTGTTCGTGCGCAGGGACGACATGAGCCGGCGCCGGGAATTTATCGTGTTCCTGATCTTAAGCGTCATCGGACTGCTTGTCAACGAACTGTGCATGTTTATCGGGATGGATGTGATCTATGCGAACTGGCCGTGGCTGAACGGCCTGATGAGCAGGGATTTCGCGAAGGATATCTTCTTCAAATTCGGCGCGACCGGCGTGGTGATGGTTTACAATTTTATCACGCGAAAAATCTTTCTGGAGAAAAAAACGGGACAGGCGCAGGGAGCGGAATAAACGCTCCTGCGCCCTGTGCCGTCAGCTTCAGTCAATGCGTTCCTTTCCCATAAAAAACAGGGCGACGGTGCCGGGGCCGGTGTGGCAGCCGATCGTCGGTCCGATCGGGAAAATATCAACGTTTCCTTTCATGTGCGGAAACTCCTGCTCAATCAGATCCCGGACGGCTTTGGCATCCTCAAGACATGCCGAATGCGAGATATAGCAGTGATCACTGTACTCCGTGCCGTTCTCCGCGAGCTCCTTCATCTTTTCCACAATCCGTTCGATCACCTTGCGCTTGGAGCGGATTTTTTCGCGCGGGATGAGGTGTCCCATGTAGTCCACGTTGAGCAGGGGGCAGATGTTTAAGAGCGTGCCGATGAACCCGGCCGTTTTTGTGACGCGACCGCCCCTGATATAATAGGTGAGATCGGTGGAGAAAAACCAGTGCACGACATTCAGGCGGTGCGTGCGCGCGTACTCCGCCACCTCATCGATCGTTTTTCCCGCCTCCTTCTGTTCATACAGCTTTTGCATGAGGAGACCGTAGCCGGAGGAGGCCGCAAGGGAATCAATGATGATGAGTTTGCGGTCCGGGTACTTCGCGCGCAGATCGTCCGCCGCGAGGTTCGCGGAATTGACCGTGCCGGAGATGCCGCTCGAAAGCGTCACATGCAGGATGTCTTTTCCCCGGTCTAAAATCTTCTGAAAGTGTTCCGTATAGTCACCGACGGAAATCTGGCTCGTGTGGCTCTCTTCTCCCTGCGCCATCCGTTCATACATCTGCTCCGGCTTCATTTTGGTCCAGAAATCGTCCGCGTAATCCTCTGTACCAATTTTCACATGAAAGGGCAGCCACAGCATTTTGCGCTCCGCGGCCCAGTCCGCACCGGTATCCATTGCCGTGCAACAACTCAACACGAAATCACTCATCACATACCTCCGGTTTCCCCGTGCTTTCCATTTGTTGCTGTTCATTAGGTATAACACAGTTTTCCGGCGGATGCAAGCGTGCTTGTGCCGCGCTTGTAAGTTCCGGGTAAAATGGAGTATACTGATGGAACAGAGTATCGACAGGTTTTCACGGGGGGAGTATCATGGAGGGCAGCACCTTTTATCTGGGCTTTGAGCCGGCACTCATGGTGTTTCTGCAGGGCTTTATGGGGCCGGTCCTGACGGTCATCATGTCATTCTTTACCATGCTCGGCGAGGAAGCGATTGTCGTCGGGATCCTGGGCTTTCTCTACTGGGTCTGGAACAAGGAGCTGGCAATCTTTATGGGAACCAACATCCTGGTCGGCACGGTGTGGAATCCCTTGCTGAAAAACCTGGCACTCAGACGAAGACCCTATTTCGATCACCCGGACATTCAGTGCCTCAAGCCCGTTCACGAAGGCGATATCTATGATATCGCATCGCAGGGCTATTCCTTCCCCAGCGGTCATTCCTCCAACGCGACGATCCTCTACGGCTCCTTCCCCTTTGCCGTCAAACGGCACGGCCTGATGACAAAGCGCGCCAAACGGAAGCTGCTGAGGATCCTGCGCGTCATTGCCTTTTTGGTGCCCTTCCTGGTCGGCCTGTCCCGCGTGATGGTCGGCGTGCATTATCCGACGGATGTGTTTGCGGGCTGGGCGCTCGGCATCGTGGTGATCTTCCTGATTTCCTTCCTGCAGAAAAAGGTCCGCACGCGCTGGATGCTGCATGCGGCGCTGGTGCTGGTTTCCCTGCCGGGGCTCTTTTACTGCCGCACAAATGATTATTACACCTGCTTCGGCATCATGACCGGATTCTTTCTGGGCTGTTTTATCGACGAGCGTTTCATTCAGTTTGAAAACACAAGACAGCCTGTCCCGGCCATCCTGCGCATGGTCTTCGGACTGGGCTTTTACTTCCTGCTGAATACGGTGTTTAAGCTGCCCTTCTCGGCGGAGTTTCTTGCGTCGGCCACCACCGGACAGTTTCTGGTGCGGCTGGTCCGGTATTTCCTGGTATCCTTCCTGATGCTGGGACTCTACCCCGCACTGTTCCGCGTGGTGGAGGCTCGTTTTTTCCCGGCGCCCAGGCAGATGCCCTATCATCAGACCGCCGCCCCCGTGAGGAAAAACACGTCCGGGAAGAAAAAGTCCGGGAAGAAGTCTTGACGGGGAGGAAGGTTTTAGGATAAAGTTACTGTTACTGCAGTTTGGAACGCTCCGCCCTGCGGGGCGGACGGGTCCCGTACAAGGAAAGCCCGCCAACCGTGTCAGGTCGGGAACGAAGCAGCACTACGCGGTGTCTTTCCTGTGTTGCGGGCAAGCCTGTCCGTCCCGTCGGACGGAGCGTTTTATTTTCTCACGGAGGACCGGATGCGACTCGACAAATACTTAAAGGTTTCCAGACTGATCAAGCGCCGCACGGTGGCCAATGAGGCCTGCGACGCGGGACGCGTCATGATAGGCGACAAGGTGGCGCGCGCATCGACGCCGGTAAAGGCGGGCGACATCATCACGATCCAGTTCGGCACGAAGGATGTGAAGGTGGAGGTGCTCTCCGTGCAGGAGACGGTAAGGAAAGAGGAAGCGGGAGAGATGTACAGATACTTGTAGTGTTTGTGTGCCGACCGTCGCTTACCCCCATATCTTGCGGTTGAAAAAAAACGGAATTTCGTCTAAAATTGTATTAAGTTTTCGAATGATCTTTCCGATATAACAATCGAAAGACGAAATCGGACGGCAGGTTCGTCCGGGGGAGGACGTGAAAAACCGTTTATGGCATCCCGCGCTTACAAACAAAGAAGCGACCACAGACTCGGCATGTTTTTTGCCGTGGCGGTCGTCGTTATCCTGGTGGCGATTGTCGCCGTCAAGGGCATGGAGCTGAATACAAAGCTCCGTGAGCAGCGCGCGCGGGAAGCGGATCTGTCACAGCGCATCGAGCGTCAGATCGAACGCAGCGAAGAAATTGCCGCCTACGAAAAATACACCAAAACACGCAAATTCATCGAAGAGGTTGCCAAAGAGAAACTGGGCCTCGTCTACGAGGGAGAAATCATCTTCCGCAACGAGCATTAGAAAATGACATAACTTCAAACGGAGAGAAGGCGCAGCTCGTCGTGCTCTCTTGTGGCGGTCAGCCCGCCCGGAAGATCCAGCGCGGCCCGTCCGTTGTCCGCGCGGACCAGCGCGAGGATGTCCCCGATGTGCGTGCGGGTGATTTGCTTTTGCGCGGGTGTACCGGATGGATCCGCGTGTTGTGCGGGGATGCCGTCGTGATGCTTCGCGCGGGCAAGGCAAAGCGCGTAGCGAAGGATCTCGCCCTGCAGGAAGGGCTCTTCCGCGCGCAGGGCACGTACGCTTAAGCGGATGCCGTCCCCCTCCGCGGGAAGGCGGCACCGGTCAAAGCCTTCCTTTGTCTGTCCCTCCACCCATCGCAGCAGCTCCGCAACCTCCCGCGCGTTATCCGTGATGTGCAGGGCGGCCTTCGCGTTGATTTTCTCCGCCGCCACGGGCAGAATCTCATGCCGCAGGGCATTGCGCGCATAGGCGGTGTCCTCGTTGGTCTCATCCTCCACAAAGGAAAGGCCGTGCACACGGTTGTATTCCTCGATTTCCGCGCGGGTGACCGACAGCAGCGGCCGCAGGATCGTTGTCTGCTGTCCCGGGCGCAGATCCGGCATGCCGGCAAGACCGCGCAGTCCCGTGCCGCGGAACAGATGCAGCAGGACGGTTTCGGCATTGTCGTCGGCGTTGTGCGCCGTGCAGAGGAAGGTGCGGGGCGCGGCTGCGGTCTCCTCCAGCGCCTGATAGCGCAGCATCCGTGCCGCCTCCTCCAGGCTCACATGCGGATGCGCCGCGGCATAGGCCGTCGCATCCACTTTTTTGAATACAAAGGGAATGTCTCTTTCTTCACAGAAGGCGCGCACAAATGCCGCGTCCCGGTCGGCTGTCTCTCCCCGGATCCCGTGATGCACATGCACGCAGCAAAGGGACAGCTGCAGCGGTGCCGACAGCGTATGCAGAAGATGCAGCATGCAGATGCTGTCCGCACCGCCGGAAACGGCGGCAAGGAGCGTGTCACCGCTCCTTACGCCGAAATGCTTTGTCAAAAGCTCTTTTGTACGGTGCACCATGGGATGCCATTTCATACGGCATCCACCACAAAGCGGGAGAGCATCTCCTGCAGCTCATGGGCGGTTTCCGTGAGCTCCTTGCTCTCCGTCATGATCTCATGCATGGAACCGGACTGCTTGTCGCTGGCCTGCGAGACATTTTCGGTCTCGGCCTCCACCTCTCTGTTCATGGAATCGATCCGGCCGATGGAACCGTTGATCGCTTCCGTTCCGTGATTGAGTTCCGTGACCAGCTCCTCCATCTTCCTGGAGTCATCTGCAATCTCCGAAACCATCCCGACAATATCCGTGAAGGTGGAGCCGACGCCGCCGACGACCTGTGTGCCGTCCTTGACGTATTGCAGGCCGCGTTCCATTGCCTCGACCGCCTCCGTGGATTTCTGCTGGATGCCCTTGACGAGCTCCGTGATCTTGCCGGCGGAGGTGTCGGACTGGTCCGCGAGCTTGCGGATCTCATCCGCCACAACCGCAAAGCCCTTGCCGGCATTGCCCGCGCGGGCCGCCTCGATGGAGGCGTTTAAGGAAAGCAGGTTCGTCTGGCTGGCGATATCGGAGATCGTATCGACGATCGTGCCGATCGTGTTGACCTGGTCGCCGAGACCTGCCACAACCTCCGCCGTCGCGCTGATCGCCTCTTCGATCACGCGCATCTGCTGCACGGCGGAATCGATATCCTCCTGTCCCTGCGCGGCCTTTTCGTTGGTCGTTTCGATCTTTGCGTTGGAGTTGTCGATCGCCTCGGAGAATTCCCGCATCTTCCGGGAGAACTCCTGCGTTTCCTCTGTCACCTGCGCCACGGCGTTGGTCTGCTGGCTGCAGGATTCTCCCATTGTCGACACCGACTGCGCCACCATTTCGGAGGCGTCGGAGGAGTGTCCGGCGTTTTCCGCCAGGGTATCGGAGAAATTGGAAACATAATTGCCCATGCGCACAAACTCACCGATCAGCTCACCCATGGTACCCTGCAGGGAGGTGATGGAATCGCTCATGGAGCCGATCTCGTCCTTGCGCCTGCGCAGCTTTGCCAGCTTGCTGTCCGGCGGGCTCTTCCGGAAATCACGGCTTTCCATCCGGTCGATTTCCTTCGTGATCGTCTTCAGCGGGTCGGAGATGCGCTTTCCGACGAAGAAGGCAAAGGCCAGCAGGATGATCAGCAGGACCCCCATGAAGATCAGGGACTGCGTGATGCTGCGCTTCAGGGATGCCTCCGCGATCAGCGCGTATTCCGCCTCCATCGCGTCCAGATCATCGATCCACACGCCCGTGCCGAGCACCCACTCATAGGGTTCGTAAGCCACCGTGTAGTTTCGCTTCGGCAGCGGCTCTGTTTCGTTGGGCTTGGCGAATTTGAGATTGGTGTAACCGCCGCCCGGCTGTCTGCCGTTCTTTAACATCTCCTGGATAAAGTACGTGCCGTCCGGGTCGACCGCATCGATACGGGAGTTGCCCTCCGTATCACGTCCGAGCAGCACGACGTTGACCCCCTCGTAGGTATCCACCCAGAAATACCCCGCGCCGTCATCATAGCGCAGCTCCCTGACGAGGTCCGCGGCGGCCTTTTTCGCCTCCTCCTCTGTCATTTCGCCCGCCAGCTGCTTCTGATAAAACTGATCAATCAGACTGACCGCGATCTGTGTCTCCATTTTGAGCTGCATCTCCACGTCTGTCTCGATCTGCTGACGGTATTCGGCGCGCTGCTCCGCATTACCCTGAATGGCATGAACGATGGAAAAGGCCGTGGAACCGACCGCACTGAGAAGTGCGACAATGATGATGATAACGATGAATCTTGCCTGCATTGACGTAAAGCCCTTTTTCTTCATGACCGGTACCTCCTGTACTTCCTCTTTGCGTCACACAACATGTAGACAATTCCCGTGATGCGATTTGAATAAAAATGAACAGTTCCATGTTTCGCTGATAATATCGGCGGGAAATGCGGCCCGCTGAACAGCGCAGGCGAAAAACGGAAAAAAAGAACAACTTATCAGATGAAAACATGCGCTTTTGCTTGAAATAATACAGGATAGATGATAAGATTTTCCGAAAGCGTTTGTTTTCGGAGGAAGGATACCGGTATGGCAGAAGAAGTCAGCGTATTGATTTCCGAAGAGGATGTGCAGAAGCGCATCCGGGAACTCGGCGAACAGATCAGCAGGGATTACGAGGGGAAAACGGTACATATCATCGGCGTGCTGAAGGGCGCGTGCTATTTCATGTGTGACCTGGCAAGGCATATTACGGTTCCCGTGACCTTCGACTTTATGTCCGTATCCAGTTACGGGGATGACACGAAATCCAGCGGTATCGTAAAGATTGTCAAGGATCTGGACGAACCCCTGACGGGAAAGGATGTCCTGGTGGTGGAGGACATCATTGATTCCGGAAGAACCCTTTCGCATCTGATGGAGCTGCTCAAGGGAAGAAAGCCCGCGACCCTGAAGCTGGCGACACTCCTGGACAAGCCGGACCGCCGCGTGACGGAGGTGAACGTGGATTACACGGGCTTTGAGATTGAAGATGTGTTTGTGGTCGGCTTCGGGCTGGATTACGCGCAGCGTTACCGCAATCTGCCCTATATCGGCGTTCTGCATTTTACGGATTAAATAAAGGAAACGACGGGACAACAGAGTGAACAATACAAACAGAAGCAGAAACTTCAGCAGTTACTTTATCATTATCCTTTTTCTCATTGGCATCTTTGTCGTACTCGAAATGACGAGGGACCGTCTGGGGCAGCAGGGGACGAATTACACGATCGGGCAGCTCACGGCGGATCTTGCCGCGGAGAATGTTGCCTCGGCCGTGCTCTCCCCGGACGCCCAGTCCACAACGGGCACGGTGGCCGTCACCTTAAAAAGCGGCGAGCATAAAACGCTCAACGTCACGAACCTTACGGAGATTGAGCATATGCTCCGGGAGGGCGGCGTGGATGCGGCGGTGGAGCCCGTTCCCGGGGATAACTCCATCATGACCTATTTCGTGCCGATCCTGCTCGGCGTTGTGGTGATCGTGCTGATCTTTGTGATGATGAACGGCAACCAGAACGCGCAGGGTGCGGGCAACCGCATGCTGAATTTCGGCAAGAGCCGTGCGCGCATGGCGAATGCGGAGGAAAACCCGATCAAGCTCTCGGATGTGGCCGGACTGAAGGAGGAAAAAGAACAGCTTGAGGAAATCGTCGCCTTCTTAAAATCCCCCGCCAAGTTCACCAAGGTGGGGGCGCGCATCCCGAAGGGGATTCTGCTTGAGGGCGCGCCCGGTACCGGCAAGACGCTGCTGGCGCGGGCGATCGCGGGCGAAGCGGGCGTTCCCTTCTTTACGATCTCCGGTTCGGACTTTGTGGAAATGTTTGTCGGCGTGGGCGCTTCCCGCGTGCGTGATTTATTTGCGGACGCAAAGAAGAACGCGCCCTGCATCGTCTTTATCGATGAGATCGATGCCGTCGCGAGACGCCGCGGTACCGGCATGGGCGGCGGCCATGACGAACGGGAGCAGACCTTAAACCAGCTGCTGGTGGAGATGGACGGCTTCGGTGTGAATGAGGGCATCATTGTCCTGGCGGCGACGAACCGCGTGGACATCCTGGATCCCGCCATCATGCGCCCCGGACGCTTTGACCGCAAGATCGCCGTGGCGAGGCCGGACATCGGCGGCCGTGAGGACATCTTAAAGGTGCATGCCCGCAACAAGCCGCTGGCGGAGGACGTGGACTTACATCAGGTGGCGCAGACCACGGCCGGCTTTACCGGCGCGGATCTGGAAAACCTCTTAAACGAGAGCGCCATCCGCGCGGCGATGAACGACCGCGCCTTCATCACGGAGGATGACGTGAAGAAATCCTTCGTGCAGGTGGGGATCGGCACGGAAAAGAAGAGCCGCATCATTTCGGATGAGGAAAAGCGCATCACCGCCTATCACGAAACTGGTCACGCGATTCTCTTCCATGTGCTGCCGGATGTGGGACCGGTCTATACGGTTTCCATCATCCCGACGGGCCTCGGTGCCGCGGGCTACACGATGCCCCTGCCGGAAAAGGACGAGATGTTCATCACGCGCTCGCGTATGCTGCAGGACATCATGGTGACGCTCGGCGGACGCATCGCGGAGGAGCTGATCTTCGGCGACGCCAACATCACGACCGGCGCCTCCTCGGATATCCAGAAGGTGACGCGGGCCGCGCGCAACATGGTGACGCGCTACGGCATGTCCACGCGCATCGGCACGATTGATTACGATGAGCAGGGGGATGATGTGTTCCTGGGCTATGATCTCGGACACCGCAACCGCAACTCCGAATCCGTGGCGGGACAGATCGATGACGAGGTCAAGCGCATCATCGATCTCTGCTACGAAAAGGCCAGGGAGATCATCCGTCATTATGAGGACATCCTGCACAGCTGCTCGAAGCTTCTGATCGAAAAGGAGAAGATCGGACGCGAGGAATTTGAGGCGCTGTTTGAGGGCAGGGAGGAGACGATGGACATCGCGGCCATGCTCCCGAACCCCTAAAGCCCCTGCTTTTGTGCAAAACTAACAATTATTTTTGCAAACCTTTGTAAATATTGTCGGGTCTGTGTATTGCATCCGTGTAAAGATGGTGGTACTATTTTCCTGTAACCCCCATACGTTACATGTTTTGCTATACCCCATAAGTAATACCTTCTTGTGAAACCCCGGCTCCCCCAAGGCCGGGATTTTACTATAAAAGCTTCTTTCTGCAGCGCCCGGCAATCCGCAGCTTTTACAGGATTTGAAAGGACCGCATGGCCCAGCCAGAGTATCTCTTCCACGACAACTCCATTGCCTTCACCTTCCCGGCGCAGCTCCTTCCTTTTGGCAGTGTCACCCTCATCCTGCGCACGGCGGAGGAGGATGTCAAAAGCGTACATCTCCTGAGCGAAGGCCGCGCGTTCCCGCTTTCCTTTTACGAAAAGCGGGCGGGCTTTGACTATTATTATGTCCGCATGCCGCTCGGCACGGACGTTTTCTATTACAGCTTCCGCGTGGTCTTTGCGGACGGTTCCGCCGCGGGGTATGACAGGCTCGGCATCCTGCACGCCGATGCGCCGGTGCGCCTGCCCTTTTTCCTGGTGCCGGGGCTTGCGGTGCCGCACTGGGTGCAGGGAGCCGTGATGTACCAGATTCTCGTGGACCGCTTCTGTAACGGGGATCCCTCCTCGGATGTCATGGACGGAGAATATCTCTATGAGGGAAAGCCCGTGCGAAAAATTACCGATTGGGAGGATGCCCCCGTCCCCGGCGAAGATTTCCGGCATTTTTACGGCGGAGACCTTCAGGGCGTGATCGACAAACTGGATTACCTTGCCGATCTCGGTGTGGAGGCAATTTATCTCAATCCGATTTTTGTTTCTCCCTCCGGGCACAAATACGACACACAGGATTACGATCACGTGGACCCGCATCTGGGGAGGATTGTCAGGGATACCGGCGCGCTTCCGGATGTGAAGGACAGGGACAACGCAAAAGCGACGCGCTATATCTGCCGCACGACGGATCCGGAAAATCTGAAGGCTTCGGACGCGCTCTTTGCTTCGCTGGTGAAGCAGGCGCATGCGAAGGGCATCCGCGTGATCCTGGACGGTGTTTTCAATCACTGCGGTTCCTTTCACCGCTGGATGGACCGGGAACGGATCTATGAAACCGCGGAAGGAAAAGCCACCGGTGCGTACCTGGCGGAGGATTCGCCCTACCGCGATTATTTCTCTTTTACCGAACGCGAATGGCCCCTGAATGAAAGCTACGAAGGCTGGTGGAGTTACGGGACACTGCCGAAGCTCAATTACGAGGGCTCCAAAGCGCTTGAGGAAGAGATTCTTGCGATCGGCCGCAAATGGGTTTCTCCGCCTTACAATGCGGACGGCTGGCGGCTGGATGTCGCGGCCGATCTGGGGCATTCCAAAGAATACAATATTTCTTTCTGGAAACGCTTCAATGCCGCGGTGAAGGAGGCCAATCCGGAAGCGGTGGTGCTGGCGGAGCATTACGGGGACGGGGGCGACTGGATGAAGGCGCGTGCCTGGGATACCGTGATGAATTATGACGCTTTTATGGAGCCGGTTTCTTATTTTCTGACGGGGATGGAAAAGCATTCGGAGGATTACCGGCCGGAGCTGCACGGCAATCACGAGGCCTTCTGGGAGGCGATGCGCGGTGCGACATGGTTTAACTTTCCGCATGCATCGGCACATGCCGCGATGAACCAGCTCTCCAACCATGATCATTCCCGCTTCCTTACGCGTACGAATGGCAAGGTCGGACATGTCTCGGAGCTGGGCACGCTCGCGGCAGGCATCGGCATCCGGCAGGAGGTCTACCGGCAGGGGGTGGTCATGCAGTTCACATGGTCCGGCGCGCCGACGCTTTACTACGGCGACGAGGCCGGACAGGTCGGCTTTACGGATCCGGACAACCGCCGCACCTACCCCTGGGGCGAAGAGGATGAAAAGATGCTGCGCTTCCACAGGGAACTGATCCGGCTGCGGAAAAACTGTCCGGAGTGGCGCAGCGGCTCGCTGAAGGAAGTGTATTCGGAGCGCGGGATGATTTCCTACGGCCGTTTCGATGCCCGCCATGCCTCTCTCATCGTCATCAACACGAACCGCTTTGCCATGACCAGGGATTTCCATGTCCGCCCGCTCGGGATTCCCCTGAACTGCACCATGCGCCGCGTGTTTCTTTCCACGGAGGACGGCTACCGTTTTCATGAACTGGACCGGAACGTGCAGGAGGGTGTTCTCACCCTGACCCTGCCGCCGCGCTGTGCCGCCATCGTACGGTACGCGCCGCAGCGGAAGTTGTCATTTTTCTGAAAATTATGATAGAATAGGGAACAGATTCGTTTTCACAAATTCCACGTCAGAAAGGATGGTACAGTGTATGGCTCTCGTGACAACAACCGAAATGTTCAAAAAAGCCTATGACGGCGGTTATGCCATCGGCGCATTCAACATCAACAACATGGAGATCGTTCAGGCGATCACGGAAGCGGCGGCGGAATTGAAGAGCCCCGTGATTTTGCAGGCCTCCCAGGGCGCGCGCAAATACGCGAACAGCGTTTATCTGCGCAAGCTGGTCGAGGCGGCGGTGGAGCTTTATGACATTCCGATCTGCCTGCATCTGGATCACGGCCCGGATTTCAAGACGTGTAAGGATTGCGTGGACAACGGCTTTACTTCCGTCATGATCGACGCTTCCTCGGAGCCCTTCGAAAAGAACATCGAGATTTCGAGAGAGGTCGTGGAATACGCGCACGAACACGGCGTTGTCGTGGAAGCGGAGCTTGGAACACTGGCCGGCGTGGAGGATGATGTCGCCGTTGCGGATGACAAGGCACAGTACACGGATCCGGATCAGGTCGTGGAATTTGTCGAAAAGACAAAATGTGATTCCCTCGCGATCGCGGTCGGCACCAGCCACGGCGCATATAAATTCAAACCGGGACAGAATCCGAAGCTGCGCCTGGATATTCTGGATGAAATCGTCAGACGCCTTCCGGGCTTCCCGATTGTTTTGCACGGTTCTTCCTCCGTGCCGCAGGAATATGTCAAAATCATCAACGAGCACGGCGGCAAGTTAAAGGACGCGATCGGCATTCCGGAGGATCAGCTGCGTGAGGCGGCAAAACGCGCCGTCTGCAAGATCAACATTGACTCGGATCTGCGTCTCGGCATGACGGCGGGCATCCGCGAACACTTCGAGGCACATCCGGATCACTTTGATCCGCGCCAGTACATCGGCGACGGCCGTCAGTACGTGAAGGACATCGTGCACCACAAAATTCTGAAGGTGCTCGGTTCCGACGGAAAGGCCTGAGCGGACAATCGCATAACAACAAATCGGCTCCGCGCCCTGCGAAGCGCGGAGCCGTTTTCTTTCGGGGACAAAGACATGAACAATGAGCTGACGAAAAAAGACATCGAAGACATGGAAGCGGAGATTGAGCACCGTACGGTCGTCGTACGCAAGGAGCTTCTGGAGGAAGTGAAGCGTACGCGCGCCTTCGGGGACTTAAGCGAAAACTTCGAATACCATGCGGCCAAGAAGGCGAAAAATGAGAACGAAAGCCGTATCCGCTATCTCGAGCGGATGATCCGCACGGCGACCATCATCGAGGACGCCTCCGGAAAGGACGAGATCGGTGTGAACAAGACCGTCACCATTCGGATGGAGGACAACGGCGAGGAGCAGACGGTGACCGTGGTGACCACGGTGCGGGGAGACGCCCTGAAGGGACTGATCAGTGTCGAATCCCCGCTGGGAAAGGCGCTCATGGGGCATGCTGCGGGCGATAAGGTGCATGTGGAGGTCAGCCCGCAGATTTCCTATGACGTGACCGTTTTGTCCGTGCAGGATGCGGCGCAGGCGGCGGATCTGCGGAACTATTGAAGCATTATTCAGCACCCCAGGCTCGGAATGCTGCGCATTCCTCGCTGTCGGTGTCCAGAGGCGCAGAGCGCCTTGTCCACCTCGAAAATATCAACCATATTTGCCTGGTGAGCAAGCTCCCCATTCAAATATGCTTGACATTTTCGGGGAGCTGAATGATTACAAAAAATCATATGAAGACTTGATTTTTTTTTCGGCATTTGATAATAATATATAAGGTGTATGTTGCATAGTTTCAGAAGGTGGGGAATTCTTCCATGGATGAGTTAACAGTGTATATGCTGAACGGCTTTCGTATCAGCTACAACGGCAGGGAAGTCGCGTTGGGGCGTAATACGACAGCCAAGTTTATTCAACTGTTACAGCTGATCTGGCTGTACGGCGACGAGGGCGTCACAAAAGAACGTCTGACCCTTACCCTGTATGAGGGGGAGGACCGCGCTAATCTCAATAACAGCATGAACAATCTGATCTACCAGATGCGCCGTCAGATGGTCAAGGCGGGGCTGCCGCAGCATGATTACATCATCAAAAAAGGCGGCGCGTATTACCCGGATCCGGACGTGAAGCTGATCCTGGACGTGGACCAGTTTATGAAACTGTATTACAAGGGACAGGACGCGGAGACGGATGAGGCGCGTGCGGAGGCTTATCTGAAGGCCTGTGAAACCTTCGGCGGCGTGCTTTTGCCGGAGCTGTCGACGGAAATGTGGGTCATCACCCGCAATGTCGCCCTGCAGGGCATGTTTGACGAATGCATGGACTGGCTGGGGGATTACCTGTTCCGGGAAAAGAAGTATGCGAAGGCGCAGATGCTCTTCCACAGCGCCGCAACGATCTTCCCCGACAGGGACTGGCAGGTCGGTGAGATCGAATCGATGATCAACCAGGGCAATTTCACGGATGCATACAAGCTGTATGACAAGACCATCCGTTATTACGAGGAGGTGCTCGGCATCTCCGCAACGCCGCGGCTTCTGAACTGCTATCAGCTGATGCGTGCGGAGCTGGATCTGGAGCCGGACCGCATCGATGACATCCGCGGCGGCATGGTCGAAAACCGCAGGGTGCTGGAAGAGGATAAGGACGGCGGCGCCTATGACTGCTCCTACCCGAGCTTTATCGACGCCTATCACATCATGAGCCGCAACATGGCGCGCACGGGCGAATCCGTCTTCATGATGCTGACGACGCTGGTAGATTATGAGGGCAAGATCTTCCGCAATGAGGAGAAACGGCAGGACCGCTCCGATGCGCTTTCGAGATCCATCCAGGCGGCGCTCAGGCAGGGCGATGTTTTCTGCAGATACAATATTTCGCAGTTTTTGATTCTGCTCTCCGGCACGAGCCGTGAGGACTGTGACATTGTGTTTCACCGCATCGAAAAGAGATTGAAGGACCTGACGGGAGGAAGAGCGGGTCTGAAGTACAGCGTGGTTTCGCTCGCGGACCTGGAGCGGGAACAGTTTTCCTGATTCATGACAAAGTATACGCAGCATAAGGAAAGCCCGTTAAAAAGGGAAGGCACCCGTTGGATTGTGATGCTTTTGGGTGCTTTTCTTTATGTAATTGCCATCAATGAGTTTGTCGTGCCGGTGGGTCTGTATTCCGGCGGCATCATGGGTCTTGCGCAGCTCATCCGTACCTTCCTGACGGAGGTCCTGCACATGAGCTTCGGCAACATCGAGATCGCCTCCGTCATCTTTTACCTGATAAATCTGCCTGCGCTCTTCCTGGCCCGCAAGGTGATGGGACGGCTGTATCTGCTCAAAACGATCGTGGCCGTTACGGTGATGACGATCGCGATGGCGCTTTTGCCCTCCGTCCGTCCGCCCATTCTCGGGGATGATCTTCTGGGCTCCTCCATTGTCGGCGGCATGCTGGGCGGTGTCGGTATCGGGCTGATCTTAAGGGCCGGCGCCTCCCTCGGCGGGATGGAAATCATCGGTGTGCTTTTGCTTTACCGTGACAAGGGACTTTCCATCGGGCGGATCAATACCGTGGTGAATATGGTCGTCTATGCCATCATGTTTTTTGTCTTTGATCCGCATGTGGCGATCTACTCCCTGATCTGCGGCGCGGTGAATTCCGTCGCGATCGACCGCATCTACTCCCAGAACATCAACATGGAGGTGCACATCATCACCACGGCGGACATCAAATCACTGGAGCAGCATCTGATGACGGAGCTTGACCGCGGGGTGACGCACTGGAGCGTGGTCGGCGCGTACTCGGGTGCGGAGCAGAAGATGCTGTACATGATCGTCAACAAGTTTGAGGTACGGCGTCTGCGCACGATCGTAAACGAGCATGACCCGCATGCCTTTGTGGTTTCCAAATCCGGTGTCGGCATCAACGGCAACTATGCGAGACACCTTAACTAATGGTATAATGGAGCAATAAAACCAAAGAGGAAGAATATATGGATCCGCAAAACCAGAATCAGAACCAGAACCAGAATAACCGGGGCGGCGGTCAGGGGCCCGGCGGCAACGGACCGCACAGACAGAGCCTGTTTTTACTCGTGATGGCACTCATGGTCACGATGTTCTTCATGTCCACCTTTACCCGGATGATCGGCGGCACGCGTGAGGAAGAGATTTCCTATGATGTCTTTGTCGGCAAGATCGAGGCGGGCGAGGTTTCCTCCGTGGAGATCGGCGACACGCGTCTGACCGTCAAGAGCCGCACGGATCAGTCCGTCACCTATTATGTCGGCATCGCGGAGGACATCACGACGCTGACGGGGCGCCTTTTGGAGCAGAACGTGACGATCAAGCGCTATGTACCGGATATGTACGCCACGATCCTCAACGTTTTCGTCAGTTATTTCCTGCCGGTGCTTTTGATGTGGGGCGTCTTTATGCTGCTCTTCCGCAGGATCAACCGCACGGGTGGCGGGATGTTCGGCGTCGGCCGGTCCAATGCCAAGGTTTACGTGCAAAAGGAGACCGGCGTCACCTTCCAGGACGTCGCCGGGGAGGACGAGGCAAAGGAATCCCTGGTGGAGGTGGTGGATTTCTTACATAATCCGACAAAGTATTCGCACATCGGCGCGCGCCTGCCGAAGGGGGCGCTTCTGGTGGGCCCTCCCGGCACGGGAAAGACGCTGCTGGCAAAGGCCGTCGCCGGTGAGGCGCATGTGCCCTTCTTTTCCCTGGCGGGCTCTGACTTCATCGAGCTGTACGTCGGCGTGGGCGCGTCCCGCGTGCGTGATCTCTTCAAGGAGGCATCGAAGAATGCCCCCTGTATTGTTTTCATTGATGAAATCGACGCGATCGGCCGCAGCCGTGATTCCAAATACGGCGGCGGCAACGAGGAACGCGAACAGACCTTAAACCAGCTGCTCTCGGAGATGGACGGCTTTGATTCCTCGAAGGGCGTGCTGATCCTGGGCGCCACGAACCGTCCGGAGATTCTGGACAAGGCGCTGCTGCGTCCGGGCCGCTTTGACCGGCGCATCATCGTGGACAAGCCGGACCTGAAGGGACGCGAGGCGATCCTGCGCGTGCATGCCAAGGAAGTCAAGATGGACGAGACCGTGGACTTAAAGGGCATCGCCCTGGCGACCAGCGGCGCCGTCGGATCGGATCTTGCCAACATGATCAACGAAGCGGCCATCAACGCGGTCAAGGACGGCAGGGAGCTGGTCAGCCAGAAGGATCTGATGGAAGCGGTGGAGCAGGTGCTGGTCGGCAAGGAAAAGAAGGACCGGATCCTCTCCAAGGACGAGCGCAAGATCGTTTCCTATCACGAGGTGGGTCATGCGCTGATCTCCGCGGTACAGAAAAACACGGAGCCGGTGCAGAAGATCACGATCGTGCCGCGCACGATGGGGGCGCTGGGCTACGTGATGCAGGTACCGGAGGAGGAGAAATATTTAAAGACCAGGGACGAGCTGCATGATGAGATCGTCGTAACGCTCGGCGGACGCGCCGCGGAGGAGGTGATCTTCAATACGGTCACGACCGGCGCGGAGAATGATATCGAAAAAGCGACGGCGACGGCGAGGGATATGGTGACGCTCTACGGCATGAGCGACAAGTTCGGTCTCATGCAGTTGGAGACGATCCGCTCACGTTACCTTGACGGCATCCGTGAGATGAACTGTTCGGACGAGACGGCGGCCCAGATCGATGAAGAGGTGCGTCAGTATCTGGAGGACTGCTATAACGAAGCCAAGGAAATCATCAGCGATCATCTGGATGCGATGGATAAGCTCGCGCAGTATCTGATCGAGAACGAGACGATCACCGGCAAGGAGTTCATGCGCATCTTCCGCGAGGTGGAGGGGATCCCGGAGCCCCCGGAAGAGGAAGACGAGGAAGAAGGCGAAAAGAAAATGCCGCGCAGGCGCATCCGCACGAAGCGGGAGGAAAGCGCCATGGTCGGCGAGGACGTGCCCGTGCGGGACGGAGGAGAGGCCTACAAACCGGACACCTCCTCCTGGAAGCATCAGGTGCGCCGCCCCGAGAGTAATAAGCACCTGTTCGGGGAGGGAGAGACGCCGCCGGTGCAGACGGTGACGCCGCCCGTGCAGCAGACACCGCCCGTGCCGGAAACGCCGCCCGCACAGCAGACGCCGCCCGCGCCGGAAACACCGCCGGTACGGCAGGAGCCGCCCGCGGCCTTTGAGGCGGAGGTGCGTGATGACAAGGTCAGCGTGAGCACGCATTACGATATGGACATCAAGCCGGAGGAACCCCGCCCCTGGAGTGATGATGTGATTTATATGGAGGGGCCGGTGGCGGAGCCTCAACAATCCGCGATGGATCGCCTCAGGGCGATGGTGGAGAAGCTGCCGGAAACAGGAGAAGCCGGGGACAGACCGGATGATGGACAGGGAAACACTTAAGGAGGATTTGAAGCATCTCCCGCACAGCCCGGGGGTTTACCTCATGCGGGATGAAACGGACACGATTATGTATGTCGGCAAGGCGATCGACCTGCATAAGCGTGTCCGCTCTTATTTTGGTACGACGGTACACGGCCGCGGCGCGCAGATCACGCAGATGGTCTCCCTTGTGGCGCGTTTTGAGGTGATCGTCACGGATTCCGAGCTGGAAGCGCTGATCCTCGAAAACAACCTGATCAAGGAGCACAAACCCCGCTACAATACCCTGCTCAAGGATGACAAGACCTATCCGTACATCCGTGTGACGGTGCAGGAGGCGTATCCCAGGGTGCAGTTTTCCCGGCTGTTAAAACGGGATAAGGCAAAATACTTCGGCCCCTACACCTCCGCGCAGACCGTGCGGGACGTGATCGACCTTGTGAACCGCCTGTTCCGCCTGCGCACCTGCAACCGGAACCTGCCGCGGGACATCGGAAAGGACAGGCCCTGCCTGGACTTTTCGCTCGGGCTCTGCAGCGCGCCCTGTGAAGAGGGACACATCACGGGAGAGGAATACCGGGCGTGTACGGAAAAGGCGCTGAACCTTCTTTCCGGGGAGGATCAGGAGCTCCGGAAGGAGTTAAAGAACAAAATGCAGGAGGCCTCCGCGGAGATGGCCTTTGAGGAGGCCGCCAGATACCGGGATCTTCTGAACGGCCTCGATATGCTGCGCGAGACGCAGAAGATGACGGACGCGCATCAGGACGACAGGGATATTGTGGCGATCGCCCTCGATGCGGCGCAGGGGGATGCCGTGGTGCAGGTGTTCTTCGTGCGGGACGGCAAGATCATCGGCAGGGAGCATTTCTTCATGCGTGTCCGCGAGGATGCGCAGGAAGAGGCACAGGTGCTCACGGAATTCGTGAAGCAGTTTTACGCGGGGACGCCCTTCGTGCCCGGGGAGATCATGCTGCCGATACACCTGCCGGAGGAGGAGCTCCTGGCGCAGTATCTTTCGGAGCGCAGGGGGAGACGCGTCCGCTTCCTGGTGCCGGAGCGCGGGAAAAAAGAAAAGCTGATGGAGCTTGCCGCACAGAACGCGGCGCTTGTTTTGCAAAACGACAGGGAACGCTTAAAGCGCGAGGAAGGGCGCACGATCGGCGCGGTAAAGGAGATCGAGGAGCTGCTGGGGCTTTCCGATGTCTCGCGCATGGAGGCCTTTGATATCTCCAACACCTCGGGCTTCGCGAATGTCGGCTCCATGGTGGTGTATGAAAAGGGGAAGCCGAAGCGCAGCGATTACCGTAAATTCCGCATCCGCTCCGTTTCGGGCCCCGATGATTATGCCTGTATGGAGGAGGTGCTCACAAGGCGCTTTGCGCACGGCCTGAAGGAACAGGAGGCCTTGCGGGAAGCGCGGGAGCGCTTTGATTCCTTTACCCGATTTCCGGACCTCATCCTGATGGACGGCGGAAAGGGGCAGGTGCATATCGCGGAAAGGGTGCTGGAAACGATGGGTCTGAGGATTCCCGTCGCCGGCATGGTCAAGGATGACAGACACCGCACGCGGGGGTTATACTTTGAAGACAGGGAGGTGCCGGTTGACATCCGGTCGGAGGCCTTCAAGCTGATTACGCGGATTCAGGATGAGGCGCACCGCTTTGCCATTACCTATCACAAGTCCCTGCGGTCGAAGGCACAGGTGAGGAGCGTGCTGGAGGACATCAAGGGCGTGGGGCCGGAGCGCAGAAAGGCGCTGATGCGGCATTTTTCTTCGACGGAGGAGATCGGTAAGGCCTCCGTAGAGGAGCTTTCCGCGGTGGAGGGCATTTCGGAATCACAGGCAAAAACCATTTTTGCCTTCTTTCATCCGGAAACGGAAGGGAAAGAGGCTGAAACGTAAATCGCATCAAGGGAGGAAACGCCATGGCGGATGTCAAGCTGAGTGAACTGATGTCCAAGATGAAACTGAAGAACCTGACGTCGGCGGTGAGCACAAGAAACGTGAAAATCACGCAGGCGGACATCAACCGTCCCGCCCTGCAGCTCACGGGCTACTACGAGCACTTTGACGAAAACCGCATCCAGATCATCGGTCATGTGGAGCACGCCTATATGGGCGGAATGAGCGCGAAGGAAAAACGGATGCAGTTCGAAACGTTCCTGTCCCACGGGATTCCCTGCGTGATCTTCGCAAGGAATCTGGCGCCGGACCCGCTCTTCCTAGAGATCGCCGTCACCAAAAAGGTTCCCGTGCTTTCGACACGCATGGCGACGTCGGAGGTCATGGCGGAGACGATCCGCTGGCTGAACGTGCGGCTGGCACCCTCCGTCCGCGTGCACGGCGTACTGGTGGATGTGTACGGCGAGGGCGTGCTGATCACGGGGGAAAGCGGCATCGGCAAATCGGAGGCGGCGCTGGAGCTTTTGCGCAGGGGACACCGTCTCGTCAGCGATGATGTTGTGGAGATCCGCAAGGTCTCGGACGATACGCTGATCGGCACGGCGCCCGATGTCACAAAATATTTCATCGAGCTGCGCGGCATCGGCGTGATCGATGTGAAGGCGCTCTTCGGCGCTTCCAGCGTCAGGGACACAAGCAACATCGATCTGGTCATCCGGCTGGAGGAATGGGACAAGGACAAGGATTACGACCGCTTTGGCCTGGAGGAACGCAAGACCACCTTTCTCGGCGATGAGGTGGTCTGCCATGACATCCCGATCCGCCCGGGACGCAACCTTGCCATCATCTGCGAATCCGCCGCCGTCAACCACCGTCAGAAAAAGATGGGCTATAACGCGGCGCAGGAGCTGTACGAACGCGTGCAGAAGATGATGGAAGAAAAGGAGCGGAAAGCGTGAGCGCCTTTGATGCTGCGCAGGTTGCGGAGTCTGTCCGCACGCGTCTGCCCGGAACGGAGGTCAGGGAAGCGGAACCGATGGCGCAGCATACCTCGTTTCGTGCGGGGGGTGCGGCGGATCTCTTCGTTCCCGTACGATCGTCGCAGACACTGTACGGGCTGATACGCTTCTTTGGGGAGCAGGGGATACCGTATGTCATTCTCGGCAGGGGCAGCAATGTTCTGGTATCCGACCTGGGGTATCACGGCGCGGTTCTGACCCTGCAGGCAGATGTGTTCTGTGATTTGGAGGTCCGGGGGGAGGAAATGATCTGCGGTGCAGCCGTTTCGCTTCATCAGGCAGCCGAAGCCGCATGTGAGGCGGGGCTTTCCGGCATGGAGGCGCTGGCCGGGATTCCGGGAAGCATCGGCGGCGCACTGGCCATGAACGCCGGCGCCTACGGCACCGAAATGAAGGATGTGGTGCATATGGTGAAGGCGCTGGATGCGGAACGCGAGTCGACAGAGGAAGCGGATCCGCTTGTCGATATCACAAACGCCGGGATGCATTTCGGATACCGGACATCTGTCGCGAAGGAGCGTCCGCTCGTTTTCCTGAAGACAATACTGCGCCTGCAGAAGGGAAATCCGGAGGAGATCCGGAACAAAATGCGCGATTTCAGGGAACAACGCAGAGAGAAACAGCCCCTGGAATATCCGAGCGCGGGCAGCACCTTCAAACGCCCGGAAGGACACTTTGCGGGAAAGCTTATCGAGGAAGCGGGTCTTCGCGGATACAGCGTCGGCGGAGCGCAGGTATCCGAAAAACACTGCGGTTTTGTAATCAATAAAGGCGGCGCATCCGCTACGGATATTTTGACGCTGATGCGCAATGTAAGAGAGCGCGTACACGAAACCTTTGGCGTCACCCTGGAACCCGAGGTAATGATCCTTGGGGAGGAATTATAAAGATGCTTTTTTCGTCGCGATGTTCCGGTGAAGCAGGTGGCACGCGCAAGTGATGCTTGCAAACACAAGATGCGCCTGTTTGCCGCGGAATCGAGACGTGCGCATCGTGAGCGCCTTTGCGCGAAACGATGTGCGTTCCGGCTCGATGGAGCGCTTGGCAAAATGAAGCATCGGTGTTTGCAACATCACTTGCGCGTGCCACATAGAAAGAGGAGCAGACATGAGATTCGTAATCGTAACGGGCATGAGCGGCGGCGGCAAATCCGCAGCCATCCGGACCCTGGAGGATCTGGGCTTTTACTGTGTGGACAACCTGCCGGTCTCCTTGATCGACAAGTTCGCGGAGGTCATCACGCTGCCGAACGCGGAAATCCAGAAGGTGGCGCTGGGGCTGGACGTGCGTACGGATCACAGCTTTACCGGCGTGTCCGGCGCAATCGATACGATCCGCGCGAAGGGCTATCCCCTGGAGGTGCTGTTCATGGACGCCTCGGATGAGGTGCTGATCAAGCGTTACAAGGAGTCCAGACGTGCGCATCCGCTCTCGGGCGAGGGCCGGATCGAGGAGGGCATTGAGGAGGAACGCAGGGTTCTGCAGCAGATCCGGGAGCAGGCGGACTATGTGATCGATACCTCCCAGATGATCACGCGGGAGCTGCGCGGCATGATGGAACATATTTTCGTGGAGGAAAAGGACTACCGCTCCCTGATGATCACCGTCCTCTCCTTCGGCTTCAAATACGGCATTCCGGTGGACGCCGATCTCGTCTTTGACGTGCGCTTTCTGCCGAATCCCTTTTATGTGGAGGAGCTGAAGCAGCTGACCGGCGTGGATGCGCCCGTC
The DNA here is from genome assembly GCA_017443065.1 of Lachnospiraceae bacterium. Taxonomy (GTDB): domain Bacteria; phylum Bacillota; class Clostridia; order Lachnospirales; family Lachnospiraceae; genus Butyrivibrio. The sequence continues at coordinate 46,147 of JAFSPF010000091.1, forward strand.
AGGGATTACGTGATGAATGCGCCGGAGGCGGGACAGTTCGTGGAAAAGGTGAAGGATCTGCTGACCTTTCTGATTCCGGGCTACATCAAGGAGGGGAAGAACCAGCTCGTGATTGCCGTCGGCTGTACCGGCGGACAGCACCGCAGCGTTGCCATCGCGGACGCGGTTTACGAAGCGATCCGGGAGGGCGCGGGCTACGGCATCAAATGCGTGCACAGGGATTACAGGAAGAATATCTGATGGCGGGGAAGGAACAGACGGGACAATCGTTTTCGGAAGCGGTCCGTGCGGAGATCGCCATGCAGGAGGAGGATGCGCCCCACTGCAGGCAGGCTGCGATGCTTGCCATGGCGGGGGACTTTACAAGCGAGGCTGCAGGGTATAAGATGGAAAGACGCTGCTGCAAACGTGCTTTCCTGCGGCATGCCTTCCTGAAGACCGGAACGATGAGCGATCCCGAAAAGGGCTATCATCTGGAATTTGTCTGTGAGGAGGCATTGTATGCGGATCTGGTGCAGGGATTCCTGAAGGAATTCGGCATCCGCTCCGGGCGGACGCTGCGCAAAGGCCGCTCCGTGGTTTATCTCAAGGACGGGGAGGATATTGCGGAGCTTCTGAACGTGATGGGCGCGCACCGGCAGCTGATGGAGCTGGAAAACTTAAGGATTTACAAGGAAATGCGCGGCCGGGTGAACCGGCGCGTCAACTGCGACGCGGCCAACATCCGCAAGACGGTCGGTGCGGCCGCGGAACAGATCGAAGCCATCCGCGCGCTGGAGGAGCAGGGACGGCTGAAGCGTTTGCCCGCACCGCTTTACAAGGCGGCAAGGGCAAGGCTCAAATATCCGGAGGCCACACTCGCGGAGCTGGCGGAGCGGATGGATCCGCCGATCGGAAAAAGCGGCATGAACCATCGTCTGCAGAAAATCATTGCGGTTTACCGGGAAGAGACCGGACAGAAAGGATAAGAAGGGGAGGAAGGTATGTCAAAGAAGATCATCACGATCGGAACAAATGAGGCGGTGGATGCCCGCGGCATTGCGGAAGCCGTGCAGCTGGCATCGCATTATGAGAGCTCGTTGCACATTCAGGCGCGCAACATGAGCGCCAATGTCAAGTCCATCATGGGCATGATGACGATGGAACTGACCAGGGGAGAGGAGATCACGTTGGTTGCGGAAGGCGCGGATGAACAGGAGGCGCTGGAAGGCTTACAGCATTATTTTGCCGGGGTATAAATGGCACAGGATAAGAAACTGCTTTTTATTTACAATCCGCATGCGGGAAAGGAGCGGATCCGCTCGCATCTGATCGATGTGATCGACGTCTTTTCCCAGGCGGGATATGAGGTGATCGCGCATCCGACACGCGGCCCCGGCGACGCGACGGAAGCGGTGCTTCACCGGTCCGCGGGATGCTCGCTTGTGGTCTGCTGCGGCGGCGACGGGACGCTGGATGAGACCGTCAACGGGATGCTGGAAGCGAATGAGATTCTGCCGCTCGGTTATATCCCGGCGGGGAGCACCAATGATTTTGCGGTGAGCCTCGGGATTCCCGCAAGGATGGTGCCTGCGGCAAAGATTGCGGTACGCGGAGAGGATTTCAGATGCGACGTCGGTGAAATGAACGACGCGCTTTTTGTTTATACGGCGGCCTTCGGTCTGTTCACCAGAACCTCCTACCGCACGGGACAGCGCATGAAAAACGTGCTCGGCCATGCGGCCTATCTGCTGCAGGGCGCAACGGAGCTTACGGACATCCGCTCGTACCGGATGCGTGTGACGCATGACGGGGAGGAAATCAAAGGGAATTTTATCTACGGGATGGTGACCAATTCCGTTTCCATCGGCGGCTTCAGGGAGATCACGGGAAAAAATGTCCGTCTGGATGACGGGGTGTTTGAAGTGACACTGATCAAAATGCCGAAGAATCCGGTGGAGCTGTCCTCCATCGTGACGGCGCTGGTCAGCCGCAGTCTTCATTCGGAGCTGATGATCAGCTTCAAAACCGCGCAACTGACGCTGGAATGCGCGGAAGAAGTGGCCTGGACCAGGGACGGTGAATTCGGCGGTGCGCACAAACGCGTGGAGATCGTGAATCACAGGCAGGCGATCGTTTTCCGGGTTCCGAAGAAAAACCCCTCATAAGGGGGGTTGCAGGAAAGATGAAGATCGTGTAAAGTGATATTATATTTTTTTTATAATTATGATACCTTGAGAGGAGAAGGGAGACAGGAATCATGAAATTTTGTACAAGCTGCGGCGCACAGATTGAGGACAACGCCAATGCCTGTCCGTACTGCGGTGCGATGCAGAGCGGTGCACAGCGGGCAGCAGGTGCCCCGGCACAGGGCGGCTATCAGCAGATGCCCTCGTATGCTCCGGCCCCGGCAAAGGGCGGTCTGAAAATCAGTATCGGCGGGATTGTGGCGGCCGTCGGTTATCTGCTGATCCTGATTGCGCTCTTTGTGCCGATGTACTCTTATTTGGGTGTGGGAGTGCCTCTCCGCCTGATGACGACAGCGGGAAGTGTGATGGGCGATGCCGCGATGGGATGGCTGTTTTATGTACCTCTGATCTTTGTCATTGTCGGTCTGTTGTGCGCCCTGCTGTCTGTTTTCACGCGCAATAAGGTGGTGCTGCTGATTGTGACCATCTTCGAGGTCCTCTTTTCGGTTCTTGCGCTGATTATTATTGTGATGGCCAAATCGGAATTCGGCGGAGTCGTCAGTCTCAGCGTGGGTTTCTTTATGTGGATCATCGGTATCGTGGTGGCGTTTGTCGGCATGATCATGGATTATGCCGGAAAGAAAAGAGGGTAAAACGGATTCTTTAACGAGGAGGGAGTTCTGATGAAATTCTGTGGCAACTGTGGAAAACAAATCGATGACAATGCGAATGCGTGCCCGTTTTGCGGCACCATGCAGGGCGGCGCGAGGCCGCAGACGGGCAGACAGGGCGGCGGCTTTCCGGGTGCCGGTCAGTTTGCCGGCTTTCAGGCGGGCGGCGCAAAGTCGGAGGGCCTGACACTGCCGAAGATTCTGATGCTTGCCGGCGGTGTGCTGGCGTTCCTGTCCTGCTTCTTCTCGGTGATCAAGGTGTCGATGAGCGCATTTGGTGAGAGCTATTCCGAGGGTATTTCCATGCTGGGCATCGGCTTTATGGGAGTTCTGGCACTTCTGCTGGCGATCGCGGTGATTGCGCTGGTGGTTGTGGATACCTTTGTAAAGCCCCTGGGCATGATTCCGCTGATCGTGGCGGCGGTGGACGTGGTCTGGTTTGTGATTATGTTCATTTATCTTCTGGTGCAGAAGGGCCGTGCGAACAGTATGCTGGGTCTGGACGACCTTGGAAGTCTCGGCGGCTCCATCGGTGCCGGTGCCGGTATGGGCTTCGGCTTCTGGCTGTACCTGATCGCGAGCCTTGTGATTGCGGCCGGTACGGTGCTCTGCTTCCTGGGTAAGAAAAAATAAGCGGGAGAAGGGGAAAAGCGCCGTGACGTTCATAATTTGTTCAAAAGTTTTTTAAAGACTTGTCATGGCGAATCGTTTTTTGGACACTTTTATTTGTTATATTGATAATGTCCGAAAACGAAATTACCACAAAAACTTTTTCATAATAATGCCGGGTGCGCAGAGCGCGCCCGGCATCCTCCCTTTGTGAGCGCATATTTTCCGACAAGCATACGCATGACGCAAATTTATTTGCGCTCATGCGTATATTTGTCGGAATAACGGACATAAGGAAGAAGCGCGATAGCGCGGATTCCGAATGTCCGCCGGATTGCGGGAGCACCGAAGGTGCGGAGCAATCCGAGATATGCGCGATCTGCTACATCACCTCCGGCGCCGGATACTCCACCCCAAACGTCTCCACCGTCACCGTCTGCATGACCTGCGGCGTGAGCGGTCTGTCCTGAAAGTCCGTCTCCGTCTCCGCGATGCGGTTGACGACCTCCATCCCTTCCGTCACCTTGCCGAAGCCGGCGTAGTCACCGTCTAAGTGCGGGGAAGTCTTGTGCATGATGAAGAACTGGCTGCCGCCGGAATCCGGGATCATGGTGCGCGCCATCGAGAGCACGCCCGGCGTATGCTTCAGATCGTTTTTGAATCCGTTGGAAGAAAACTCGCCCTTGATTTCATAGCCCGGGCCGCCCATGCCGGTGCCCTCCGGGTCTCCGCCCTGCAGCATAAAGCCGTTGATGACGCGGTGAAAGATCACGCCGTCATAAAAGCCTTTTTTGATGAGCGAGATAAAGTTGTTGACGGTGTTCGGCGCGATCTCCGGATAGAGCTCCGCCTTGATCACGCTGCCGTCTTCCATTGTAATTGTGACAATCGGGTTCTGAGCCATGATGCTACCTCCTGTTTTTGATTTGTAACAGTATAACATACATGGTATAGTTGTACCATGCTCGGAGAAGTCGTATTCCTGCTGGGGGAACAAGCATATGTGAAGGAGCGTCTGGCCTGCGGGGAGGCCTGTGCGATGCTGCGCGCAAGGGGCCTGGCCGCGGAGGTACACAAGGCCGCCGAGGTGGCGGATGAGGTGCTGAAGGGGCGGGACGGACTGCTTGTGCTGACGGATGATCCGGACCGTCTGATGACATTGACGGAAGCGGGGATCCCGGCGATCGCCTACCGGCATGAGGGCTGTGCGGAGACCTCCTTTTCCGGCGCGCTCTATATCTTCGAGGAACCGCAGGAGATTGACGCGGATTCCTATGTCAAGGCATACCAGCGTGCGGCGGGAGAGCCCTGGGAGATTCTGAAGACGGAACGGCTCCTGCTCCGCGAGACGACGGTCGAAGATCTGGACGCTCTTTATGAAATATACAGGGATCCGGAGATGACGCTCTTCATGGAGGGATTGTTTGAGGATCCCGCGGATGAGAAGCGTTACATGGAGGACTATATCCGCAATGTCTATCAGCTGCTGGGCTTCGGTGTCTGGACCGTGATCGAACAACGGACGGGAGACATCATCGGCCGTGCGGGCTTTTCCGTCCGCGCGGGCTTTGACCGCCCGGAGATCGGCTTCCTGATCGGAAAGAACTGGCAGGGAAGAGGTTACGCAAAGGAAGCGGTGGAGGCCTGTCTCGTCTATGGCAGGGATGTCCTCGGCTTTGCGGAGGTGCAGGCGCTGGTGAAGGAAGGAAATGCGGTTTCCGTGCACCTGCTGGAATCCCTGGGCTTTCAGACCCGAGAAACCGTGGAGATCGAGGAGGACATCTACGGCGGCGTTTACCCCGGCGGGGAAAACGCCCGCACGGCCATCGGCAGCGCCCGCAGGGGCAGGTACCTGGAGATGTTTTTGCGCCTGTAGGGCAAGAAACTGATAGATTTTGCGCTGTCCCTGTGGTAGAATAACAGCAACGCAACAAACAAAGCAGTTACAGCAGGAGGGGTTCTTATGGCTGGATTTATGGACAAAATGAACAGTCTCACGGAGACAACGAAGCTCAACGGCGAGCTGAAGAATCTGCAGCAGCAGCGGCAGAATCTGATGGCACAGCTCGGCCAGGCCGTGTATGACTACAAAAAGAACGAAGGCGGGGAGGAACCGGATTATTCGCAGATGATTGAGGCGATCGATGCGGTGAACGCCAACACAAAGGCGATCGAGGAGCGCATCGCGATCTTAAAGGGCGGCGTGGTCTGCCCGAACTGCTCGCAGATCGTGCCGCAGGGCAACCGCTTCTGCCCGCACTGCGGTCATGAGATGCCGACACCGGAGCCGCCGCAGATGCAGGCGCCGGCCGGCGGCGGATTCTGTTCGGGCTGCGGCGCGCCGATACAGCCCGGCATGAAGTTCTGCGCCAAGTGCGGAACGCCCACGGGCGCATAAGCATTCCGGCGGACAGGAGAAGGATCCGCCGCAAAATCACAGCACATTCATGAGGGGGTACGCCCGCAGAAAAGCGGGCGTACCCCCTATCATATAAATAATCATAGAAACAGCGCCAAAACAAAAAAAGTCAATCCAAAAAATAAAAACTGTGAGCAGAGGTTAAAAATAGTCAAGGCATTTCTTCATGATCTTGAATGATTTCGTCGTTTTTCGTAAATAATGTATAAATCCGCCCTAAAAATTTGGGAGATTTGTGCATTGAATCACTTTGCGCTTTTCGGTAAACCCCATCTTCGACAGTTCAAGAGCCGGAAAGCCCCATATATATTGGGATTCCGGCTCTTTTAAGCAAGATGAAATGTTGTATATGAACTTCAGGACTGATATTTTTTAATCATACGGCTTAAATCCTTTGGGCGATAGTGCA
>JAFSPF010000092.1 GCA_017443065.1 Lachnospiraceae bacterium
AACTGGCTTTTTCACAGCCCCCCAGAAAACGGATTCCTGCCGGCCTCAAGGTATATAAATATCATCCCGTAATTGAACTTAAGCATGTGAAGGATGTACCCTGCCTTGCACCTGAGAGTATTTTGGTACAGATAGCTTCAAAGCCTAATATAGTAGATTCATGGGAAAGCGTTATGGAATGGCTTCCTGATGTTGTGTACGAGTCAAAAGTGGAAATGATTCTTGCCGAAATTGACGAAAGGACAGATTCTGTAAAGAGAAGAACGGGTTATTTTTTGCAAGGGATGTATCCGGAAGCGTCAAATGCAATTTTTGATGTTATTCAGAAGCCCGCGTCCAAGATTCGATTCGGCTCCAGAAAACAGGCTGTCAGAAACGATGAAAAATGGAAGATTTCGGATACGGCGCTTCCGTTTTCGCCGAAAGAAATGGAGAGAGTAAAGTGATACAGTTTGACAGAGCAAATATAACGGAGGGGTATCTGGCAAGACATATTTCTGTTGGCAGTGGTGCGCCCGGGCGGGAGGCCGCAATCATAGATATTGCACAGGATTTTTTATTGTCTTATTTGGAAGACATCGGAAAGATGGAACATGTAGCACTAAAAGGTGGTACGGCAATACGAAAGCTATACGCGGGTCGGGAAGGTCGTTTTTCACTTGATCTGGATTTTTCCATAGATGACAGTATTACTGATTCCTCGGAACGGACACTTGATTTTATCAGTGAAATCGATGGATTACAGCTTGGTCCGTTTTCGTATTCCATAAGTGAGCGCAGGAATAAATGGTATATCGGGCTTACAAGTCCTTTTAATGATGGTGATATTTTTAAGACAAAGTTGGATTTTGCATCATATCCATGGTTGGAGCCGGCGGTAAAGCCCATAGTCGCATTGCCAATCCATAAACAATATGGCTTTGAACTGCCTCATATTCATACGCTTTGTTTGGAAGAAAACATGGCTGAAAAAATTGCACGGCTTAATCGGACAAGTACGGCGCGAGATATATATGATTTAAACTGGCTGTTTGAAACAAAGACGATCGCAGCCACCATTGACAAAAACCTGCTAAAGCGCCTGGTGGTTTTGAAAATCTGGGTGGATTCACATGGGATGCATTATGGAAGCATCTTCTGGCGTCCTGCACATTCTCCTTCGGTATTTGAACCGGAAAGATGGCTGAACGAAAGAAAACCGCAGGATGTAGATACGGAAGATATTGGTGCACTTGCCGTACCTGCGCCAACAGCAGAGGATATGATAAAGCGTCTGAAAACAAATTATGGATTCCTTGCGGAGCTGGATGAATTGGAACAAACAATTGCCAAATCAAACCAGAAGGACAGGAGTCTGGTCATACAAGCATTATCAGAACTGCCCGGAAACCGACTGGGGAAAGGACTGTATTGACTGAAAAAAGCTGTGTTACAGAAGATTAACATCACATTTTTTCAGTTCTTCCACGTACAGACTGCCGAGGGGGGAGAGCGCCGACGCCGCGCGGCGGACATAGCCGATCTGCATCACCTTGTCGGAGGCAAGCGGCACGACGCAGTATCCGTCCCCGTTGAGTTCTTCCGAGATGATGCCGGAGCAGAGCGTGTAGCCGTTTAATCCTACCATAAAATTCAGCATGGTTGCGCGGTCCGAGGCGCGGATCATCCGGCTGTAATTCCAGGTGGAATACACCTCCTCCGCGAGGTAAAAGGCCTCGTTCTCCCCCTGGTCAAAGCTGAGGCAGGGGTAGGGGGCAAGCTGTTCGAGCTTCAGCCTTTTCTTTTTCGCAAGCGGATGGGTCTTTGCCATAAAGACAAATACCTTGCAGGAAAAGAGTCCGGTAAAGGTCAGATCGCTGTCCCGCAGTCTTTTTAGCATCATCGCACGGTTATCCTCGTCCATGTAAATGACGCCGAGCTCCGATTTGTAGCGCCGGACGTTTTCCAGGATTTCCGCCGTCTGGCATTCATAAAAGCCGAAGGCATATTCATCAATCGCAAATCGCTTCACAACCTCGATAAACGCTTTCACCGCAAAAGAGTAATGCTGTGCGGAAACGCTGAATCGCTTTTTGCTCTCCTTCTTCAAAATGAATTTTTCTTCCGCAAGGCGGTATTCGCCGACGATCTGTCTGGCATGGGCCAGAAACTCCTCCCCCTCCGGTGTTGTGCGGACACCGCGATTGCTACGCGAAAAGAGGGAAATCCCGATCTCCTCCTCCAGGTTTTTCAAGGATGCGGAGAGAGAGGACTGCGAGAGGAAAAGAGCCCCCGCCGCCTTGTTGACGGATTGATAGTCTGCGATCGTGACGGCGTATACAAGCTGCTGCAGGGTCATGGTGGAGTTCTCCTTTGCTTTTCCTTAGAAGAGTATAGCACGGGATATCGTTTCTGTCGATAACAAGATATCTGTATTCGGTATTAACACTAACACGAAAAACGGTGGTATGATGCTTGAAAACAAGGAATCCGGCAATGACACGGTGCCCGGCAGAAAACAAGGAACCGGCAAAAGGACACGATACCCGGCAAAACAAACAGGAGGAAAACATCATGGCAAAGATGACGGAGCAGGAAAAACAGAACTGGAGATTTGAGACAAGACAGCTGCACGCGGGACAGGAGGAGGCGGATCCCGCAACCGGGGCAAGGGCCGTTCCGATTTATCAGACGGCATCCTATGTGTTCCGCGATGCGCAGCATGCGGCGGACCGCTTCGGCCTGCGGGACGCGGGGAACATCTACAGCCGCCTCACCAATCCGACGCAGGGTGTTCTGGAGGAGCGCATCGCGTCACTGGAAGGCGGTGTGGCGGCGCTTGCCGTATCCAGCGGCGCGGCGGCGGTCACATACGCCATCCGGAACATCGCCGCGGCGGGCGATCATGTCGTGAGCGCAAAGAACATTTACGGCGGCACCTACAATCTGCTGCAGCATACGCTGCCGGAATGCGGTATCAGCAGCAGTTTTGTCGATCCGTCCGATGTGCGTAACTTTGAGGCGGCCATCTGCAAAAATACGAAGGCGGTCTTTGTGGAGACGCTGGGGAATCCCCGCTCGGATGTGATTGATATCGACCGGATTGCCGAAATGGCGCATGCGCACGGGATTCCGCTGATCGTCGACAATACCTTTGCGACACCGTATCTGTTCCGGCCGATCGAACACGGTGCGGACATTGTCGTGGAGTCGGCGACCAAATTTATCGGAGGACACGGAACGGCGATCGGCGGCGTGATCACGGACGGCGGAAGCTTTGACTGGGAGGCGCATGCGGACAAATTTCCCGGACTCACAAAGCCCTGCGCCTCCTATCACGGGATCAGCTTCACGCAGGCGGCGGGAAAGGCGGCTTACATCACGCGCATCCGTGCGATTCTTCTGCGGGATACGGGCGCGACGCTCTCCCCCGTATCCGCGTTCATTTTCCTGCAGGGGTTTGAGTCGCTTTCCCTGCGCGTGGAGCGGCATGTGGAAAACACGAAAAAGGTCCTCGCCTTTCTGCAGACGGTACCGCAGGTGAAGCAGATTCATCATCCGTCGTTGTCAAAGGACCCGGAGCAGCAACGTCTTTACAAGGCTTATTTTCCGCAGGGCGCGGGCTCCGTATTTACCTTTGAAATCGAGGGCGGACAGAAGGAAGCGCAGGCTTTTATCGACAGGCTGCAGCTGTTTTCCCTGCTGGCCAATGTCGCGGACGCGAAAAGCCTGGTCATTCATCCGGCCACAACGACGCACTCCCAGCTCACGGAGGAGGAGCTGCGCGATCAGGGCATCTTTCCGGGAACCGTGCGTCTTTCGATCGGTCTGGAGCACAGCGACGATCTGATCGCGGATCTGCGTCAGGCCTTCGCGGGATGAAGGTGGACGGGGAGAAAGCGGGAGTGGTATTTTTGAAAGCGGAATCATAGTATAATAAAACGTGATATACATTCGCACGCAGGCGGATAAAGGACATCCGCCAAGTGCTCATAGCAAGGGAGTGACACCATGAACAATATCAAACAAAGCGTAACGGAACTGATCGGGAATACACCGCTGTTAGAGGCAGTGCGTTTTCAAAAGGCGGAGGGAATCTCCGGCGCGAGACTCCTGGTCAAGCTGGAATACCTAAACCCCGCCGGCAGCGTCAAGGACCGCGTGGCGCTGTCCATGATCGAAGACCTGGAACAAAGAGGCATTCTGAAGAAGGGCGGTACCGTGATAGAGCCGACCAGCGGCAATACCGGCATCGGCCTGGCGCTGGTGGCGGTGGCGAAGGGCTACCGGGCGATCCTGACCCTGCCCGACACGATGAGCGTCGAGCGGCGCACGCTCCTAAAGGCTTACGGCGCGGAGCTTGTGCTGACGGAGGGTGCAAAGGGGATGAAGGGCGCGATTGAAAAAGCGGAGGCGCTGGCAAAGGAGATTCCGGGCGCCGTGATTCCCGGGCAGTTTGACAATCCCGCCAATCCCGCCGCGCACAGGACCTCCACCGGTCCCGAGATCTGGCGGGATACGGAAGGAAACGTCGATGTGCTGATCGCAACGGTCGGCACCGGCGGAACGATCACCGGGACAGGCGCGTATCTCAAGGAAAAGAATCCCGCGCTGAAGGTGATCGCGGTGGAGCCCGCGGATTCACCGGTGCTCTCCGGAGGTGAACCGGGTCCGCACAAGATCCAGGGCATCGGCGCGGGCTTTGTGCCCGCGGTACTGGATACAGGTATTTACGATGAGATCATCACCGTGTCAAATGAGGATGCATTTTCATACGGAAAGCAGTTTGCGCGCACGGAAGGCATTCTGACCGGCATCTCCTCCGGCGCGGCGCTCAGCGCTGCCGCAGCCTACGCAAAGCGCAAAGAAGCCGAAGGGAAAACCGTCGTTGTCATCCTGCCGGATTCCGGTGACCGCTATCTTTCCACCCCGCTGTACGGGGAGTGACGCTGACGCGGGCCCGGGCAGAAGACTCTCCCGGCCGTCATTGAAAAAGACAGTAACAGGCTCTTCCGCACAGGAAGGGCTTTTTGCTGTGGACAAAACCGGTGAAGGTTAGTATAATCTAACTAATAGTTAGGCAAGGCTAACCGTTGCCGGGTTCAGACAGGGAGGAGTGCGTATGGAAGGAAAGGCAGACAGCAGAAGGCAGACCGGGACAAAGGAAAAAGGTCCCCTTGCGCAGCTGATGGATTACGCGGGGAGCCACAAAAGCCTGACGCTCCTCGGCTGTGCGCTGTCCGGCATATCCGCGGCGGTCGGGATTCTGACCTATCTCTTTGTATGGGTGGTGGCGCGGGGCGTCTTTCGTGCGATGCCTTCACTGGAGGGGGTCGGGTCGCTTGCGCGCTACGGCTGGTACGCTCTGGGCGCGGCGGTTGTTTCCTCCGCGATCTATTTTGCGGGGCTCATGTGCACGCATCTTGCGGCCTTCCGCACGGCGACCAACATGCGCAAACGCGCGGCGGCGCATCTGCTGGAGGTGCCGCCCGGCTTTTTCAACGCAAATCTTTCCGGCAGTCTCCGCAAGCAGATCGACGACAACGCGTCGCTGACGGAAACACTGTTGGCGCACAATCTTCCCGATGCTGTCGGCGGCATCGTGACACCCGTCTGCGGTGTCATCCTGCTCTTTTTGTTCGACTGGCGGATGGGCTTGACCTGCCTCATTCCGATGCTGGTTTCCTTTACCTTTCTGATGACAATGATGGGCGGCATGAATGCGACAGAGGAAGAGATCGAGGCGCGGAGAAAAAAAGGAAAGATCAAGGCCATGGATTTCTATAACGATTACCAGCGCTCCGGCGAGAGGATGAGCGCGGAGGCGACGGAATATGTCCGCGGCATCCCGGTCGTAAAGGTCTTCCAGCAGACCGTGCACTCCTTCAAGGGCTTTCAGGACGCGATCGAGCAAAACAGTTCGCTCGCGGCAAAGTATTCCCTGATGTGCGCACAGCCCTATACCTGGTTTACGGTGGTGCTCAACTCCTCCTTTCTGTTTTTGCTGCCGGTCGGCATGATCATCCTCTCCGGCGCCGCAAACGGCTGGGAAAAGCTGGCCGATCTTGTCTTTTACATTTTCTTTGCGCCGCAGCTGGCCTTTATGATGGACCGCATCATGTATGTCAGCAATGCCTTTATGGATGCAAATGAGGCCACATTCAAATTAAAGCAGATTCTGAAGGAAGCGCCGCTGCCTGTGGGGAAGGGTACCCCGCTTCCGCAGGATGCCGCGCATGACATTGTGTTCCGCAACGTGACCTTCTCTTATGAGGAAGGCACGCATCCGGCGCTGAAAGGCGTGTCCCTGACGATCCCCGCGGGTACGACCTGTGCGCTGGTGGGACCAAGTGGCGGCGGAAAGACGACACTCGCAAGGTTCATCCCCCGCTTTTTTGATGTGCAGGAGGGCAGCGTCACGATCGGCGGCGTCGATGTGCGTAACTTGAGCGAAAAGGTGCTGATGGATCAGATCGCCTTTGTGTTCCAGGACGCAAAGCTGTTCAAAAAAAGCATCCGCCAAAACATCGCCGCGGCAAAGGAGGGCGCAACGGAAGAAGAGATTCTTGCCGCCGCGCATGCCGCGCAGTGTGATGATATCATCGCCAAGGTGCCGGGGGGTCTTGATGCCGTCATCGGCACGAAGGGTGTGTATCTGTCCGGGGGCGAGGTGCAGCGGATTGCCCTGGCGCGTGCGATCTTAAAGGACGCGCCGATCGTCATACTCGATGAGGCGAGCGCCTTTGCGGATCCGGAAAACGAGGCGCTGATCCAGAAGGGCTTCGAAGCGCTGATGAAGGACAAGACCGTATTGATGATCGCGCACCGCCTGTCCACCGTCCGGAATGCGGACCGGATCTTTGTCCTGTCGGACGGCAGGCTTGAGGAAGCGGGCACGCACGCGGAGCTGATGGAACAGAACGGACTGTATGCGCGGATGTGGGCGGATTATGAGAAGGCGGCGGCCTGGAAGATCGGAGGTGCGGCATGATGGGGAGAATCGCTGACCGTTACGCCATGACAGAGCAGGGTGCAAGGGACTTTGTGAAAAGTGTTTTCCTGACGGTGCTGGTGAACATCGCGAAGATGCTGCCGGTCTTTGTGCTGTCCTATGCGCTGACAGGCATTATCGATGCGTTGACTGCGGGCGGTGATGTGCGGGCGCGTCTGCTTCCTTCGGTCGCCGGCGGCGTCATCGCGCTCGCGCTGCTGTACGTAACCTTTCTGTTGCAGTACCGCTCGCTCTATGTGACGACCTACGCGGAGAGCGGCAAGCGCAGAATCGCGCTGGCGGAGCTGCTTAGGCATCTGCCGCTTTCCTTTTTCGGCAAGCGGGATCTCTCCGATCTGACGAGCACGATGATGAACGACTGCGAGCTGCTGGAAAAAGCCTTTTCCCATTTCTATCCGCAGATGATCGGAACCTATGTCTCGACGATCCTCATTGCGATGGCGATGCTTGTTTATGAATGGCGGATGGCGATCGCGCTGTTGTGGGTGGTGCCTGTGTCGGTGCTGCTCGTGTATGCGTCCCGCTACTTCCAGAAAAGCTATATGCTGAAAAACGTGGAGGCCAGACGCGCGGCCACGGATGCACTGCAGGAGCTGCTGGAAACGGTGCCGGACATCAGGGCCTGCAACCGCAAGGACGCTTATCTTGCGGGGCTGAATGCAAAGCTGGATGCGGCGGAAGCGGTGAACCGCAAATCGGAACTCGTGACGGGGAGCATCGTCACGGCGGCGCAGACCTTTCTGAAGGTCGGCATCGCGACGACGGTGCTCACCGGTATTACACTGCTTTCCGAAGGCGCGATCAGCCTCACGGTCTTCCTGATATTTCTGATCGCCGCAACCAGGTTTTATGATCCTCTGGGCGGACTCTTTGCCAATATGGCAGCGGTCTTCGGAACGCAGGTGCGCATTGAACGGATGCGCGTGATCCAAAACGAAAAGCAGATGACGGGAAGTGCGGACTTTGCGCCTGCAAATTACGATATCCGTTTCGACCATGTGACCTTTTCCTATCAGGATGATGAGGGACTGCAGGAGACCGTGCTGCGCGACGTGAGTTTTATCGCGAAACAGGGCGAGGTCACGGCGCTGGTGGGGCCTTCCGGCGGCGGCAAATCCACGGCGACAAAGCTGGCCGCGCGTTTCTGGGACCCGCAGGAGGGCAGTGTCACGATCGGCGGTGTCGATGTGAAGACGATCGATCCGGAGGTGCTGCTGACGGATTTCGCCATTGTCTTTCAGGATGTCGTCTTATTTGCGGACAGCGTCATGGAAAACATCCGTATCGGCAAAAGGGACGCGACGGATGAAGAGGTGATGGAGGCGGCGCGTCTCGCACAGTGCGACGCGTTTGTCCGCAAGCTTCCGGAGGGCTATCACACGATGATCGGCGAAAACGGCGCCAAGCTGTCCGGCGGGGAACGCCAGCGCATTTCCATTGCCAGGGCGATATTGAAAAACGCAAAGATCATTTTGCTGGACGAGGCGACGGCCTCCCTTGATGTGGAAAACGAGAGTGCCGTGCAGACCGCGCTCACCGGCCTGATCAGGGACAAAACCGTGCTCATCATCGCACACCGCATGCGGACGGTCATGAACGCGGACCGGATCGTGGTGCTTGCGGAAGGCGGGGTGCAGGAAACGGGCACACCTGAGGAACTGACGGCGCGTGACGGCTTATTTGCACGGATGATCAAGCTGCAGTCGGAGAGCCTCGCCTGGGAGGCGTGATTCTCCTGCCATGCTCATGCGTTCACGACCATATCTTCAAGGACGCTTCCCTCCGCCCGAGGTCGAGGCGTAATAAAACTGATAGTGCAGCACCACGTCAAAGAGCGACATCCTGTTTTCGACCGCGTCCAGATAATGCAGCATGCGGTCGGGCTCCTTGCTCCAGTATTCGCCGACGGCGGGAAAGTCCTCACCCGCGGTCTCGCTGATGACCTCCGGGTTTTCCAGATCGACGTTCATCCCCATGAGATAATCGAAGTTGCCCTTTTCGGGATCCGTGTCCGCATCCCACTGCTTGCCGGTAAAACGGTAGATTTGGTCCGTGCGCTTCGTGTTTTCGTCCCAGTCCGTCCCGGTGAAATGCGTATGGTTCCAGGTGAAGCTGCTGTATTTGCCCTTCCGTCCGGGGAAGGTAAACTTTGACCAGACCTTCACCGGCTGCTCGCCGCCGATCTGTTGATTACGGTTTTCCGGGGAATCCGTCACGGCGGTCACGCCGAGCGTGCGCAGATCCGCCGCCTGTGCGGCGCAGCGCTTCCACCAGAAGCCGTCGTTCGGCAGATACCATTCAAAGTACTGTATCATCGTTTCGTTTGTTTTCATTATTTGTTTTGCTCCTTTTTTTAGTCGGCCTTCCTATTTTACACGTTTCTCTTCGTTTTAGGAAGAGGGAGCTGCTGCGGTTGACAGCGTGTCAATGCGGGTATAAAATGTATCTGTTGACGCGGTGTCAACGGTGTTTGATAAGTGTAAGCGGAGGAAGATATGTTTAAGGGTACACCGGAGCTGATCGCCAAAAGAAGAGAAGAGATTATAGGTGCATGTGAACAGCTGTATCAAACGATGAGCTTCAAGGAGATCACGCTGAAGGAGATCGGCAATGCGACCTCTTTCTCCAGACCGACGATCTACAATTATTTCCGGACGAAGGAGGAAATCTTTCTTGCGCTTTTTCAGCTGGAATATGACCGCTGGAATGACGACCTGTCGGGGATTCTTGAGAACAACAAAAAGCTGACCGCCGCCGCACTGGCGGAAAAAATCGCAAAGACCCTGACAAAGAGAACGCAGCTGTTAAAGCTGTTGTCCATGAACAACTATGACATGGAGGCCAACAGCCGGCAGGAGATGCTCACCTCGTTCAAGACGTCCTATAGCCACTCCCTGCAGCTGATGCGAAAGCTGCTGGAAAAATTCCGGCCCAAAATGAGTGAAACCGAAATAGAGGGCTTCATTTACATTTTCTTTCCCTTTATGTTCGGCATTTATCCTTATACGACAGTGACCAAAAAGCAGAAGACCGCGATGAAAGAGGCGGAGGTGGATTACAGTTATCAGTCCGTTTACGAGATCACCCACAACTGCCTGTGCAGACTGCTGGGTGCTTGAAGGACGGACAAACGGAGATTAGTCAGATGAACAAAGCGAACAGAACAAAAATGATCCGGCGTACGGTGGATACCGTCATGTGTGTGCTGCTGCTGTTTCTGATGGCCTATCAGGTCACGGGAGAGCTGCTGCATGAGTGGATCGGCGTTGCGATGACGGTGCTGGTGATCGTGCACCAGATTCTGAACCGGCTGTGGTACGCTGCACTGTTCAAGGGCAAATACATTCCCTACCGGATTGTCACGACCATCCTGAACATCGCACTCGTCGCGTCTTTCTTGCTGACGGCCTTCTGCGGCATGTCCATGAGCGGATACGCCGTTCCTTTTTTGTACGGCATGGCGCCGGTCTCCTTCGCACGGGTCATGCATCTGTCGATGTCGCACTGGTCCTTTGTGCTGATGGGTCTGCATCTGGGGATGCATGTGCCGGCGATGACGGCCAATCTCAAAATGAAAGAGAAGGCGAGAGTCGCGATTGCCGTCATCAGCTGCATCCTTGCGGGGATCGGATTGTATCTGTTTTTAAGAAGCGGCATGACCGATTATCTGTTCTTCCGTGTGGTATTTGCGTTTTTAGATTATGAAAAAGCGGGCGGGCTGGTGCTCCTGGAAAACCTGCTGATGCTGTTTTTCTGGGTGTTTGCCGGTGTGCAGCTGGCGCTGCTCTTTAGGCGCGTGAGGAAGAAAAAAGGAGGTGCATTCCGCGGGGACGAGAACGAGCGGCAGCATCATGCACAATGACCAGGAGGCCTGGCTGGAGGCCATGGCGGAGATGGTGAAGGGCTTTCGGACGGCATGTCTCTTGGCAGCGCCACAGCCTTTATGATCACGGGCCCCGCGACCAAGATCACCAACCTCGGCGCGCTGAAGATCGCCATGGGATGGAAGCGTTTTCTGCTCTATATCGCTTTTGTCATGCTGTTTGCACTGGTATCCGGCTCAATCCCCTACAGGAGCATCATCAGAAGCATGCGGGTTTGTCCATGAACAGGGCAATAAAAAATAAATAAAACATAAAAAAACTATTGACAAATATAAATTAATCTGTTATATTCTTCCTTACCGGCGGTGTTCGTCCGACAGTCCCCGAGGGCGCACGCCGAACATATCACTATCATCTTTGCGCTCAGATGCGCATCTGTAGAAAGGAAGGATTCTATTATGTCAAAGACAAAAAAAGTCACACGTTACGTAGCAGTTGAGAAGGCCACCGGCCCCATTCGTTTCACACTGATGAACGACATGATGTTTCATATGGTCATGTCGAAATCCAAGCGTGCCCTGAAGGGACTGATCTGTGCATTGAAGGGTCTGCGGGAGAAGGATGTCAAATCCGTGAAGCTGCTGACCCCGATCGATTACAACGAGGCGCTGCACAAGTTTATTGTGATGGATGTCCGTGTCGAGATGAACAATGCAGAGATTCTCGACATAGAGATACAGATCGGCAATGAACACAACTGGATTCCGCGCTCGCTCCTGTATCTGTGCAGAGCATACGACAATCTGGAAGCCGGGGAGGATTATGAGAACACAAAGCCCGCTACGCAGGTGGGGATACTGAACTTCGATCTCTTTCCGGAGCACCCGGAGTTTTATGCAAAATACCTGATGACGAAC
>JAFSPF010000093.1 GCA_017443065.1 Lachnospiraceae bacterium
GATATAGGCCTTGATCACACGCAGCCAGTTTTCATAGGCATCCGGCTTGATGTGCACATAGGCGTCCGTCAGGATCTCCGGCTTCAGCCAGCCGTCCCCCGTGGCAATGTTCGTTGTGACATCGAGGAAGGCAACCCCCGCCTTGGCGCATTCCGTGCGCAGCGCGGCATTGAAGGCGGCAACGCGTACGTTCAACTGATTCTTTGCGCCGTGTGCGGCGGCAAAAGGAGTGAGTGCCAGGACAATGACCCTGGATCCCGGCGATTTCTGCCGTACCTTTGCAATAAAATTCATATAAGAGGCAACAGGATCATAGCCCGGCTGCCTTGCGTCCAGAGTGCCGAAGTATTCCGCGTCGATCATGCCAAGCTGCAGAAAGATCGTGTTGTACTTTCCCTCCGCAATGACATTCAGGGGGGCGCGGTGTGCGCCGCGGAAGACGGGCTGTGTGCCGCTCGCGGGGCCCCATCCGCGCACATAGCCGTCATTTTCGGAAAGGGCATCCACGATGAAATAACCGGCCTGCGCCAGATGGAGCGGGGAGGAAATCACCGGATCCTTTTTGGAAACGGCAACCCGCGCAAAGGTTTCCGCGACGGAAGCGCCGATCACGATGGAGGAACCGACATACGCGCGCATCTGCTGCGTCTGTGCGGCGGAGTAGTTCGTGCGGTTCCAGTTTGCCGGGGGCGTGCTGTGGAAGAAAGATTCCTGCCAGCTCTTGAGCAGATTGTTCCTTGCCGTCTGGTCGGCACCGGTAAGAATTCTCTCCAGCGCAGGGTCTGTCGAATGAATGCGGCGTCCCTGCGGCACGCCGAAGAGATAAAGGTGCGCATACAGGCGGTAGGACTGCCCGTTGGCCCAGGCTCTTGCGTCGGGATACTCCCTGCCGTAACGCTGTAAGTCAATGTTGGCATAGGTCAGCGCCGATGCTGCGGGAGCGGCGGCAGGCGCCGGCTGGGCGGCAGCAGGAGCGGCAGCGGACTGTGCGGCCGCGCTTGCGGAAGCAATGACACGCTGTCCGCTTTTGGTATAGACAATGCGGCGCTCTTTTCTGCCGTTGCTGTTATAGTGATTCCAGAGCCTTGCGGCATCCTCACCGAAGGCGGCCTTCAAATCCGGATAATCCGCGGCATAGCGCGCCGTGTCAAAAGTTGCCTGTGTCAGCGCCACACCGCGTGCGCCGTCTGTCGTGTAGGCGACACGGTTTTCCCTGATCCCGTAATTCAGATAGTGGTTCCAGAGCTTTACGGTATCGTTACCGAAGGCGGCCCTGAGGTCCGCATAATCCGCGGCATAGCGGTTTGCGTCAAAATTTCCCTGTACGATTTCGGCGAAGGTCTGCGGTTCCGCCGCATGCACCGGTGCTGCTCCGGACAGAGCAAACAACAAAGAAGAAAGAATACACAGGAACGCAAGTCCCCGGGATAAAACACGGTTTTTCATAAAAACTACCCCTGTTCACGATTATTTTGGAAAAAAGCAACAATACCATGATATCCGTACCCCTGTCGGATGTCAATTAAAATGTAAGGATGCCGCGCCGGGGCACAAAAATAAGAACAAAGTATGAAATTTTTAGTTAGACCCCTTTAACTATTGCGTTCATCCTCATTTGGTGGTATATTGGTACTCGTTGCGAGCAATAAAATCAAGCGCTCGCGCCAATAACAGGAACTATTCTCTCTTTTAAAGAGATACGGAAAGGAAGAAAAAAATGGCAAACGATACCATCTTACAGGTGCAGCATCTGTCCGTGGCGATCGACGGGGAGCTCCCGATCCTCCATGACATCAATCTGGAAATGAAGCGGGGGGAGACGCATGTGCTTATGGGCCCGAACGGCGCCGGCAAATCGACCTTCGGCTACACGCTGATGGGCAACGGACATTATGCCGTGACGGAGGGAAAGATTCTCTTCGACGGTGAGGACATCACGGAGGAGGATACGGACAAGCGCGCAAAGGCCGGGCTTTACCTCTCCTTCCAGAACCCGATCGAGGTCCCCGGCATCTCCATGAGTTCCTTCCTGCGTAACGCCACGCGTGAGCTCACCGGACAGCCGGTGAAGCTCTTGGCCTTTCAGAAGCAGCTGAACGCGGTGCTGGAAACCCTGGACATGGACGGAAGCTACGCGGACAGGGATTTGAATGTCGGCTTTTCCGGCGGTGAAAAAAAGAAGGCGGAGATTTTGCAGCTGTTGATGCTGAAGCCCAAGCTCGCCATCCTGGACGAAACGGACTCCGGTCTGGATGTGGACGCGGTGCGCACGGTGTCAAAGGGCATTGAGGAATATCACAAGAATAACGACGGCGCCCTGCTCATCATCACGCACGCGACGAAGATTTTGGAAGCGCTGAAGGTGGACCGGACGCATGTCATGGTGAACGGCCATATCGTGGAGAGCGGCGACGCCTCGCTGGTGGAGAAGGTGCTGAGCGAAGGGTTTGAAGCCTTTGAAGGGGAAAAATAATGTCAGGTGAAAAACAAGCCCTGCGGGAGCAAGACTCGCAGAGCATGTACGATTTTAAAAACGAAGAGAACACCGAAGACTTTTTCCGCGAGGAGGAGGGCTTTACGGAGGATATCATCCTGCGCATCTCCGCGGAAAAAAGAGAGCCCGACTGGATGCGGGATTTCCGTCTGAAATGCCTGAAGCTTTATGAGGAAACGGAGATGGTGGACTGGGGCCCGGACATCGCAGGGCTCGATATGGACCGGATCGCTTCCTATGTCCGTCATAAGGAGGACATGAAGAACGACTGGAACGAGGTGCCGCCGGAGATCAAAAACACCTTCGAGCGCCTCGGGATTCCGCAGGCGGAACGGGAGTCGCTCGCCGGTGTCGGCGCGCAGTTTGATTCGGAGCTTGTTTATCACAACGTCCGCAAGGAGGTGGCGGAACAGGGCGTCATTTATACGGACCTGGAAAGCGTCATCCGCGGAGAGCTGGATGAGGAGCGCAAGGACGGCTTAAACTACGCCGGTATGGTGAAGGACCATTTCATGAAGCTGGTGCCGCCGACGGATCATAAGTACGCGGCGCTGCACGGCGCGGTCTGGTCCGGCGGTTCCTTCGTCTATGTGCCGAAGGGCGTCAAGGTGGATATTCCGCTGCAGTCCTACTTCCGCTTAAACGCGGCGGGGGCCGGACAGTTCGAGCACACGCTGATCATCGTGGACGAGGGCGCGGATCTGCATTTCATCGAGGGCTGCTCCGCCCCGAAATACAATGTGGCGAATCTGCACGCGGGCTGCGTGGAGCTCTTCGTGCGCAAAAAGGCAAGGCTCCGTTATTCCACGATCGAAAACTGGTCGAAGAACATGTACAACCTGAACACGAAGCGCTCCATCGTGGAGGAGGACGGCATCATGGAATGGGTGTCCGGCTCCTTCGGTTCGCATGTATCCTATCTGTACCCGATGACGATCTTAAAGGGCGACCGCAGCCAGATGGAATTCACCGGCATCACCTTTTCCGGCCGGGAACAGAATCTGGATACGGGCTTAAAGATCGTGCACCAGGGCGCACAGACGACCTCCGTCGTGAATTCCAAATCGATTTCCAAGGACGGCGGCATCGGAACCTTCCGCTCCTCGCTGGTGATTCAGCCGACGGCAAAGAAGGCGAAGGCCTCGATCTCCTGTGATTCCCTGATGCTGGATTCCATCTCGCGCACGGACACGATCCCCGCGATGGACATCCGCACGGATGACGCGGATATCGGCCATGAGGCAAAGATCGGCCGCATCTCGGATGAGGCGATCTTCTACCTGATGAGCCGCGGCTTAAAGGAGGACGATGCCAAGGCCATGCTGGTCTCGGGCTTTGCGAATCCGGTATCGAAGGAGCTGCCCCTGGAGTACGCGGCGGAGATGAATAATCTGATCAAGATTGAAATGGACTGGAACGGGTGAGTCATATGAGGAAAGCAGTATCTGTCAACGCCATGCCGGTAAAAACCTACCGCTGGCTGAAAATGAATGAAGAGACACTGGAGCTGCAGGATGTTGCCGCCTTCACATCGATCGAACCGGAGGAAACGCTTCCTGCGGGGGTGACGGCAAAGCACAACTGTGATGATGCGGCGATCGCCGGAGTGTTCCGCGATGCCGTGGCCCGGATGAAGGCTGCGGACAAGGACGCGGTGCTGCCGAACGGCGATGTGCTGCTTGCGGGGATGCAGCAGGACATCCCGACGGGGATGGGCGCAGCCGTCAATACGCTGATGGAAGAGGCGAAGGTGCCGGTCAGCGTCTATACGGTGGAAGCAAACGCAAAACCCGCGGAGCCGCTCTCCCTTCGCTTTACCCCGGGAGAGGGGAGCGCCGTGCTCAGCCGTCAGGTCTTTCATGTAAAACAGGGCGCGGAGATCACCATCCTCATGGATTATTACGCCCTGAAAAAGACGCAGGGCTTCTTCGGCGTGCAGAGCTATCTGTATGCGGAGGAGGGCGCGAAGGTGAAGATCGTGCGCGTGCAGATGCTCGGCGAGGACTTCACGCATTTTGACGATTTCGGCGCTGTCTGCGAAAAGGAAGCGCAGGCGGAAACGGTTCGCCTGGAGCTTGGGGCGCATCATGCCTTCAGCGGCCTGGTGGTCAATCTCCTCGGAGACGATGCCGCCTATACCGGCGAAACGGGCTATCTCTGCAGACGGGAACAGCAGTATGATTATAATCATGTCGCGACGCACCGCGGCAAAAAGACGAGCGGCAATCTTTATTTCCATGGCGTGCTTCTGGATCACGCAAAGAAGATGCTGCGCGGCACGATCGATTTCCGCAAGGGCGCGGCCGGTGCGGATGGAGATGAAAACGAGGACACCCTGCAGATGTCCCCGGATGCCGTGAACCGTACCGTGCCGATCATCCTCTGTCAGGAGGAGGACATCAACGGCCATCACGGCGCGACGATCGGCCAGCTTTCGGACGAGCTTCTTTTTTACATGCAGAGCCGCGGCATCTCCGAAGAGGAGGCCAAAAAGATTGTCATCCGCGCCAAAATCATGCGCGTGGCCAACCTCATCCCGGAGGGAGACCTGCGCTCCCATGTAAACGCGTTTCTCTGCGACACCCTGTAAGATAC
>JAFSPF010000012.1 GCA_017443065.1 Lachnospiraceae bacterium
ATGCTCTCACTCCTCCTCGTTATGTATTTTAACACATAACTATGTCGGAGTCAAGAGCGGAATCGAAAAATCTTCAGTATTTACGCGGTTTCACGGCACTTTCATAGTGACACATAGTGTGGTGTCACGGGAATGCAGGTTGTAACATAAAAGAGCACCGGTAGCGCCGATGCTCTTTTGTATCAAAGCGGTCAGTGAATATCCGTTATCACACTTGTTACATCATCCGGTTGAACGCGTGTATTCCAGCGCTATCCATCCTTTCTTGTTTCTATTCGTTCCTTGATTCATCTTCACGTTTCTCCACAAATGCTGGTCGTATTCATACGGTGTAATTCCGAGGCAATCAAACCCTTCTCCGTTTTGAACAAATCCCAGCACCGTAGAGTATCCATAGTTTTTTCGAAGACACACATTTCCACCAACAACGACACCCTTTTTACAGGTGCATTCGCCAATGGCCATTGCCGGAATTGATGACATGAAAAACACGACGATTGCCATTAGTAGTGATACGATTTTTTTCATATTGCCCTCCTTCATTTTCAGTTTTTCCCTGACCGCTTTATTACTGGAAGGATTGACGTTCTTGAAGGTAAATACTGATTCGTTCCTGCGTCAGTTTTGCGACTTCCTCCGCGCCTTTTTTTCCATAAAAGAAATCCCTCGCCTCATCAAGTATGATGTCTCTCATTTCATTGTCATCATAAAGGAAACTCGTTGTTTTCATCATCAGTTCCTCAAATTGTTTCCTTGCGTTATCCGATAATTGCACATTGTCTTCATCAACGACATCACAGCGTGCTTCATATATCTTTCTGATCGCGGGAAGATCATCCACATTTTCCTGCCACCTCTCTGTGAATATCCCTTTGATCAGTACATATCCTCCGCCCGGATTCGGGGAATTGTGCGGCATCGCAAATTGTAAGCCTCCTGCACCCGTGTAAAAGCTGCCGTTTTCTCCTCTATCATTTGGAAATCCCGTAAATGTATAACTATCTAATCCGTAGTTATTCTCTATTGCGCCTACCCTTCCTGGATTCCTGATTTCTTCCGGACACAGCAAGATATCCGGTTCATAATCCGAAACATAGCTGTCAAAATCCGGCTTTAGCGGGCATGACCCAAGGCAAAATTCCAGAAGTGCCACGTAATCCTCATTATCAAAACTGCAGGTGTATGTATCGTAATCAATAAACCATCCCGGACTTAGCTCGCATATCCAAAGGAGAAACTCTTCAGCTGTCATCCATTCCGGAAAGACGGACAGATTTTCATCCGATGCCAGAATGGCATTCAGTTCCTCCAACGACAGACCCGTGCGGTTACCAAAAACCTCTGTTCTTCCTGTGCAGGTGAGTATGGCAAACTTTTCAAACAGGCACAGAACTTTGCCGTCAATCTCAAGTGCTTTGAGAATATTTCCGGTAAAATCCTCTTTGCTCAATCCGTCGTCCTGCTCTATCAGCGGCAACAGATCCATAAAGACTCCATCATTGAGCGGTATCTTCGACCCCGGTAGGTGGAGAACATCGGGCACATTACCTGCGGCGATATCCGCATTCAACTGCATTGGATTTGTGTACCACCTGATCTCCGCCGCATAATCGTCATTTATGGAATTAAAGTAAGAAACATAGGACTCCAGACGCGCGTTTTGTCCGATCACCGCGCCGACCGTAATATGGATTCTCTGATCTTCTATGGTTTTAACGGTCACAAAATAGAGAACCGGTTCTTCTTCGCAGCAATAACAAAATTCATTCTCTTCGATGTCCAAAAAAGACGAGATCTGTTTCGTCCCGGACGGCAAAACGATCCTTTTCACTCCTTCACTGAAACTCCCTTCCTCCGGGATAAAGCGGTAGATTGTATTATCTGTAAGGATACAGATATGCCCAGAACGGTTTCCGTATTGAACAGGGGATACCCTCTCCTGTGGCATTGTGTAGAAATCAGTCAGTGAGAGTTCTGAAAGATTTATCCTGAAAAGTCCGATAGATTGTGCATTTATACAATAAGCATAGGTATTGGCATTCAGATCACAAATCAGATTTATTACATAAGCGTCTGATGGCAGTTCAACCTTCTTTTCTTCTCCCTTTTTGTCAAAAAGCGTGATCGTTGCACCTTCCCAAAAAAGCGTGTTGTTTCCAACAACAACAGCTCCGTTTTGGGCGTCTTCAAAAACAAACTCCTCTTTCTGATCTGCTGTTTTAAGATGCGAATCATAAATAACCGCCTTGTACCGGTATGTCTTTTCCTTTGCTGTTGTGTCTCCTTCAGAATACTGCGGTTCATAATGGCTGTTGCAATAGAATACAATAAACCTTTCATCTGTAAGGGGCTGTACAGAATAAATATACGGATACCCACTCATATCTCCGCCAATGGAAGAATCTGATATAAATTCCCCTTTGAGCCCCAATGCAACCGCCTTATTGCTTTCATCTTTTTCCCCGATCATAATCAAGCGTTCGCCGCACTTTACAATGCCATGTATTTCATCCAGGTATTCCGCAACAGATACTGATACAACTTCTGCTGTTTTGCGTTCCAACGCGGTATATTCCCCTCTATCCAAACCCGAATGAACGTCATTGTCCACCATCTCATAGTTACCCTTTGCACAAGATGATATAAGCAATAACCCTAGGATCAATGCGAAAATAGATATGTATTTTTTCAAGAATCTCCCCTCCCTCGCATGACTTGTTATCCCTTTCAAGTGAACACTTATATATTATTAACGCTCTGTTACAGCGAAAGGGGACAAATTTTTTTACAGATTTTGAAAACAAGTATGGTATCATATACCTATGGACAGCATCACGAGAAAAGCCTGCGGCAAAATCAATCTGATTCTGGACGTCACGGGAAAAAGGCCGGACGGGTATCATGACATCCGCACGGTCATGCAGACCGTGGATGTCTATGACACGCTGACGTTCACGAAGAACGACAGCGGCCTTGTTGCGTTGGAAACGCCGGTGAAGGGACTGCCGGAAAACGAGGACAATCTGGTCATTCGCGCCTGCGAGCTCATGCGTTCCGAACTGGGCATCAAGGAGGGCGTAACGATCGATCTGATCAAGGAAATCCCCGTCGCCGCCGGCATGGGCGGCGGCAGCGCCGATGCGGCCTGTACGCTTCTGGCAATGAACGAGCTGTTTGACGCGGGACTGTCCAAAGAAAGACTGGCGGCGCTGGCACTGACGATCGGCGCCGATGTGCCCTATCTGCTGCACGGCGGCACCTGTCTCGCGGAAGGTGTGGGCGAGATCCTGACGCCCCTTCCCGCACCGCCCGACTGTTCGATACTGATTGCGGCGCTCCCGGCAAGCGTCTCCACGGCGCAGGTGTACGGGGAGCTGTTATTGACACCCGCAACGGAGCATCCGGATGTGGACGGCTTTTTGCGCGCGCTCCGCGCGGGCGACCTGTATCAGATGACTTCTCTCATGGGCAATCTCTTAGAGCCCGTCACAAAACGGCGGGTCAAGGCCATCGATGAAATCGAAAACACGATGCTGGATTACGGCGCGATCGGCGCCATGATGACCGGCTCCGGTCCCACGGTCTTCGGGATTTTCGACCGCGAGAGTGATGCCGTCAAGGCCTATCATGTGCTGCGCGACCGGGGCGGCTGCGCGGATCTCTTCGTGTGCCGGCCGGTGAGATAATCCCCACCGGCCCGGCTTCCGAAGAATCATTCTCTGTTTTTTTGCGGCTCACCTTGCGTCAAACAACTCCTGCATGGCTGCATCCATTTCGTAGTTCCAGTCAGCGGTCCACTGCCGCACCAGATGGGTCATCATCATGGTTGTGTCCGTGTATCCCGAGATTCTTCCGCCCCATGACCATTCGACCACTCTTGGGACATCACTGTTGAATTGTACTTCACTGAAATCCACTGTGCCGTCCGCGTAACGGATCACATCCAGAAACTGAACAGGGAAGTACACCATAACCGGTGCGTCAAGCGGCTGTTCTTCGGCATCTGCTTTTCCTGAATTCCGAACTTCCGAACGGAATACCAGATCCACCACATTCCGTGAATTGTCCTTGGTGATCAGCGCGACTGCGCCGACATACTCCAGGTCATCATGCGCAAGAATATTGCCCGGTGTGTAGTCACCGCTGATATCGTCCAGCCGCGGGAGCCAAAGATCCTTTGCCTCCTTTGTCATCCTCGCCATGGCCGCATCATCCAGTTCATCCGGAGAGGTGATAAATTTATCGTGATTGTCATCAATCGGATAAGACTTCTCCTTTGCCGTAAAGCGGAACCCTTTTGCCATCACGTTTGCCTCTTCCGTTGCGACCTTGAGTTCCACGCTGTCACCGATGGAAAACCCGGTTACAGTCCTTCCGCCGGCAACATCCTCTCCGTTGACATAATACCGCATGGCATCGATTCTTTCGTTCACCCGCTTTGGCGTTACCTTCACGGAGAGGTTCGGGGAAATGCCCGTTATATCGACTTCTACATATTCAAAAGGATCGATCTCCTCCAGCGGCTTTAAGTCCGCCACGGTATAAGACCAGCTTTCTTCCGCGAGTGTCAGCTTCAACTGCTCCAAAAGTGTGGAAGAAGCCCTGACCCTGATCGCCACCTCCTGTCCGTTGGAAAGATCTTTGTCTGCGGAAGGTATCACCTCGATCGTCCGGATCAGCTCCGTTAATTGTGTCGGTGTGATTTTGGGATTGGCCGCCCCGATGATACGCCCGAGTTCTTCACTATCCAGCGTAACATTCAGTGTTCCGACACCGTCATAGCCCTCTGTTGTCACGAGTACGGCGCCCCTTGCGCTGAAGCTCTTTGTCCCGCCGCCGCAGCCTGTCAAAAGAAACAGCATACAGCATGCAAAGAATGCCGTTGTCATGTACTTCCCGATTCTGTTCATGTTCCCCCTCCTCTGTGTTTTGATCCTATTCCTCTGTCTTGCCGCGTCACTCAACGCCTTCAGGCGGAAGACACATCCTCCACTGCCTGATTGATTTCCCTGATTCCCCTGTGCAGCAAAACGAGCCCCACAAGCCAGGCAATGACAGTCAATAGAACATAACTAAGATACCCCAGGTTATCAAAAAGAGTTTCCCAGTCCCACATTGCATGCAGCACTGTGGGGATGATGAAAATCCCGAGAAACTGAGGACTGACCAGATGCTTTGGCTCTATTTTCGCTCCCTTGGACGCGATGCACAAACCGGCACTAATAATCGCACACCAGATGACATGTCCGCCCGGAGAAAGCAAGGCTCTTATAATTGCAACTGAAAATGATGCATCTGCAGATATCGTGTCGGGAGCCAGATAATCCGAAAACCAGGAGCTGTTATTATAAAGCGCTCCCATATAGGTTTCCAGATAAGTCACAAAAGCATAGCCGGCAGATTCAAATACGGCGAAACCCGCTCCGACTGCAGAACCCACCAGGAGTCCGTTTACGATATACAGTCTGCCTTTCTGTTTTTGAATTCCGTTCAGATAAAGAAGCGCCGCAAGTGCCTTGCCCAGTTCCTCCGTGAATCCAATCCCGATTGCGCCAATCAGCGTAAAGTCCTGGTGAACGATCTCCGAAATGGCAAAACTGAACAGAATAGAAAGTGCACCACCCAAGATAAAGACCTTTGCCACCCTGTAAATACTGATATCCCGCGGGATGTTCGTTTCAAAGAAAAAAACAAGCACAGAAAGCGGCCCGACGGCAGAAAGAATTAAGAACAGAGCCGGTGCAGTAACGATTCCATTCATTTCCAAGAGCAACAATGCCAGAATCAGGGATGCCGCCAGCAAGAAAAGAAAAACCCTTGAGAACAGCCAGGGTCTCGGCCATTCTGCCACAATATCGCGAATGTTCGGGGTTGTCTGTGAGGTCCCACATATAACCAGGAGATCCTCCTCTTCTCTGGAATGTTTTTTAAAAACAGAAGAAAACAACTCCCGATATTGGATGTGAACCTTTTCCCCGTGCTCATAGCCCGTCAGGTTTTTCCGGAAGGCGCCTGCGGCCGTCAGGGCCATACCGCCCAGATCGCTTACCGCCTGACTGCCGATCCCGAATCCGGCTCTGCCGAGTTTTGCGCCGCATGAAGTGCAGAACGAAGCGCCCTCCGGCACTTCCTTCCCGCAATTTGAACAGAACATATTTCTCCCCCCTTCTTGAAATAAGCGCGCTTACAGTTCAGGCCCGCCGTTTACTTCGTTGATTTTACTGCATTTTGCGGTAAAAGTAAATACCGCAAAACGCGGTATGTTATTTTTGATGCATCGGAGGTTGTTTGTATGTACAGGAGATTGCGTGATCTACGCGAAGATCGCGACCTGACGCAAAAAGAAGTTGCCGCATACCTGAACTGCTCGCAACAGGTATACAGCAACTATGAACTCGGTCAGCGTGATCTTCCCACGTATGTCCTGATCAGTCTCTCTTCTTTTTACGGTGTTTCCACAGATTATATTCTCGGTCTGACGGATAAGGCGCACCGGTAAGAACCATCCGGTTCCGGCAGACATCCGTCTTTTGGTCTTTCCGGCCGGATGGATCTATGACACGCATCCGCGCAGCGCATTGATGTCCGTCACTTCGTGGCGTTGCATGTAGTCTTCAATTCCCTCAATGATTTGTAAGGTAGCGTAAGGATTGTGGAAGCTGGCCATGCCGACGGCGACGGCCGTGGCACCGGCGAGAATCATCTCGAGCGCGTCTTCGGCGTTCATGATGCCGCCCATGCCGATCACGGGGATCTGCACGGCCTGCGCGCATTCGTACACCATGCGGACGGCGACAGGATGAATGGCGGGACCGGAAAGACCGCCGGTTTTGTTGGCAAGGACAAAGCGCCGTTTTTCGACATCGATTTTCATGCCGGTGATCGTGTTAATGAGAGAGACCGCGTCCGCACCCTCCGCCTCCGCGGCCTTCGCCATCTCCGCAATGTGCGTGACGTTCGGTGAAAGCTTCATGATGACAGGCTTTTTGGAAACGCGCTTCACGGCCTTCGTGATATCCGAAAGCGCCTTTGCGTCCTGCCCGAAGGCGATTGCGCCCTCCTTCACATTGGGACAGGAGACATTGATCTCATACATGTCCACCGCCGTTTCGTTCAGGCGCTCCACGACCGCGAGATATTCCTCCGTCGTCTTGCCGCAGACATTCACGATCACGCGGGTATCATAGCCCGCCAGGAAGGGCAAGTCCCTTTCCATGAACACGTCGACGCCGGGGTTCTGCAGGCCGATCGCATTGAGCATGCCGGAAGGCGTCTCCGCGACGCGCGGTACATCGTTGCCCTCCCAGGGAACCGACGCCACGCCCTTGGTGACGACGGCGCCGAGGCGGTTTAAGTCCGCAAATTCTTCATATTCCATGCCGCTGCCGAAGGTCCCGGACGCGGTCATGACCGGGTTTTTGAAGGTGACGCCGGCAATGGTCACGGCGGTGTTGTGTTTTTCAGCCATCGGACTTATGCTCCTTTTCCGAAGTTACACAAAGGTTTCGAAGGTATGCCGGATCGCGCCGAAGAGATCCATCTCAAAGGCCTTTTGCAAAAGAAAAATCAGACAGAGCGCCTCCACGACCCCGCAGATGAGGCCCAGCAGACCCGTCGTAAAACCGATGAGCGGAATCTTGCGAAAGGTGAGGCCCACCCCCTTCAGCAAAAGATGCACCAGGCTGAACACCAGGACAATCAGCAGCAGATACACCACCGCCCTGACGCCCCGCCCCCAGTCCACGGGCACATATTTCCGCACGAAGGGTGCCGCAAAATACACCGCCGCCACGCAGGCAACAAGTGCCAGCACCGGACTCAGCTCCGCGATGAAGCCCCGCTGAAAGCCGTGCACCGCAAGCACCACCATCAGCACCGCGGCGAGAACCGCGAACAGTGTCGTTGCGGGTATTCCGAATAAGGAGAGTGTTTTCAGATCAATTTCCGGAAGCGTTGTCAGCGCTTCCTCCAGTGTTTCTTCCAGTGATTCCAATGGTATTACCTCTTTTATTTCAATTCTATCGTCTGGATCCGCTCCGAGCCGATCAGGAGGAAGCGGCCGCGCACGGTGGTCGGGATGACCACCTTGACGCTGTAGTCAAAGGGCGCCTCGTACTTGTCCTCCCCGTCCAACCCGATGATGCGCCAACGATCGGCATCATAGAGTATCACCTGCCGGTCACCGAACACGATGTTTTCATATTCGTGATCCAGGTAACGGACAAACTGCTCATTGCCCTTTTTATCATACACCTGCAGGCGGAAGGCACCTTCATCGGAGCCGCCGGAAAAGACGATGCCGACATAGTCCGTCGAATCATACACGGAGCGGATTTCCTCCGTCCCGAGAAAGGTCTGCTTCGTCACCTGCGGCATCTGGTCTCCCTCGAAAAAGAGAATGCGGTCCGTGGAAACGGCATAGCCGTGCGCGTCGTCAAAGAAACGCACGTAGGGCACGATCGCATCGTCATAGTTAAAGCCGGAGACCAGCTTGTCCGTATGGTTCTGTCCGACGGGCCCGAAATTGTAAAAGGCCAGCGTCGTCTTCGCCGTCGTGCCTTCATAGGAAAGAAAGGACACGCAGACCAGAAGGCCGTTCGGTGAAATGGCGACGGAGAAGGGATAACCGCTGTCGCTCATGCTGGTGCGGAAGCCCGCCAGCTCATTGCCCTCCGCATCATACAGATTGATCCAGGTCACGTTCGCGTCATCCAGTATCACGGCAACGACGCCCTGCGAGGCCACATGGAATCCGCGGATCGGCAGGTTCGTATGGATCTCCCCGAGCGGCGCCGTGGTGTCCACGACATAGATCGTGCGTCCGTTGAAATCACCGATCGCGGCCACGCCTCCGCAGACCTCCGCGACCGGCGCCTGCATCTCATAGGTCCGGTTCCAGATCACCTCGCCCTTGCTGTTCATGCAGTTCATGCCGTCCCTGCTGTACTGCAGCACGTAACCGTTCAGGTTGACGCAGGTGGCATCGATCGTGTCCGTGATGCCGACACTTTCCGCAACGCGCATCTGCGTATATACCTTGTCACGCCAGGCAAAAAAAGCGATCACGGACAGCAGCGCAATCACCGCGAGCACCGCCAGGGCGCGAAGCATCATCTTCCGGCTCTTCGCCTTCCGCGCTTCCTCCTCCGTGGGGGCTTTTGCGCTCTCCGGCTGAGACGCAGCGCGCTCCCGCGTCTGCTTCTCCTGCGCCGGCGCGCCGCCCTGTATCCGTTCCTTCGTCTTCTGTTTTTTATAAGAATTGAAATCCCTGACCTGTGCCAAAGGCTCTCCCCCGCTACAATTCCGTGCGCCCCTCGAGCGCGCGTGTCAGTGTGACTTCGTCTATGTATTCCAGATCTCCCCCGACGGGAACGCCCGAAGCGATGCGCGTCACCTTTACGCCCAGCGGCTTGATGAGCTTGCTGATATACATCGCCGTCGTCTCCCCCTCCAGCGAGGAACCCGTGGCGAGAATCACCTCTTCAATGTCCTCATGGCCGATGCGTTCCACCAGCTCCTTAATTTTCACGTCCGCCGGGCCGACGCCCAGCATCGGGGAGATCGCGCCGTGCAGGACATGGTACACGCCCTCAAAGCGTCCGGTCTTTTCATAGGCCGCAAGATCCCGCACGTTTTCCACGACCATCACCGTCTGATGGTCACGCTTGGCGTTCGCGCAGACGGGACAGATTTCGTCATCCGTCAGCGTAAAGCATTCCCTGCAGTAATGCACGCGTTCCTTCGCCTCCGTCAGCGCGTTGGCCAGACGCTCCACGCGCTCCTTCGGCAAATTGATCACGTAAAAAGCAAGGCGCCCGGCGGTTTTTTCTCCCACGCCCGGCAGCGCCGCAAGTTCTTCGATTAAATGATTGATCGGTCCCGAATAGAGATTCAATGCGCCTCCGACAACATGCGCGGATCAAAACAGTCCGCCCATGCCCCCCATATTCATGCTGCCCATGGAAGCGCTGGCAGCATCCTCCGCCTGTGTCAGTGCCTCGTTCACCGCAGCCACCACCAGGTCTTCCAGTGTCTCCACATCCTCCGGATCCACCGCCTCCGGTGCGATCTTCACGCTGACCAGTTTTTTGGCGCCCGTCACGACAGCCTCCACGGCACCGCCGCCGGCCTTCGCGGTAAACTCCTTTGTCTCCAGTTCCTTCTGGGCTTCCTCCATCTGGCGCTGCATGCGCTGGGCCTGTTTCATCAGGTTGTTCATGTTGCCCGGCATCCCGCCGCCGAATCCGCCGCCGCCTCGTTTGCTCATCTCACTCCTCCTCTATGTTCATATGTATCAGCTGCGAAAAGTCCGTCTGCTCCGCCTGCATGGAGGCAAGATCCTCCATTGCGCTCTCGACGCGCAGCCGCACCTTGACATGCGCACGTGATGCAATCAGCTCCGCGATCTCCCGCAGTGACGCTTCCGCCTCCACGATCTTTCGCTCCTTTTCATTTAACACGCGCAGTACCAGCAGATCTTCGCCCTCCGCGCGGATGCGCGGCGCGGGCGCGTGATCCAGGCAGGCCTTGAGCATGGGAGAAAGGGAAGGCAGGTATTCCTCCCACTCCGAAACAATCGTTGCGAGTGCGTTTGCATCCGCCACGGCCGCCGTCTCCTGCTGCCCTGTACCTGACGCCGCAGGCGCTGTTGCCGTCGCCGTCTGCGGAGCAGCTCCCGTCGTCTTCTCCCGCTGCGGTGCCGCCGCCGGCATCCCCGTTTTTTCCCGCGGCTGCGGTGCGGCGTATGCACCGGACTCGATCAGCTTCAATGCCTGCAGCACCCTGTTTTCCTGTGCCTCCAGTGCCGTGATGCGCGCCTCGAAGGATTCGGCACCGCTGTCGGAGGACGGACGGCAGACACGCACCACCGTCATCTCCAGAAGCGTGCGCTTCTGTGTGTCATAACGCATCTGCGCATAGGTGTCCGAAAAGATGCGGATCATGCGCATCACGGTTTCCGTATCGCTCTTTTCTGCCTGCTCCTTCAGCTCCTTCACGCGCTCTTCCGACATATCCAGCACTCTTGCCGCGTCCTTTGCGGACTGGATCAGCATGAGGTTGCGCAGGTACCAGATGAAGTCGTTGACGAACTGCGTGAGCTCCTTGCCGCTCATCGCCACCTCGTCCAGAAGCGCGATCGCATCGGACACATCGCCGCCCGTCAGCGCATCGTAGAAACGGTGAAAGACCGTGATATCCACGGCGCCCAGCACATCCAGCACCTTGTCCAGCGTCAGCTTCTCGCCGGCGTAAAAGGAAGCGCACTGATCCAGCAGACTCAGACCGTCACGCAGCGCACCGTCCGCGACACGCGCGATGTAATCAATCGCAGCGGCCTCCGCCTCGATCTTTTCCTCCTTTGCCACTTCCTTTAAGCGCGCGGCAATGACGGAGGCGGTGATGCGGTGGAAATCATAGCGCTGGCAGCGCGAGAGGATCGTCACCAGGAGCTCCTGCACCTCGGTTGTGGCGAGGATGAAGATCGCGTGCTCCGGCGGTTCCTCCAGCGTCTTTAAGAGTGCGTTCAGCGCCTCCTTCGTCAGCATGTGCGCTTCGTCGATGATGTAAACCTTATACGGATCCCGCACCGGCGCATACGCCACCTCTTCGATCAGGGTACGCACGTCGTCCACCTTGTTGTTGGAGGCGGCGTCGATCTCGATGACGTTCATGTTGTTGCCGGCAATGGCCGATTTGCAGCTCGCGCATTCCCCGCAGGGATTGCCGTTTTCGCGGTTCGTGCAGTTGACCGCGCGCGCAAAGATCTTGGCCACGGAGGTTTTTCCCGTGCCGCGTGTGCCGCAGAACAGATAGGCATGACCGATGCGCCCCGTGTTCAGCTGGTTGCGCAGCGTCGTCACGATATGATCCTGCCCCTTGACGTCCTCCCAGACAGGGGGGCGGAATTTCCGGTACAGTGCAATATAGGACATCCGTCAGTCTCCGAATGACACGCCCAGCATCTTGGCTTCCTTGATGATGCTCGCATCCTTCGGAATCGTCTTGAGCTTTCCGGCGATTTCATCCAGAGGCATCTTGACGATTTCGCGGTTCTGATAGGCCACCATGTAGCCGTATTTTTCTTTCAGGATCAGCTGTCCCGCTTCCGCACCCAGACGCGAAGCGAAGACGCGGTCATAGGCATCCGGCGCACCGCCGCGCTGCATATGTCCCGGCACCGTCACGCGCACCTCCATGCCGGTCTTTTTCTCGATTTCCTGCGCCACCTCATAGGACGCGGAGGTGTAGCCTTCTTTTTTGCGCTTGGCCTCCAGATCCTTCTTTTTCATATCCGCTTCTTCCTTGGAGAGCGCACCCTCCGCGACCGCGATGATGGTGAAGCGGGAGCCCTTCTTTGCGCGTTCCTCAATCTTGGCCACCACCTTCTTGATGTCGTAAGGAATCTCCGGCAACAGGATGATGTCCGCGCCGCCCGCCATGCCGGCATTGAGCGCGAGCCATCCGGCCTTGTGCCCCATGATCTCGATGATGAACACACGCCCGTGCGAGTCCGCCGTCGTGTGGATGCAGTCGATGACGTTGGTTGCGATATCCACCGCCGACTGGAAGCCGAAGGTCATCTCCGTGCCCCAGAGGTCGTTGTCGATGGTTTTGGGAAGCGAGACGATGTTCAGCCCCTCCTTGCGCAGGAGATTGGCCGTTTTCTGCGAGCCGTTGCCGCCCAGCACCACCAGGCAGTCAAGCTGCAGCTTGTGGTAGGTCTGTTTCATGGATTCGACCTTATCCCGGCCTTCCTCATCCGGCTCGCGGATCTGCTTGAAGGGCATGCGGGAGGAGCCGAGGATCGTGCCGCCGCGCGTTAAAATGCCGGAAAACTCCTTTGCCGCAAGGATGCGGAAATTACCGGCAATCAAACCCATGTACCCGTTCAGGAATCCGTAAAACTCGAATTCTTCGCCGCTGTTGGCAAGGCATTTCACCACGCCGCGCATCGCCGCGTTCAGTGCCTGGCAGTCGCCGCCGCTGGTCAGAAATCCTACTCTTCTCATCTTCGCCTCCGGTTCTCCGCCGCCTCGGCGGGTGGTGCTTGGGGTTAAGGGAATCTTTCCTTATTATAAACGATTGCGCCGCATCTGTCATTGACTTGTTTTTTTGCGCCTCCGTGATAAGATAGTGAAATATGACGAAATCAAAGGTAATCGGAACAAAAGATTTTTACAGACGGACACTGGCCGTGGCCGTGCCCATCATGATCCAGAACGGCATCACCAACTTTGTCGGCATGCTGGACAACATCATGATCGGGCGCATCGGCACGGACCAGATGACGGGCGTTTCCGTCGTCAACCAGCTGCTCTTCGTGTGGAACCTCTGCGTCTTCGGCGGGCTGGCCGGCATCGGCATCTTCACCGCGCAGTTTTACGGCAAGGGGGACCATGAGGGCATCCGGCATTCCATGCGGCTCATGCTCTGGACGATGCTGCTGCTGGTGCTGGCGGGCATCGCCATTTTTATGTTCGGGGGAGATACGCTGATCCGCCTCTATCTGCACGCCGACGGCAGCGCCGCCGACCCGGAAAAGACGCTCTCCTTTGCCGGACAGTATCTGACGGTCATGTATCTGAATCTGGTGCCCTTCGCGCTCTCGCAGATGTATTCCAATACGCTGCGCTCGACGGGCGAGACGCTGCTGCCCATGAAGGCGGGACTGCTCGCGGTGTTTGTCAATCTCTGCGGGAATTATATTCTCATCTACGGCAAATTCGGTGCACCGGCCCTCGGCGTTCAGGGCGCAGCGGCCGCGACCGTGCTCTCGCGCTTTGTGGAACTCTTTGTCGTTGCTTTTGCCGCGCACCGCAATCCCGCGCGTTTTCCTTTTGTGAAGGGACTGTACCGGAGCCTTCGCGTGCCGCGCAGCCTGATCGCGCAGTGTGCCAAAAAGGGCTCTCCTTTGCTCGTCAATGAGGCGCTGTGGTCCGGCGCACAGGCCGTGCTCGCGCAGAGCTACTCCCTGCGCGGTCTTTCCGTCATCGCCGCCATGAATATCTCGCAGGCGATCGGCAATGTCTTCATCATCTCCTTTATCGCGATGGGCAATGCGATCGGCATCATCACCGGCCAGCAGCTGGGCGCCGGCAAAATCAAGGAAGCAAGAGAGGACGCCGGCAAACACATCTTCTTCAGCGTCGCGCTCTGTGTCGCGACGGGCGTGCTGCTCTTTGCGGTCTCCTCGCTGTTCCCGCGGATCTATAACACGACGGATGACATCCGCGCCCTCGCCACGCAGTTTATCCGCGTCAACGCCTGCTGCATGCCGCTGCACGCTTTTTTGAATGCCTGCTACTTTATCCTGCGCTGCGGCGGCCGCACCTTTATCACCCTGCTCTTCGACGCCGCCTACTGCTGGCTGGTCTCCATCCCCGTCGCCTTCCTGCTCGTGCGGCTGACGCCGATGCCCGTGGTCTTCATCTACCTCTGTGTCCAGCTCGCAGACCTCCCCAAGGCCGCCCTCGGCTTTATCCTCGTCCGCCGCGGCATCTGGGCGAATAACATTACCGCTTACCGCACGGATTAGACACGACCGCCCGCCGCGCTGCTCCGCGCGGTCTCTCGCGCGATTGACAGGCACGGCCTCTCTCTTTATAATAGGATTTGCTGTTCCGGACGGTGCATCAGAAAAACGCGCCCTCCGCGGACACGGCTGCAGAGGTACTCAAGTGGTCCAAGAGGTGGCACTCGAAATGCTCTGCGCATTCGACCGACGTCCCGGTCACAAACGTTGATTTTACAGGCTTTTGCCGTTATACTATAGTTACAAAATTTGGTTGTTCTCTCCTACAATTCTCTCCTTTTTCTGAAGGAACATATTGCTTGCAGAGGTACTCAAGTGGTCCAAGAGGTGGCACTCGAAATGCTATAGGCCGGTCTCCGGTGCGTGGGTTCGAATCCCACCCTATGCGCTCCTGGTAAGGGTTTCGGGGTTTTGGGTACTCACGAAACCATTCTAAAAATCAGGAGAGAACGGTGGAGAGAATTCATTGTTTCATGTCTCACCTCCTTTCAGGCTA
>JAFSPF010000094.1 GCA_017443065.1 Lachnospiraceae bacterium
CCGGGAAAGCCCCCATACAGGGCGAAGTACTGATGAAGCAGGAACAGTTATATCGCGATCTCGGCGTTACACCATTACTGGCATCGCTGGAGTCGTCAAAGTAGGGCGGATTCCATAGTTATGTGTTTCGGGAATCCAGGTTACAATAAGGCATGATTTATCTTCTGCTTTCCGCACTGCCGGAGGAACAGCATAGCTGGGTGGAAAAGACCTTTCGGGAGGAAAGGGCTTATTTCTTTCGGATTGCGTATCAGATTCTTTCCGACAGGGACGCTGCGGAGGATGCCGTTTCCGCGGCATTTGAAAAAATAATAAGAAATATTGATAAAATCTGGCATATTCCCT
The DNA here is from genome assembly GCA_017443065.1 of Lachnospiraceae bacterium. Taxonomy (GTDB): domain Bacteria; phylum Bacillota; class Clostridia; order Lachnospirales; family Lachnospiraceae; genus Butyrivibrio. The sequence continues at coordinate 346 of JAFSPF010000094.1, forward strand.
GTCCCGAACGCGTCCCTTACTGCGTAAGTATTGTGAGGAGATGCGCGATAGATCTGCAGCGGAAGAACCGGAAATACCTACTTTCGGAGCTTCCGGAGGAATTAGCGGAGGAGAGGGAGGAGCTTCCGGAGGATATTCTGCTGCGCAGGGATTTGGGCGAGATGCTGCGAAAGAAGATCGAATCGCTGTCTTCGGAGGAACGCGCGTTATTGCAGCTGCGGTATGTGCGGATGTATTCCTTCGGGCAAATCGCAAAGCTCCTGCATATTTCGGAGGAAAGTGCGAAAAAGCGCGGACAGCGTATTATAAGACGTTTAAGGGAGAGCCTTTCGGATGACGCAACAGGAAACAGAAATGACATTTAGAAATATCCTTGCGGAAGCGGTACGCACGGGACATGAAAAAGAGATTCTTCTCCTGGAGGATGCGGCGTACACTTCCCCGAAGGAAACGGCACCTGGCGCAGAGCAGACGGAGATCCTCATCGAATGTGCAAAGGAGCTACCCGAAGATGCCAAAAACGCTTTCTGGGGTCTGTATTACTTCGGTCTCACACCGGAAGACGTCACGGAACTGTACGGTGTTTCGCACCCGGTCGGCACGGCACGATATTATACGCGCCTTTTATCAGATGTCATCGGCTTCGGGGCGTCAGAGGTGATCGACGCGGATAGCATGAAAGCGGTCAGCAAAAGCCTGCTGCAATCGTATGCGGATGAAGCGAAACAGCAACAGACGACAGACCGCAAACACGGGAAGCGCGTTCTGCGCAGGGTACTGCGTTATGCCGGCTTCGCGGCTGCCGTGCTGGTGTTGGGTTTTTCCGTCACAATGGTGGCAAGCGCAGAACTGCGTGCTGTCGTTCTTAAGTGGTTCTTCAGGGACCGCGTGGAGTACAGCGAATTCACGCCCGTGCTGGATCATGAACTCTCCGTGGAAGAAATGTATCTCTATGAGCCGACCTATATTCCGGAAGGATATATATTGGAGGGGCGGCATGAGGAGTCAACCCTGGTTGATTACGCATATCTGGACAAGGATGACTGGTATCTGATGATTACAATCTCTCTTCCCGGCTATACCACCATGATTGATACGGAGAATGCGGAAATCATCAAGACCGAATTCCGCGGCGCGGAGGCGGCGATCATTCTGTCACCGGACGGGTATAATCATCTGATCTGTTCGATTGACGAGTATCCGGTGTATGTGAGCGGCAGATTTGAGACTGAAGAATTGATTAAAATCGCAGAAAGTATAAAAAAGAGATAAATTCTGAGAAATACTGTCCCGAACAACTCTTCTTTGACGTTAATACTGTGTAGGCATAATCAAACTCCTCAAAAGAGAGGAGGGCACAGTAAATTGAACAAGATAAGAGCAGTTGTAGGTATGATGGTTCTTTCAATGGTGTTGTCTGTTCCGATGACAGTTAACGCACAGGAAATCATACCGGCGGAGGCAGAGGAGTCTGCATTCACAGACAGAGGTATTGGGGAATCGCCGGCACTGCCGCAGTGGACTGGTACTAGTCAGGCGGATAGTCGATTGACGGTATCCGGAAGGACATTGAATGCCTCTGTTACGGTGCGTCCCAAAAACGGCACTCTGTCCACAAGCGGAACGCTCTACATTGAGCGGAGGGACGGAAACCGCTGGGTACAAGTGGCAAGTACCAGTGTTTCCGGAACGGGACGTGTGAGTGCCTCAAAGACTTACACCGGCACCTCGGGCAAGACCTATCGTGCCCGGTACAGCGGAAAAACAGGATCGGATTCCGTCAGCAGCACATCAACTGAAGTCACAGTCAGGTAAAGAAAAGGAGCAAGACTCAATGAAGGCATGGGTGTTGTTTAGAAGTATTATGTGTGTTTTATTAAGTGTTTCGATTCTTACGTCAACTGTCGCCGTGGCGCACGCGTCTGAGCCGTTACCGATAGAGGCTGAGCGCGATGTTGAACCCCTTTCCCCAATCGACCACGGTAACAGACCTCCAGATGCAGAAATCCAGTCAGTTGGAGGAGTTCTTCTTTTTATCGCAGGTATTTTGGTTGGGTATATAATTGACGGAGTTATTATATATTTTTCCGGTCATAGCGCTGCAGAACTTGCGGCTGAACTAATCGCCAGAATCATTGCGTTTTTCAAAAAACTCAATAAAACAGGAGTAACGCGAATATATGTATCAAGCGATGGAACAATTACGTCCGGCGGAAGCAATACCTGTTCTTTTGGAGCGGTGTATGAATAACGGGAGGAAGGCGATGGTCATACTGGTGGCAGGCATTGTTTGCTATTTTGTGGCATCAGTTATTATTCATCTTTGTAAATGATGGCGAATGATATAGTGACAGATGACGAGAAGTATTGAGACAGTCTCGCACTCAGACCTTGCAGGACACGTGATACGTGTCCTGCAAGGATCGGTTTTGACAACAAAAAACTTGCGAGATTGTGGGTACCTGTAGACAGACTGACCTCTGGACGGAGGGTCATCAGCCGATTTTCAATGCAAAAGTCGCATCCGGAAAAGAGGGTTCATCATGAGCAAATACCAAACACAACGAACAAAAAAAGTCGCGATTCCCGCATATCTGCTTTTTCTTGTTTTCTGCCTGTTCTCCTGCGGCAAACAAACAGAGCAAAGGCAAGTTTCCCTTATCGGGCTTCCGATAACAACAATCAATGAAACATCTCTTGGCGCGGGGCGGGGGGTCAGCTATTCCTTCGAGGAAAACGTCAGCGAGGAGATGTGGGCATATCTTGAGGAATTAGAGGAAGAGGGGAGCCTGATTGATGCAATATACCGGCATCAGTATATCAGTGCATACAGCCCGGGTTTTCAATCCGTCATCAGTGCGGAAGGTGACGGGAACGCCTACAAAAATGATGCGGACAAACCTTACAGTGTGATTGTAGCGGCGATTACCGTTACGGAAGTCGTGGGAGAGACGGATCTTGTCACCGAGATCGGTCAGCATATTACGACGAACATAAAAGCTGATGTTGATGAAGTGCTCGCCCTGCATCCGGGATATACGCCGAAGGAGAAAGCGACCATTACCATCGCTTTCGCGTCGGGTGCGGAGCGGGAGAGGATGGATATCCGTCCGGGGAAACGATATCTGATCTATGGTGAGAACTACACGGATTTTGAAGCGGAATTAAAAGTTCTCGTTGCGGACATAAAAAAATGTGACGCCAAAGATGTTGACCTAAGCGGGTATGCCGGACTGTCATATGAAGAGGATAAACCAAGGGAATATTGTAATTATAATTCGTACAGTCCGGCATTATTGTATGGGAAAACAGATCATATTCATCTGAAAGACGGTACGCCGATGGAACTTCCTATGCAGGAACGGGTTCTTGACGCCTTTCTGACGCCCTTGGAGCCGGATACGGATGTGGACGCATTTTTGGAATCTGCGGAAGGTGCCGTCTGGCGGACGGCAATTCAGCAGTGCAATATTCAATTCAGTTGCATGATGGTCATCGGAACGGATTGTGTGGAGAGCGTGTATAATTTTCATCAATCGGAATCAGAACTGGTGGAGGGCCGGTTTTTCACGGCGGATGAATACGAAAAAGGAAAACAGGTCTGCCTGATTTCCGCAGAGAATGCCGCGAAGACCGGACTGTGCGTTGGTGACAGCCTGATGCTCGGATTTTACCGAGGTGCGGATGATCAGTTCCATATCCGTGATTATAATCTGGAACACCGCAATCTGCTCACGCAGCCGTTTTCCGCCAAAATAGGATTTGAAGGAGAAAAAACGTACGAGATAGTGGGCATCTACAAACAGACAGACCTCTGGGCGCAGAAGAGTCAGCCGGCGTTCAAAGCAAATACCGTTTTTGTGCCGAATGCCTCCCTTGTCGGTATGGAGTGCTATACGGACAGAAGTGATCTTCTTTGCACTGTCGTGGTCGCGGATGGAAAAGGAGACGAGTTGTTCAACACCCTTGCGGAGAACGGATTCCCGCAGGATGCTTTATCTCTGTACGGGAAAGCGAAATAAATCACTGAGATGCTGCGGGAGCAGATTCCGGAACAAAAAGAGAATACGAAGCGGGCAGACAGATGGTTATATATTGCTGTTGTCTGCCTGTTGGTCGCGGTGATCGTCATTGCCGTCCTTCGTTGCCGCAGCCTGATACAAGAGATCGGCGAAGACAGGACGGTTACAGGTTCCTATGTATGGGAGATGGAATTGCCGGCACAGAATGATTGGTTCTATCTGACATTTTTTAAGGATGATACCTTTGCATTCTATGGCCCCAAGAGGGGGGGTATCGGGAGGTCGGAAGCGGAACCTATGAATACGATGACATGAGAAATGAGCTGATCACACACATGATTGATTCCTACGAGGACGCGGACATCACGGGAATCCGACTGGTTTTCGCGGACGGAACGGAACGCAATGTGATTCATTTCGGCGACAGAATGTTTGTCGCAACGGACGGCGGAATTGTCAGTTTCAAGAAGTTCACAAGCACACCGACCGCATGGAGCATGGATGTGGAACCCCTTTCGTTGGAAGACTTACAGGAGATGTCCGCGGACGAATTATTTGATCTGTTTATCCGTAACGGATTGGTTATCAATGAGAGAATGGCGAACACGTTGTCAGAGGAGGTAATCAAGGAAACGCTAAAATCCCAAATAGGCATTCTGGTAAAAGGCATTACGCCGTGTAATGATATTATGTATTGGGATTTTGCGGATAGCGTCAAAGAAACGTATGAGAAAATAAGCGGGGAAAGAGAATGAAACGCCTGCCATGTATAAACGCTCTTTTGCGCATAGTTGTGGATGGCAGAGCAGGAGATGGCTGCGGTAGAATTCAAAATAGTAGCATTATGAGAATCGCGGGATAGATGAAAATAAATCGGATTGTAGTATTCTGCATACTGGTTGTTGTGTGTGTTATTGTATTTTTATTAAAAAATCACAATCCGTTCATCGGGCAGTACCATTCTGCTGAAATCATGAATGGCAATACTGGAGAAGTCTATCAGATAGAGCAGAGCCGTATGGAAGATTTTATCACCGAATTATCCGAGCTGGACGCAAGGTTTTCGGGACTGCAACTATTATGGACAAGCGGCTATGAGTTTAGGATTATCCTGCATCGAAATAATGATGTAAAGGATGTATTTATCTATGGGGAACATGATCTTCAGAGCGGTCATATAAAATACCGCACAGAGCGTAATATTCTTCAGACAATAGACGCGTATCTTGACTGAAACAGACAGAAAACAGCGGGAAACATAAAAACAATAAACGCAGTTAGTGGAGGAAAATGAAAATGAAAAAAGGTATGCGGTTGCTGCTGATAAGCCTTTGTCTTTGCGGATTGTTAATGGGAGGCTGTGCTGTGAGAGAGCAATCAAAGGCAACAGAAGAAGATTCAAAGGTAACAAAAGAAGAGTTGAAGGATTTATCAGCGGATGAATTATTTGATTTGTTTATCGACAACGGTTTGATCATCAATGAACGTCTCGCGGAATGCTGGTCAGAGGAGGAAATCAAGGAAATGCTCAAATCCGACTTTGACCTGCTGGTGCAAGGGATTACGGCGTATGGTGATCTCATGTATTTTGAATTTGCAGACAGTGTGAAAGAAACATATGAGAAAATTGTGACGGAATGAATCGTAAGCGTAAAGCAGATAAACCGGAAAAGTGATCATAACGTATGATTGCAATGCTTATAGCGGAAGTGCTGTGACATTTTTTCAAAACCCCTCTTCAGTTTTCCGCATCTCCTGCCGATATAGGATAAAGAGAAATGCCTATTTGGCTTGATTTCGCGAAATCAATAACAAGGAGGTGATGTTCAAATGGATGTGAACAGCGTATCAAGCGCAACAGCCACCTATGCGGCGTATTCCACAGGGGCGGCGAAGGAGGCGCAGAAGACGGAGGAGGCCAAGGAGAGCGCGTCTGCCGTCAAAGCGGAGGAAGCGGCCGTCTACGAGAAATCGGAAGAGGCCAAGGCCTACAAGCCGGACATGCAGAAGGTGCAGCAGATGCTGCAGGATTCCGAGGCGCGTGTCCAGCAGTTCCGCGACATGATCCAGAAGATGTTCGGCCAGCAGGCAAAGACCAACGACCTTGCGGAGGGCATCTGGCAGAAGCTTGCGAGCGGTGATTTCACCGTCGATGCCGCCACCAAGGCACAGGCGCAGGCCGATGTCTCCGAGGACGGGTACTGGGGCGTGAAACAGACGTCCGAGCGCATTCTGGATTTTGCCAAGACCCTGGCGGGCTCTGACCCGGAAAAGCTCGAAAAGATGCGTTCCGCGTTCGAAAAGGGCTACAAGATGGCGGAAAAGACCTGGGGCGGCGAGCTCCCGGAAATCTCCAAAAAGACCTATGACGCGGTCATGAAGGGCTTTGACGAACTGAAGGAAGGCGTGAAGGAAGGCGAAGTGGCAGCGTAACAAGCAGAAAACTCCGAAAAAAAAGGGCTCCGCGCATCGTGCGCGGGGCCTTTTTTACTTCCGGTAAAAAGCGCTTATTTGACCGGTCTGGCACCGGCCTTTTCCTGCATACGCTGTGTCCAGCGCGCAAAGCGTCCTTTTTTGGTCTGCTCCTGCGGTGCGATCGGGCCGTGCAGACCCTTTACGGAATTGACGTAGATGCCGCTGAGGGAGGCCTTGACCTCCTTTTTCACCGGTACCTGGTCAAAGATGGCATTGTCACAGACGAGGTTCATGATCTGCGGACCGATCTTGACCTTTAAGACCGGAACCTTGGCCCTGCGCTGCAGGGCGGAGGCCTGTTCCATCACGGAATCCGGAAGCCCGGACTCCTTCAGCTTCATCATCTTCTTGTCGATGATGAACATGGTGACCTGTTGCGCCGCGGCGGCTAGCTGTTCCTGAGAGCCTTCCTGTTTTTTCTGAAGACGTCTGCCGACGATATAAAGCACCAGCAGTACGGCGGCAACTACGGCCAGAATAATCAAAAATACGGTCAAAACGATAACCCCCCTTACCCGAGCTGTTCACTTTTCCTAAAGCATTCTAACACCTCGCCGCCCCCGCGTCAAAAGTTTTTCGCAGGTGACGAAAACGCCGTTTTGTGGTATCTTATATAAATCGGTAAAAAGGCACAGGAAAGCAGAGGGAAAATATTATGAAAAAGAAAAATCCGGTACTTGCCGTGGTGATTGCGGCTTCGCTGATGCTCGCGTCCTGTTCTTCCAATGCGGCAGGTGAAGCGACATCCGAACAGGCCGCGTCAACGGCGCAGACGGGAGAAACGTCCACAAACGCCGTTTTGGGTGTTGCCGAAGGAAAGACATCACGGGAGGAAAGCATGCAGGCCGAAGAGCCGGGGCTGTTGTTCCCGGAGGATGAGGCCTATCTCATCGGCATCGATGTCTCGGAATATGTCTCCATCGGAGATTACAAGACGATCGACGTCCATATCACAAAGCATGAGATCACGGAGGAGGAAATTGACTCCCAGATGAAGCAGATGGCGGCATATTCGCTGTCGCCGGAGGAAGTGACGGACCGTGATGTCTCGGAGACCGGTGATATCGTCACCGTGGATTACAGCGGCCGCATCAAGGAAACCGGAGAGGTTTTTGACGGCGGCACCACGACGGACGCGCAGGTGGAGATCGGCGGCATCGGTTACATTGAAGGCTTTGCGGAGGGCATGGCCGGACAGAAGGTCGGCGAGGAGTTTGAATTCGAGGTGACCTTCCCGGAGAGCTATCCGAACAATCCGGATCTGGAGAACGTGCCGGTCATCTTTACCTGCACGATCCACAAGATCAGCCGGATGCCGGAGCTGACGGATGACAACGTATCGGAGCTTGCGATCGACGGTGTGACCAACCTGAAGGAGTTCCGGGAATACACAAAGAAGTCCCTGGAGGAGCAGAACACCTATGCGGAGCAGACGGAGATCGAGGCGCAGGTGCCGGGGATCGTCATGGAAATGGCGGAGTTTAAGGAAGAGCTGCCGGTGCGCGCTCTGGAGTTTCATAACTTCCTGGTACAGCGCAACCTGGAGCAGCAGGCCTCTTACTATCAGATGTACGGCTACACGGACGTGACCGCGGAAAGCATCCTGGAACAGTCGATGCTGGCGGAGGGCTTTACGGGCAGCGCGGAGGAATACATTGAAGAACTCGCAAAGAGGCAGTTGAAGCAGGTGATGCTCTTCCAGCTGATTGCGGAAAAGGAAGGAAGCCTCTTGCCGGGAGAAGATACGGTGGACAATGAGGTGAACATGATGCTGACGCAGTCCGGCGTGACGGAGGAGGAGTTCGGGGAACAGAACGGCTTCCGCATCCGCCCGCTGATGTATCAGGAGATTGTCATGACGAATGTGCTGGAGTTCCTGACGGCGCGCGCGTCCGTGATATATGACTAAATGAAGGGATGAAATCAGGATGGAAGTGTTGACGGAAGTAAAGGCATTATACAAGGAACCGCAGTCTTTTGACGGCAGGGAGGTATCGGTCGGCGGCTGGGTCCGCTCCAACCGGGATTCGAAGTCGGTCGGGTTTCTGACGCTTTCGGACGGGAGCTGCTTTCAGACGCTGCAGGTGGTTTACGCACAGGAAACACTTGCCGCCTTTGCGGAGGTGACGAAATACGGCGTCGGCAGCGCGGTGATCGCCAAAGGAAAGATTGTGCTGACACCGGAGGTGAAGCAGCCCTTTGAAATGCAGGCGGAGGAGATTCTTCTGGAGGGGCAGACGACACCGGATTATCCCCTGCAGAAAAAGGGACACAGCATGGAGTTCCTCAGGACCATGCCGCACCTGCGCGCCCGCACCAACACCTTCCAGGCGGTCTTCCGCGTGCGCAGCCTCATCGCCTTTGCCATCCACAAGTTCTTCACGGAAAAGGGCTTTGTCTATGTGCATACGCCCATCATCACGGCCTCGGATGCCGAGGGTGCCGGCGAGATGTTCCAGGTGACGACACTTCCGCTGGAGGACGTGCCGATGGCGGACGGACAGGTGGACTACGCGCAGGATTTCTTTGACAAGAAAACCTCCCTCACCGTCAGCGGCCAGCTGAACGGCGAGACCTTCGCGCTGGCCTTCCGCAACATCTATACCTTTGGACCGACCTTCCGCGCGGAAAACTCCAACACGACGCGGCATGCCGCGGAGTTCTGGATGATCGAGCCGGAGATGGCCTTCTGCGATCTGGCGGGGGACTGCGATATCGCGGAGGAAATGCTGAAATATATCATCAGTTATGTTTTAGAGGAAGCGCCGGAGGAGATGCAGTTCTTGAACCAGTTCGTGGATAAGGGGCTGATCGAGCGCCTGCGCCATGTGGCAGAGTCGGACTTTGCCCGCGTGACCTATACAGAAGCGGTTGATATTTTATCAAAGAATAACGATCGTTTTGAATATAAGGTCTCTTGGGGTTGCGACCTGCAGACGGAACACGAGCGTTATTTAACGGAAGAGGTTTACAAGCGGCCGGTCTTTGTGACGGACTATCCGAAGGACATCAAGGCCTTCTACATGAAACTGAATGACGACGGCAAAACCGTTGCCGCGGCGGACCTTCTGGTGCCGGGCATCGGCGAAATCATCGGCGGGAGCCAGCGTGAGGATGATCTGGAAAAGCTCACGGCACGCATGAAGGAGCTGGGCATGGATCTGGAGGAATACGGCTTTTACCTGGATCTGCGCCGCTACGGCTCCGTCCGGCATGCGGGCTTCGGCCTGGGCTTCGAGCGCTGTGTCATGTACCTGACGGGGATTGCCAACATCCGTGACGCCCTGCCCTTCCCGCGCACGGTGGGCCAGTGCCAGCTCTAAAGATATCAGACGTTATACCCGATAACATAATACAGGTATTTTTACGGGGCAGATGTATGGAACTTGCAATTGCGTTCGATGCCGCTGCGTTTCTGCTGTGTGCTTTTTGTGCCTGGCACGAGCTGCGGAAGGGATCGAAACGGAACAAACAGAATAAGGTCTTTTTTCTGATTACAGCGAACCTCATGCTGAGTGCGCTGGTGGCCGTGACCTCCAACGTGATCCAGCAGGTGGACAGTCTGCGCACGGAGTCCAACCGCGGGCTGCTCTTCCTTGCGCTGATGCTCTATTTCCTGATTCACAATCTTCTGTCATCGATTTATGTGTATTATATCCGGACACTGATCGGTATGGACGCCAATACGACCTTTGTGAAGGAGGTTCGTTTCTTTTCGGTCGGCATCATCAATACCATACTGGTATTGGGAAATCTTGTCTTCGGCTGGATCTTCACGATTACCGCGGAGATGCGGTACGTGCGCGGAAGACTGGTGCCGCTGCTCTATGCCTGCAGCCTCTTTTATCTCTTCCTCGGCCTTTATTACATGGTGCGTTACCGCGATGCGCTGACGAAGAAGACCATGCAGGCGCTGTACGTGTACTACGGGATTATCATCACGGGTGTTGCGATCCAGTTCCTCATCCCGCAGTGGAAGGTGGAGCTGTTCTTTGAAACGATCTGTCTGGTCGGCTTCATGATGACCTTTGAGGAGGACGCGGCGCTTCATAACCCGGTGACGGGGCTTTACAACCGGCAGGCCTTCCGGCAGGATATCACAAGGCTTCTGACGACGCGGCAGCCCTTTTTCTGCATCAACATCAGCCTTTTGAATCTGCGTTTTTACACGCGCATCATGAACCTGGAAAGCTATAACGAGATGCTTTCGGGGGTGGGCGCATGGGTGCAGGCGCTGCGCGGACGCAGCCTCACCTATTTCTTCGGGGACCATTTCACGCTCCTGCTTTTTGAAACCGATGAGGAGGAAGTGAAAAAACTGACGGAGGAAATCCGCTTTGTCATGGAAACGCCCTGGGTGAGCGGCGGGAGCGAGATCCAGTTCCAGTCTTTCATCAGCGTTTTCAAGGCACCGGAGGATGTCAACACGATCGATGACGTGCTGGATCTGATGGAATATGAACCGGACAACAAGGGTGCGCATGTGACGGTGCAGTACCGGGAATCCCTCGCTTACGTGAAGCGGGAGGCGGCCGTGGAGCGGGCGCTCCGCAACGCTGTTTCCAACCGTTCCTTCCAGGTGTACTACCAGCCGATCTACAGCTGCGAGACCGGCACCATCACCTCGGCGGAGGCGCTGGTGCGACTGTTTGACGAGGAACTCGGTGCCGTGTCGCCGGGCGAGTTTATTCCGATCGCGGAAAAGAGTGCGCTGATCGTGGAAATCGGGAACATCGTGTTTGAAAAGGTCTGCCGCTTCCTGCAGGAGGCAAAACCGGAGCAGTACGGGATTGAGTATACGGAGGTGAACCTCTCCGTGGCGCAGTTCATGCAGAGCGATCTTGTGGAAACCTTCTCACGGATCATTGAGGAATATGCCGTCAAGCCCTCACAGATCAACCTGGAAATCACGGAGTCCGTGGCCTCCGATTCCACGGAGCCCTTCATGCTGGCGGTCAGGCAGCTGGAAAACATGGGCTTTTCCTTCTCCATGGATGATTACGGCACGGGATATTCCAATATTGCCAGCATCTTGAATGTGAACTTCACAAATATTAAAATGGATAAGAGCTTTTTGGCGCGCGCCCTGGACAACGAACAGAGCGCCTCCATCCTGCGTGACACGACGCATCTGATCCGGCATCTGGGCAGGAATGTGCTGCAGGAGGGCGTGGAAACCAGGGACGAGCTGAACTTTGTGCAGGAGGCCGGCTGCAATCTGGTGCAGGGCTACTATTTCTCAAAGCCTTTGCCGGAGCAGGATTTCCTGTCCTTTGTCAAATCGTTTAACCGCCGGAAAAGCGCTTAAAAAGGGTTTTGTTGTTACAGGGGAGTTTTTTCATGGGGCATCAGGTCATCGTCATACCTTCACTGAAGCCGGACGCGCGTCTGGCGGGTCTCGTCACGGACATCCGTGAGGAATTTGTGCGCTCCGGTGCGGATGCGCCGGAGGTTGTCATTGTCAATGACGGCTCGGACGCCTCTTACGATCATTTCTTTGAAGATGCCGCCGCGAACGGCGCAACCGTGCTGACGCATGAGGTAAACCGCGGCAAGGGGGCCGCCCTGAAGACGGCCGTCCGTTATATCAGGGAGCATTACGGCACGGAATACGGCATGATCACCGCGGATGCCGACGGACAGCATCTGCCGAAGGATATCCTGCGCGTGGCTTTAGACATGGAGGCGCATCCGGAGGCGCTCGTCATGGGCAGCCGGGAGTTCGGGGAGGGGACGCCCTGGAAATCGCTCTTCGGCAACCGCTGTACCTCTTTCTTTTTCCGCATCACCACGGGCAGAAGCTGCAGGGATACGCAGACCGGCCTGCGCGGGATTCCCGCATCATTGATGCAGCTGGCCGCAGAGGTGGAGGGTGACCGTTACGAATACGAAATGAATTTCCTGATGGATGCGGCACTGGTCGCACCGTTCCATACGACAACCATAGAGACCGTTTATTTCGATGACAACAAGGGTTCGCACTTCCATCCCGTGCGGGACGCCGTCAGGGTGTACGGACGTTTTCTGCGCTTTCTTCTCGCCTCCACCGGGGGGTTTCTTGTGGACATCCTGATGTTCATGCTGTTTTTGCGGCTGTTTACCGCTTCCGGCGTTGCCGCAGAGGGCGCGATCGGCGGAAGCGACGGCCCGACGGCGCTGCTGTTCGGGATGTCACTGAAGTGGGAGAGCATCGTCATCATCCTGTCCACCGTGCTGGCGCGTATCTGCTCCGGCATCGTGAACTTTCTGCTGAACAAACATTACGCCTTCCGCAGCAAACAGAAAGCAGCCGGGGAGGCCGGCCGCTACCTTGTACTGTTTATTGGACTGATGGCGGCAAGTGCGCTGTTCACGAGTGCCATCAGCAGCATCACACATCTGCCGACCCCGACAAAAATCGTGGTGGATGTGGTGCTCTTTCTTGCAAGCTACCGGATCCAGCGCGCCTGGGTGTTCCGGAAGACCTGATCCCTGTATGCCACATGGAAATCAGCGGTAGTTTGCGATCACGTAATTCGCCAGAAGCTCCGCCCCGGCCGCATTCGGATGGATGCGGTTCACGTTCGACAGCATGTAAACGCCGGAGTTGGCATCGGAAAAGCCCGCGCCCGCGGTGTCAATGACAAGCGCGCCGAAATCCGCAGCGATCCGGCGGATCTGTGTATTAAAGGCTTCAATCGTGTACCCGGACTTGTTATACATGGTTCTTCCGTCCGCCGTGTACTGCGGCAGACAGGTCAGACAGACGAGCTTCGCATGCGGCAGCTTTGCTCTCAATTCCGAAAGGAGCCTGGTATAGGCGCCCGCAAAATTCCCGGTACCCGCGGAGGCGGGACCCTTGCCCGGCGTGTAGTTTCCGAGCGGCATGTTGTAGATAAAGTCATTTGCGCCCATCAGGATGAAGACGACATCGGGGGAGGCATTGACGACATCACTGATCCGTTTGTCCCCGCAACCGACAATGCCGCTTTTGTCCGTGCTTTTGCCGGTCAGAAGAGAGCCGTTCCAGCTTGCGTTCACCGCGCAGGTCATCCCGAGTGCGGAAACCGTGCGCTTCCACCAGGTCTTGTCCGCGGCGTTCAGGGAGCCGTGCGGATAATAAGCGGGATAGCCCGCAGGCTGCGTCCCGGAAAAACTGGAGATGGAGTCTCCGATAAAAGCGGCGCGGAGCGCCCGCGTGGGCGCGACGGGTGCGACGGGTGCGCCGTTGTAATACACATAGGCATTCCCCTTGTCATTCGGCGCCGCCTTCCGGTGTTCGTTCCGCCCGAAGCTGCGGTAATGATTCCAGAGCTTTGCCGCGTCCGTGCCGAGAGCCGCTTTGACATCCGGATTGGTGGCGGCGTAGTATGCAGGGTCAAAGGCAAGCGCGTCCGCACAGGGCTTGCGGTTTTCCCGTCGTCCGTAGTTGACATAATGCATCCAGAGCTTTTCGGCATCATAACCGAAAGCGGCTTTTAAGTCCGGATAGGTATCCGCATAGTACCTGGCGTCAAAGACCGTACCGTCCGCCTGCTCGACCGGTGCCGCCTGTGAAGCGAACGAAACAGGAACGGCCGCAAGAAGCAGGGCGACGAACAATAACAATAATCCTTTCTGCAGGTATTTTTTCATACGCGACGGATCCTTATTTCTTTTTGATCTGCGGCATATGCGCCATGATGAAGTTTGCCATCACGGCTGCGCCGGTTGCATTGGGATGTGTGCCGTCGATCATCATGTCGTTGGTGATGCCGCAGGCCCAGGTGTCGATCAGGACACAGCCGCTGCGCAGCGCAACGGTGCGGATTTCGTTGTTGTAGGCATCGATCGTAACATCCTGTGCGTTATACCATTTGGAAAACACGGGGATGCAGGTGCTGCAGACGATGGTCGCGTTCGGCAGCACGGTACGCACCTGCGTCACAAGCGACTGGTAGGCATCCCGGAAAATGGCAAGGTTGATGGCGGCGTTAAAATCATTTGTGCCGACCATGATAAAAACGATGTCCGGCTGTCCAGCCGCGACGGTATTGATGCGCGCATAAGAGCTGGCGACAAAACCGGTTTCGTCATTCCGGTTACCGACCACGCGGGAACGGCTGTAGCTCGCATTGACAACGGGAAGCAAGCCCTTGCCGACACAGACGCGATACCACCAGGTTTCGGCAAGATTCTCCAGCCCCTTCCAGGGATAGAAGGGTTCGTAGCCCGGCGGCAGCTGTCCGCCGAAGGTGGTGATGGAATCCCCGATAAAGGCGATGCGGGTGCCGTTTGATTTGATGACAGGGATGGCAGGAGCAGGCGGCGTTGTGGCTGCCGTTGGCGCTGCCTTTGCCGGCGCACCCGGTATGGGGATTTCCCGGACATTTGCGGGCGCAGTCACCTTTGTTCCCGGAACATGATTCGCCGCGGCCTTGCGGCCTTCCTTTTCGCCGAACATCCGGTAGTGCAGCCAGAGCATGGCGGCATCCGAGCCGAACGCCTTCTTTATATCAGGATTGCTGTTGGAATAAAAAACAGGGTCGAAGGTGACGGCAGCGGCGGGCGTTTTTGCCGCGGGTGTTGTAGCGCCAGGTTTCGCGGTGGCCGGGTTAGCGGCTGGCGATGCGGCAGCCTGCTGTTTGAGAGCGGCTTCGGCCGTGGCCGTGACAGAGGCGATCTGTTCTGCAGTTACTTTTTTTCCCGCGGCGGGCGGTTTGGAAGCGGTGCCCGCTGCGACCCCTGCCCTGCCTTCCGCGCGTCCGAACTGGTAGTAGTGTAACCAGAGCTTTAAGGAATCATTTCCGAAAGCTGCCTTGACTTCGGGATAGGCGTCCGCATAATATTCGGGATCAAAGACCGTCCCGTCCGGGAAGGTGACCGGCGCGGCCTGTACCCGCAGGGAGGCGGTCGGCACGGCAAACAGTTGCAATGCAAGAATCATTGCGGCAAGGACAAAAGAAATGATGTGAAACGCTTTTCTCTTTTTCATCCGGTAAGAATACCCCCTGTATTTTCTATGTGTTTTATTTGATCGGCGGCATGTGGGCAAGGATATAATTGGCCACCACCGTGGCACCGGTAGCGTTCGGATGGACTTCATCGATCATCTGCGACCGGTTCAGTCCGCAGGTTGCGGTATCGATCAGATAGCAGCCATTTTCGCCGGCTGCACGGCGGATGACGCTGTTGTATTCTTCTATTGTATATCCGCCCTCGTTCTGCCAACTGAGGAACTGTGGAAAACAGGTGCAGCAGATGATGAGGGAATGCGGCAGATTGGTTCGAAACTGGCGGATCATGGCATTATAGCATTCACGGAACTGCTCCGGATTTTTGCTCCAGCCGAAGTCATTGACGCCCATCGTGACAAAGACAATATTGGGCTGTGCCGCGACCACCGTGCGGACCCGTCCCAGTCCGCTGCCGACGGCACCGCTGGTATCATTGCGGTCACCCGTCACACAGGAGCCGCTCCAGCTGGCATTGACGGCAAGCTGCATCCCACCCCCCATCATCACCTGATACCACCAGGTCTGGGGGAGCTGGTTCAGCCCTTCATGGGGATAATAAGTGGCATAGGTGGAAGGGATCTGGCCGGCATAGGTGGTGATGGAATCACCGACAAAGGCGACACGCTTTCCGCCCGGCTTGAAGACAGGTGCGGGGAGTGCCGCCGGCTGTGCCGCATTGGCACCGGCCGTTTTCGGAATCGCAAGCTCCGCAACGCCCTTCGGCGCATCGACCTTGATGCCGGGGACATAATTCGCCGCAGCCTGACGCTTTTCCTTTTCGCCAAACATGCGGTAGTGCAACCAGAGCTTTGCAGCATCATTGCCGAAGGCTGCCCTGACATCGGGATAGCGGGCCGCATAGAATGCGGGGTCAAAGGTGACGGAAGACGGCACGGCAGCCGGCGCTGCGGCAGCAGGAGCGGTTGCGGTCTGTGCCGCGGAGGGCGTCGTTGCGGGGAGTGACGGCGTCGTACCCGGTGCGGCCCCTCTTCGTCCTTCCTTCATTCCAAAATGATAATAATGGAGCCACAGCTTTACGGCGTCATTACCGAACACCGCACGGACATCCGGATAGGTTTCCGCATAATACTCCGGGTCAAAGACCGTCCCGTCCGGAAACGTGACGGGTGCGGCCTGCACGGGCAGAGCCGATGCCGGGACCAGCATAAGCTGAACGGCCAGTATGGCCGAGGTGAGTGCGGTGATGCAGAATTTTCTGATTCTGTTTTTTGTATGCATCCGAAATACCCCCTATACCATTGCTTTTTGATGATAACACACATGTTTACGATCCGACACCCCCCGAATGGAGGGTTTCGTATAAAGGTTTTTCGGAGGATACGGGGAAAATCTTTAGACCTTTTTTCCGGTTCATGGTAAGATATCCTGTATGAACAGAAATCCCTTTCCGGAAATCCGCCGCAAACGCGGCGTAAAAACCGCACTGGCCACCGTAACTTCGGATGCGGGCACGCCGTATCTGCGCTTTCCCTCCTTTGATGAAAGGGGAAAGGCAAGACATGCTTTTGCGACGCGTCTCGGCGGCGTCAGCACCGGGCAGTTTGCCACGATGAACTTAAGCTTTACGCGGGGAGACAATCCGGAGCATGTGACGGAAAACTACCGCCGGATGGGTGCCGTCCTCGGGATGCGGGCGGAAGACGTGGTCTGCACGCACCAGACCCATACCGTCAATATCCGTGCGGTCGGCAGGGAAGACCGCGGCAGGGGCGTGACAAGGGAGCGCGGATATACGGATGTGGACGGTCTGGTAACGGATGAGGAGGGCGTGGTACTGGCCTGTTTCTGGGCGGACTGCGTGCCGCTCCTCTTTGCGGATCCCGTCCGCCGTGCGATCGGCGTGGCCCATGCAGGCTGGCGCGGCACGGTCTCGGGCATGGCGCGGAAGATGGTGCAGGAGCTGCAAAAACGCTACGGCTGCCGTCCTTCCGATCTGTACGCGGCCATCGGCCCTTCCGTCTGCGCGGACTGCTATGAGGTGAGTGAAGACGTGGCGGTGCGCGCCAGGGATGCACTCTGGAAGCTGCCCGCCAAGAAGGGCTTTGCGGATTTCGATGTGCCCGGGGAAGCGCATTCCGGCAGCATCCTGCGGCCGGGCAAAGAAGAGGGAAAGTATCTGCTGGATCTTCACGCGCTGAACCGTGAAATGCTGCTCGCATCAGGTATTCCGGAGCAACACATTTTCATCACGGATATTTGTACCTGCTGCAATCCGGAACTGCTCTTTTCCCATCGCGTGCAGGGGGAGCCGAGAGGGAATCTGGCGGCGTTTCTTTGTCTGGACGGCTGAAAAAGCGGAAGGCGGGGCGGAGGAAGAAGGAACGATTCCGCCTGTGTTGCATATATCACTTCATTTTTTAAAAATAGTGTTAGACTTTTCTTACTTCAACCTTTATAATGGGAACACGGCAATTTTCATAATCATTACTATTTCACGAGGAGGGAGCACATGAACATCTTAGTATGCGTCAAACAGGTGCCGGACACCACCGAGATCAAGATTGATCCGGAAACAAATACGCTGATCCGGCAGGGCGTGCCTTCCATTCTGAATCCGTTTGACGGATACGCGATGGAAGCGGCTGCCCGCATCAAGGACAAGGATCCGGAGACAAAGATCTATGTCATCTCCATGGGACCGGAGCAGGCCAAGGCCGTCGTCAAGGAATGTATTTCCTTAGGCGCGGACAAGGGCTATCTTGCATCCGGCAGGGAGTTCGGCGGATCCGACACACTTGCGACGAGTTATATTTTGAGCGAATGCATCAAAAAACTCGAGGCGGACGAAGGCATCAAATTCGACATGATCTTCTGCGGCAAGCAGGCGATCGACGGTGACACGGCACAGGTCGGTCCGGAGATTGCGGAGCAGCTGGGACTGCCGCAGGTGACCTATGGACTGGAGGCCTTTGTCGAAGGCGACGAGCTGCATGTCCATAAAGAAATCGAGGGCGGCAAGCAGGTGATCGGCATCAAGTTCCCCTGCCTCGTGACCTTTACAAAACCGTCCTTTGATCCGCGCTATCCGTCCATCAAATCCAAGATGGCGGCCAACAAAGCGGAGATCGGCGTCATCGCACCTGCGGATCTTTCGGACATTGACCAGACGCGGATCGGCCTGAAGGGCTCGCCCACGCATGTCAAGAGCACCTTCGTGCCGCAGCGCAAGACCGGCGGTGTCCTGATCAAGGAAGAGGATCCGGAAGAAGGCGCAAAGAAACTGTTCACGATGCTCAGCGATGCGCATGTGATTTAAGAGAGGGGGAAAAGAAGATGGAAGCAAAAACAAAGGATTTATGGGTGTTTGTGGAAACCAACGAAGACGGCTCCCCCAAAAACGTCGGCATTGAGCTGCTGACCCCCGGCCGCATGATGGCGGACAAGCAGGGCGGAAAGCTCGTGGCGGTCGTGATCGGCTCCGGTGTCGATGCGGCAGTGAAGGAAGCCTCCGTGCACGGCGCGGATCAGGTGATCGTTGTCGATAACGAAGTATTCAAAGAATATACGACAGATGCTTATGCAATCGCACTGGTGCAGCTCGTCGAAAAATACGGCCCGCTGTCGATGATGATCGGTGCAACGAACAACGGCCGTGATTTGGGACCCCGCGTCTCCAGCAGACTGCGGACCGGTCTGACCGCGGACTGTACGGCACTGGATATCAATGATGACGGCAATGTGGCCTGGACACGTCCCGCCTTCGGCGGTAACCTCATGGCGACAATCCTCTGTCCCGACCACCGTCCGCAGATCGGCACGGTGCGTCCGGGTGTGTTCAAGAAATCGGAGCCCGGCGAGGACAAGGCCGAGGTCATTAAAGAAGACATCACGGTGGATCCTTCCGATATCCGTACGCGCATCATTGAGATTATCAAGGATATGGACGCGGAAAATGTCGATCTGGAAGGCGCGGAGATCATCGTTTCCGGCGGCCGCGGTGTCGGCGGTCCCGAGGGTTTCGAACCGGTGAAGGCGCTGGCAGAGGTACTGGGTGCGACGGTCGGCGCTTCCCGCGCGGCGGTGGATTCCGGCTGGATCTCCCATGCGCACCAGGTCGGCCAGACCGGCAAGACCGTGGGTCCCAAGCTTTATATCGCCTGCGGTATCTCCGGCGCGATCCAGCATCTGGCGGGCATGTCCGGCTCCGATGTGATCGTGGCGATCAATAAGGACGAGGACGCACCGATCTTCGGCGTGGCTGATTACGGCGTCGTCGGCGATCTCTTCAAGGTGCTGCCGGTGCTGACGGAGGAAGTGAAGAAGGCAAAGGGCTGAGACGGCGCGATCATTGTAACAGCAAAACAGCAACCCCGGCCGGAAATCATGGCCGGGGTTGTTTTACGGGCAGAAAACAGGCTCATGAAAAAATCGTCAGAAGGATTTCCTCTTCGGTGATGCTTCCGAAATATTCCTGCAGGGGGTAATTTCGCAGAATCTTTGCAAACGTCTCGCGATCAAAAGGAACACCTGTCAGGGAGCGCTCCGGCTCATCCATGGGGCGCCGGGAAAGATAGTCACCGTAAAAGGAGATGTGGCTCACATTTCCTTTATCAAGGGCAATATCCGCTTCGAGGCATCCCCCGTCCCAATAACGTTTTACATGTATGTCACAGTGCGGGGAACGACCGTAGTTCCATTCCCTGGTATCATACTTTTCTGCTTTCAAAACGGAAACGGCCTTAAGCTCCGCATCACTCAGAGCGCCTTCTGTCATGTCCGTTTGCAGGAGGGACCGCTTCATAAAGTCCCAAAACGCGTCTGTTGTCATATCCGTTTTCAGCATTTCGCGGATATTTCCGACACGGCTGCCGACGGAACGGATTGCTTTGGAACGGAACTTCTCCGGATCCACCTGCAAGGCGCCTGTGATCATGGAAAAGTCAGAGTCAAACAGGAGGGTGCCGTGATGAAGAATGCGGTGATGCAAAATGCGTTGTGCGTTACCGGAGATCTTTTTTCCGTTTGCAAGAATGTCATTTCTTCCGGAGAGTTCCGCGGGAACACCGAGCGAGCGGAGCGATTGTATGACCGGCTCCAGAAAGAAACGGAAGGAACAGGCACTGTCGGACACATCGGTGATAAAGGAAAAATTCAGGTTGCCGAGATCGTGATATACCGCACCGCCGCCCGTCATTCTTCTGACAACGCGGATGTGATGCCTGTCGATAAAGGCCTGGTTGATCTCCGCGGCGGTAATCTGGTTTTGTCCGATGACAACCGTATTGTCATTTTGCCAGAGAATCAGAACATTCCCTTCTGTGCGGGTTTTCAGAACGATCTCTTCAAATGCGAGATTGTAAAAAGGATCGGTGGAATTCGTTTCCAGGTAAATGAGAGCCATCCGCGCTCCTTTCCCAAAATGGCAGGTGACAATATCTTTTTATCTATCATAGCACACAAAAAAGTCCGGCATTCCCGAACATAGTAGTTTCTGTGCAATTTTCACAAAACTCATGCTTGTTTTTTGATTTGCATCTCCTGTTGAAAGTGATAAAATGATCTGATGGGCAACTTTTCACTACACTCAAAGAAAGGGAGGGAGATATTATGAAGCTCAAAAAATTGGTGGCCGTCATGATGGCGGCGGCAATGCTGGCAGGCTGCACTTCTTCTGCGGGCAACACGGCAACGACGGCCGGCGGCGAAGCAAGCACCGCGACAGCGGAAGTATCCACCGCAGCAGCGGAGGTATCCACTGCGGAAGAGCCCGCAGGCGAAAACATCCATCTGGATTCCCTGCAGCTGGCCTTTGTTCCGTCGAGGCCTGCGGACGAAATCTACACGACGACCTCCGGCCTTCCGGATCTGCTGAAGGCGGAGCTTGCCAACCAGGGTTATGACGTGGACGAGATCACCATCACCGTGTCTGACAGCTTTGAGGTCGCCGGTGAGGCGCTGTCCTCCGGTGCGGTGGATCTGGCATGGCTGCCGTCCGGCACCTACATCGTTTACTCTGATGAGACAGAAGTCATCCTGACCGCGACGCGTGCGGGCCTGTCCAATGATTCAGAGAATCCGGCAGACTGGAACGGCCTGGAGAACAAGACCGAGCGTGCCGGTGAGCAGGTCGCGTACTACAAGGGCCTGATCTACGCGGGACCGTCCGAAAAGGGACGCGCACTTGCGGAAAAAGTCAACAACGGCGAGGAGCTCACATGGGAAGAGCTGAGCGATGCGACATGGTGCGTGGGTGCGTCCGTGACATCCAACGCGGGCTATTCCTTCCCGTACAAGTGGCTCCTTGACAGATACGGCAAGACGATCAACGATCTGCCGCACGTCGTACAGGGCAACTATGCGGAAGCGTTTGCACGCGCTGCGGCGGAGCAGGTGGACATCATTGTCTGCTACGCGGACGGCCGCACGGATTACGAGGAAGACTGGGAGACCCCGACCGATCAGGAAACCTCCAAGGGCGCGGGCTTCGGCAGGGAAGCGACCATCTGGGAAGAGTGCAACGTTATCGGCGTGACGGACAACATTTACAACGACACGATCGCCATCACGAAGGCTAAGGAAGAAGTCTACAACGAAGACTTCATCAACGCGTTCTGCTCCGCGATGGAAGCGATCTGCCAGACACAGGAAGGCCAGGACATCATCGCGATCTATACGCACGAAGGCTACCTCCGGGCATCCGATGCGGATTACGATGACATGAGAAAAGCACTGGAGGCAGTGCAGTAATGATTTACAGAAAGACCTGACGGAGCCGGGGGACGCTTCCCTGATGAATCGTCCCCCGCTTCTTCCAAAAAACGGGGCATTAGACATGATTGAATTCAAGGACGTTTCCAAGACCTACCCGAACGGCACGAAGGGCCTGAAGCATGTGAATCTGAAGATCGAGCAGGGGGAATTCCTTGCCATCATTGGTCTGTCCGGTGCGGGAAAAAGCACCCTCGTCCACACGATCAACCGCATGATTGACATTACGGAGGGTACGCTGACGGTGGACGGTGTGGATGTCATGAGCCTCAAGGGCAGGGAATTGCGCAGGTTCCGCCGCAAGATCGGCATGATCTTCCAGCATTTCAATCTGGTGACGCGCTCCACTGCCATCAAAAACGTGCTGTCCGCCAACGTCCCCGACATGCCCTGGTACAAAACCCTTTTCGGCTATTATTCCAAAGAACAGAAGGTCCGGGCACTGGAGGCATTGGACAAGGTGCATATTTTGGACAAGGCCTACAGCCGCTGTGACGAACTCTCCGGCGGACAGAAGCAGCGCGTGGCGCTGGCCCGTACCCTGGACCAGAATCCGTCCATCATCCTGGCGGATGAGCCGGTGGCATCGCTCGACCCCATCATCGCCGATGTCGTCATGAGCGACTTCGCGAGGATCAACAAGGAAATGAACATCACCATCTTCATCAACATCCATCACGTGGATCTCGCACTCAAATACGCGACGCGTGTGATCGGCATCCGTGCGGGTGAAATCGTTTATGACGGTCCGACAAAGGATGTCACGCAGGAAGTGTTAAACCTCGTTTACATGGGCAAGGAAGTGCCGGTAGCGGGAGAAAAGATCGAAATCGAAGGCATGGTGATCGAGCAATGATCAAAAACATTCTGGACCGCATCCTGCTCCGTCCGCAGGTCATCACGCTCGAAAACGGTCATGAGGTGACAAGACCGCGCAGCAAAGCACCGTATCTTTTGCTGCTTCTGGTGATCGGCGTCTATATCTCCGTGCGGACCACGGGCTTTGACATCGCCATGTTTGTCAGGCGCTTCAACCAGCTGCCGGTGATCCTCGGACGGATTTTCCAGCCCAATTTCGGTTTCTTTTCCACGGTCTGGCCGAGACTGGTCGAGACGATCAAAATGTCGATTGTCGGCACCGTGCTGGGCTGCATCCTGGCGCTGCCGCTCTCGATTGTTTCCTCCAGCAATATCATGCGTCACCGTGTGGTGCTGTGGATCGTGCGGGTGCTGATTTCCATCACGAGATCGCTGCCGGCGGTGGTATACGCGTATCTGTTTTCCTTTGTCTTCGGCATGACGACCTTTGCGGGATCGCTGGCCATCGCGGTGTTCACCGTCGGTATCGTGGCGAAGATGATGTACGAAAACATCGAGACGATCGATCTGGGTGCCTTCGAAGCCATGCGGTCCTTTGGCGGGACAACGCTGCAGTCCTTCTGGACCGCCTGTATGCCGCAGATTTTACCGCAATACCTGGACAACTGCCTCTACAGCTTTGAGCTCAACATCCGCCAGTCCGCCATCCTCGGCTACTGCGGTGTCGGCGGTTTGGGCGTGCTGATCCGCGCGCGCATCAGCGTGCGTGCGTATGAGGACGCGGGAATGATCTTCCTGCTGATCTTTGTGGTGGTGTTTGCGATTGACCTGATCAACGACCGGATCCGTTCAAAGATCATCAGAGGACATTAAGTTATGGCAGAGATTCACGCACAGGAAAACATTCTGGAAAAACTCTACAGCGAGCCGAAGAACCTCTGGAAGCGGCTGCTGATTCTCGCGGTGCTTCTGGTCATCGTGGGGTGGGGCGCCTACGGCTTTGAGATCGGCCTGGACGAAAACGGCGTCAACATGGCGAAGTCGATTTTCAACGGCCTGACGCATCCGGAAACGGAGCTGTTTAATCTGGGCCCCAAGGGGATTCCTTATCTGATCCTTGAGACCATTGCGATCGCCTTTTTATCGACGGTCATCGGCACGATCCTTGCCATCCCGGTGAGCTTTCTTTCTTCGACGAATATCGTGCCGCGTCCGGTGGCGCTGATCTTCCGCGCGATCGTGCTCTTCATCCGCACGATCCCCTCGCTCGTGTGGGCGCTGATCTGGGTGCGTGTGACATCGACCGGTCCCTTCTGCGGCGTGGTGACGCAGTCCGTCTGCTCCATCGGCATGATCTCCAAGATGAACGTGACGGCGATCGAAAACCTGGATACGGGCGTGTTGGAGGCGCTGGATGCCTGCGGCGCCAATACCTTCGAAAAGATCCGCGTGGGCGTGCTGCCGCAGCTTTCGGCCTCCTTTGTATCGACGGCGATCTACCGCTTTGATATCAACTTAAAGGACGCGACGCTGCTCGGTATTGTGGGCGCCGGCGGTATCGGTTCTCCTTTGAATGACGCCATCGGCAACATGCGCTGGAACCGTGTGGGTGCCTTCCTGATCGTGCTGATCGTGATGGTGGTCATCATCGAATTTGTCTCCACCAGAATCCGCGCGAGGCTGGCGCAGGGGAGGAGATAAGAGAGTCACACGGAAGTCTCATGACGGAAGGAAGGGCATTTTCGGATGCCCTTTTTGTATTGCACAAAATTTTTTTGCAAAAAATCAAAAAACCCCTTGACAGCTCCAAAATGATGTGGTAAATTGGGTTCAGACCACAAGATGTTGTGTTGACACCAGGGGTAAAAGCCAAGTGACGAACATGCGCGCATGGGGAGGCACTTGGCTTTATGACCCGCAAAAGGTCTTCCACGGCATCGGAAATATGATATAATCTGTATTCCACAGGAGGAGGAGGAAAGTATGAACATCATCAAACGAAGCGGGGAAGAAGTCACCTTTGACGGATCGAAGATCGTGGCGGCCGTCGAAAAGGCCAATCATGAGGTGACGGATGACAAGAGACTGTCCGATGCGGAGATCGACGGGATCGAAGCGGGCGTCGAAAAGCAGTGCGAGGATTTGAACCGCGCGGCGAGCGTTGAGGAAATCCAGGACATGGTCGAAAACGGCATCATGGATTCCGGCAAGTTCGAGGTCGCGAGAAAATACATCACCTACCGCTACAAGAGGGCACTGGTCCGCAAGGCCAACACGACGGACGAGAAGATCATGACCCTCATCGAGCTGAACAACGAAGAGGTCAAGCAGGAAAACTCGAACAAGAACCCGACGGTCAACAGCGTGCAGCGCGATTACATGGCCGGAGAGGTCTCCAAGGACCTGACGAAGCGCTTCCTCCTGCCGGAGGACGTCGTGCGCGCCCACGAAGAAGGCATCATTCACTTCCATGACGCGGATTATTTCGCACAGCACATGCACAACTGCGATCTCGTCAACTTAGAGGACATGCTGCAGAACGGCACCGTGATCTCCGAGACGATGATCGAAAAGCCCAAGAGCTTTTCCACGGCCTGCAACATCGCGACGCAGGCGATCGCGCAGATCGCATCGAATCAGTACGGCGGCCAGTCCATCACGCTCTCGCATCTGGTTCCCTTCGTGGACACCTCCCGGCAGAAGTTCCGCCAGATCGTCCGCGAGGAGTTTGAAGCGGCCGGCATGAAGGCGGATGAGGAACAGATCAACAAGGTGGCGGAGCTGCGCGTGAAAGAGGAAGTGCGCCGCGGCTGCCAGGTAATCCAGTATCAGGTGATCACCCTCATGACGACAAACGGCCAGGCGCCCTTCATCACGGTCTTCATGTATCTGGATGAGGTGCCGGAGGGACAGACCAGGGATGACCTTGCGATGGTGATCGAGGAGATGCTGCACCAGCGCATCCAGGGCGTCAAAAACGAAAAGGGCGTCTACATCACACCGGCCTTCCCGAAGCTGATCTATGTGCTGGATGAGGATAATGTCACGAAGGACAGCAAGTATTATTACCTGACGGAGCTGGCGGCGAAGTGCACGGCGAAGCGCATGGTGCCGGATTACATCTCCGCCAAGAAGATGAAGGAATACAAGCAGGGCGACATTTATCCCGCCATGGGCTGCCGTTCCTTCCTGACCCCGGATACCGAGGGCATGGGCGAAGGCGGCAAGCACAAATACTACGGCCGTTTCAACCAGGGCGTCGTCACGCTGAACCTGGTGGATGTGGCCTGCACCTCCGGCGGTGACGAGAAGAAGTTCTGGGAGCTGATGGAGGAGCGCACGGAGCTCTGCCACAGGGCACTGATGTGCAGGCATGAGCGTCTGAAGGGCACGCCTTCGGATGTCGCGCCCATCCTCTGGCAGTACGGCGCGCTGGCCCGCCTCGAAAAGGGCGAGGTGATCGACAAGCTGTTGTATAACAATTACTCGACGATTTCCCTGGGCTATGCGGGCTTAAGCGAATGCACGCATTACATGAAGGGCGCCAGCCACACGGATCCCGAGGGCAAGGGCTTTGCGATCAAGGTCATGCAGTTCATGAACGACAAGTGCGCAAAGTGGAGAGCGGAGTCCAACATCTCCTTCTCGCTCTACGGCACGCCCTTAGAGTCCACCACCTATAAATTCGCGCAGTGCCTGCAGCGCAGATTCGGCGTGATCAAGGGCGTGACGGACAAGGGCTACATCACGAACAGCTATCACGTGCATGTCACGGAAGAGATCGATGCCTTCACGAAGCTCAAGTTTGAATCCGAGTTCCAGGCGCTTTCTCCCGGCGGTGCGATCTCCTACGTGGAGGTGCCGAACATGCAGAATAATATTGACGCGGTGCTGGCGCTGATGACGTACATTTATGACAACATCATGTACGCGGAGCTCAACACCAAGTCGGATTACTGCCAGTGCTGCGGCTTTGACGGCGAGATCGCGATCAACGAGGACGAGCAGGGCAAGCTCGTCTGGGAATGCCCGCAGTGCGGCAACCGTGACCAGTCCAAGATGAACGTCGCAAGGCGTACCTGCGGCTACATCGGCACCCAGTACTGGAACCAGGGACGCACACAGGAGATCAGGGACAGGGTACTGCACGTGTAATGAACTATGGTGAAATAAAGAAAGTTGATATTGCGAACGGCCCGGGCGTGAGGGTTTCCCTCTTCGTCTCGGGCTGTACGCATCACTGCCCGGGCTGCTTCAACGCGGACACCTGGGACTTTGGCTTCGGGAAGGAATATACTGCCGGAACGCAGGAGGAGATCCTCGAAGCGCTGTCCCCTCCGCATATTGCGGGGCTTACCGTGCTCGGCGGAGAGCCCTTTGAGCCGGACAACCAGCGCGAACTTCTGCCGCTGATCCGCGAGGTGCGCAGCCGCTTCCCGGAAAAATCCGTCTGGATGTATTCCGGATATCTCTTTGACCGCGAAATCTTAAGCACACTGCCTGCGGGAGAGGTCCTGCCGGAGCCCCCGGTCTGGGTTCCCTACCGCAGCGCGCACTGCGAGGTGACGGACGAGCTGCTCTCTCTCATCGATGTGCTCGTCGACGGCAAATTCATTGCCGCCGAAAAGGATCTTTCCCTTCGCTTCCGCGGTTCCCGCAACCAGCGTCTGATCGACGTGCAGGCCTCACTTTCCGCCGGTACGGTCACGCTCTGGCAGGGGTGAGGGGATGGCGGGACAGGAGTGGAGTGTGGTATACTGAACAAATGAGAATGCGGAGAAGGTTTTACGCAGGCGGAGGTGATAATGCCCTTACCGAAAACGAATTCTGAAATAACAAGCGCATGGGAGGAGTATCTCGCGCTCCCGGAAACCATCATGGCGGAGTTCATCGACGGTGAGATCTATATGATGGCGTCACCGAACAGGAGACATCAGAAACTGGCTGGTGAATTGTTTTATGCAATCCAGTCCCGCATAAAGGAGAAGGGCGGATCCTGCGAGGTCTATCCCGCCCCCTTCGGCGTGAAGCTTTTTGAGGACAAAAATGATACCGTGGAGCCGGATATCAGCGTGATCTGCGATAAAAGCAAGTTGACGGATGCCGGTTGTGCCGGCGCGCCGGACTGGGTGATCGAGATCGTGAGCCCTTCCGACGCGAAACACGATTATGTGGACAAGTTAAAGCTTTATCTGGATGCGGGTGTTCCGGAGTACTGGATTGTGGATCCGACGGAAGAGATCGTCACCGCGTATCATCTGCAGGAGGAGCAGTTCCGCTTCGACCGTTACACCTTTGCGGACCAAATCCCCGCAGCGATGGATAAAAGCTTTTTCATCGACTTTCCGGAAATCAAAAAGACACTGTAAGCATAACGAAAAGAATACTACCGTTCTTCGGGAAATGATCATTTCCTGATTCCTCATAACGAAAAAAATAACGATTTTTCAAAAAACATAAAACCTTTTCTGCCTTCTGATTGTCATAATAGTGTAACCCGCACATTCGAGGTTTTTTTGGCAATGAAGGAGGAGTCATGAAGACAGGATCACAACACAAATCATTTTTTACAGCGTTACTGACGGGGGCACTTTGCCTGATCACGGCCTGTGGCGGAGGCAGCGGTAATTCCGCAACGAATGCGGGCAGTACCGGCAAGGCTGCGGTAGCGGTATCTTCTGCGCCGGCTGCCGCTTCAACAAACGAGGCAGCGGACACAGCGGCGGCAGAGGACTCCGCGGCGGCTGCGGAGGAGAGGGCGGCCATGGAGCAGGAGGCTGCCAAAGCCAAGGAGGAAGAGGAGAGCGGTGCGCAGGGAGCGGCAGGAGGTGTTGCAGAAACACCGGATGATGCCTTTGCGGGGATCCGTGTGCAGGATAATGTGCTGTTCGACGAAGAGGGAATCAAAATCACCTTTGAAGGCTGCAGAGTGGAAAATGGCAATGTAAACTTTATATTCCAGCAGGAAAACAACCATCCGGACAACAAGAAAATGCAGTTCGGTCCGGTTTCGATCAATATCAACAGGCTGCATGTCGAGTCTTCCGGGAAGGGGCGTATCAGCCTCCGCTCGAGTCAGTCATCGGATGTCTATGAACTGGAAAGCGGAGAAAAAGTGAAGACGGAATCCTGGCCCGGATATGAGACAAGAAACTATCCCCGCCTGCTGGCACTACTCGGAACGGAGGTAAAAGATTTTCCGATCGAATGCATTTCCTTTGACTTCTTTGTGCAGATCGGCAGCGACGGGAAAAGGGATTACCGTAGCGTTACATTGCAGACAGAAGCCTACAACGGTGATTCCTATATGCAGTTGTATGGTGAACACTGCGGGACAACCCACATCAGCGGAATCGATGTATATGGAAGATATGACGAAACAGGCTACACGGTGGTGTTCCTTCCGACAGGAGAACGCGTCGAAAGCGAAAGTATCGGCGCTTATAAACTGGCCGTCAACGGAAAAGAACTGGAGAAGAAAGAAACGACAGATATGACCATCCCGAGTGGTATGGGGACCGTGTATCCTTCCGGCGGAATCGTGCTACACACCTCGCAGACAGAGGATGAAATCAGAAAGAGCCTGGAGATCGGCAATGACGAGCCGCTGGAGTTTCAACTGCTTAACTACAATTTGCCGGGCGGTTTGATGACGCTTTTCACAAAGTAAAAACCCGGCGGAAGGGAGGCGGGCGATGAAGGACAAAGAGATACAGTTCTTCCGCTATCTGGCACTGCTGGACCGGGAGGACGGGACAACAAAAGTCATCAGAGAGGATGAAGGGGACGCCATGAAACCGACGGGCTATGAAGTGATCATCTGGTGGAGCGTGGAAGACAGGTGTTATATCGCAGAGGTACCGGAGCTTTCGGGCTGCCGTGCGGACGGAGGATCCCTGCCGGAGGTGGCCGTGGCAGTGGAAAAAAGCATTGAACTCCGGATTTCCGAGATGAAGGCGCAGGGATTGAGCATCCCTGCGCCGCGCGGACGGCTCTTATATGCCTGAAACTGTGCTTGAAAAGGGAACAGAGAAACGATAGGATAGAAGATATTTTTCGGGGAGGAATGACAGATATGGAACAACAGCAATACACGATGGAAAGCGCAGTTCTCGCTGCACAGCAGGACAAGGCGGACGCGTTTGCTTTCCTTTACGAAAATACCTGGGAGAGCAAATTCCGCGTTGCCAGACAGTATATGAAAAATGATGCCGACGCGGAGGATGTTCTGCAGGAAGCGTATCTGAGAGCCTGGAAGAGCCTGAAGACACTGAAGGACCCGGGGACGTTTTCTTCCTGGCTGACAACGATTGTGTCACGCACGGCATTGAATACACTGAAGAGAAAACAGCCGCTGCTGTTTTCCGAAATGGATGCGGAAAACGAGGATGGCGAGGCTTATACCTGGGAGCAGGAGGACTTCCGCACGGAGTACCGTCCGGAGCAAGCCTATACGGAGCAGGAACGCAGGATCATCCTGCATGAAATGATCGATTCCCTCTCAGATGAGCAGAGGATGTGCGTACTGATGTATTATGTCGACGAGCAGCCGGTGAAGGATATCGCGGAAGCCGCAGGCTGCCCGGAAAACACCGTCAAATCCCGCCTGAATTACGGGCGAAAAAAGTTAAAGGCGAAGGCGGAGGAACTGGAGAAGAAAGGATATCACCTCTACGGGCTCCCGGCAGCAGGCCTGTTGCGTTACCTGTTGAAGGATACGGAACTCTCAACGGAAGAAGCCGGTGTGATCCGCGAAGCGATGAGACGTTCGGCAGAAAAGGTTTTGCGGGAGAGTGGGTCAGCAGGCATGTATGCGGAGCTGGTCGCGGAGGGCGTGGCAGCGAAGTCCGCCGGTACGGCTGCAGTCGCTGCTTCCGGCCTGGGGATCAAAGTCGCTGCGGCGGTGATCGGTGTTGCGCTGATCGGCGGAATTTACGGTGTTTCCCGCTTCGGCGGTGGGGCGGGTACGGAACAGGCATCCACGGCGGAGCTGACGGCGGAAAGTGAAGGAGATACGACCACGGGCGAAACATCGGATGCAGGCGTGACGAACGGCCCGGAAGAAGGCGGAAGCGGAGCAGGTGAAGCGGACAACCGCCCGGAGATTCCCGACAGTGGTTTTGTGGATGAAGAGACAGCACGGGCGATACAGGAAACCCTGCCGACGGAGGCCAGGGCACGGATCGAACGAGATCTCGCAGGGCTTGAAGAAGGGGATGGCGTGCAGTGGCTTTATTTTGATGATGATCCCTACCCCGAACTGCTGATCACGGACACGTCCACGGTGGAGGAGCAGGGCACCCCGACCTATTACATGTTTTACGGTGCAACGGGGGAACAGATCCGCATGAGGATGCGGGGACAGGAGGCTCCTTTCCAACTGCTCGGGTATCTCAACGGCGGACAATACTTTGTACCCGGTGAGGGGCTGATTCTGGATGAGCATTTTCAGGACGAAGGCAGGACCGGTGACATAAGCGAAATGGTGACAATGGTATTTCGTATGGAAGAGCCGGGTTTCATTGACTATCAGTATATTTTGTCCCGTTCCAACTGGGAGGTGGATACTTCCGTTGACCCTGCGGTACGCAAACTGCTGCCGGAGGGGATTTACCGCTATCAGATGGCCGACGAAAACATGCAACCATCCGACATCACGGAGGAGGAATACATCCGCCTGCATTATTATGAAGACGCCAGGCATCTGTCCGGTACCGGCTGGCCAAACGGCTTTCCGGACTGAGCAGTAACATCAAGCCGCTTTTGACCGCGTTTTTCTGCCTGTGGTATACTTGATTGCATGTATACCTATGATTCCCGCATTCGTTACAGTGAAACGGATACCGATTTACAACTGACGATCGAGGCGCTGATTAATTATTTTCAGGACGCCTCCACCTTTCAGACGCAGGATGCCGGCGCGGGCTGGCATTATCTGCATGAGCAGGGTCTGGCCTGGGTGCTGGCCTACTGGCAGATTGATATCAGGAGGCTGCCGGCGCTGTATGAGCGCGTGCGGATCGGCACGGTGCCGTATGCCCTGAAGGGCTTTTCCGGCCTGCGCAATTACTGCATGGATGCGCTGGATGAGGACGGAAGAGAAACCGGGGAGCGTCTTGCGGTGGCCAATTCCTTCTGGGCGCTGATGGACATGAAGGACATGGTGCCCGCGCGGATCTCGGAGGAGCACGCCTCGCACTATGCGCTGGAAGAGAAGCTCGAAATGGAATACCGTGACCGCAAGATCCGCCTGCCGAAGGAAGAGGGGGTGCAGGGTGTTCCCGTCACGGTGCATTCCCATCATCTGGATTCCAACGGCCATGTCAACAACGGACAGTACGTGGCGATCGCGATGGAGGCACTGGCGGAGTCCGGAGATGAAATCGCCTCGCATTTCACAAGAGAACACGGTGCGAAGGTGAAACGTCTCCGTGCGGAATACAAAAAGCAGGCGCATTTGGGGGACGTGCTGCTGCCCTTCTTTTTTGAACAGGGAGAAGAAGAGAACGGCACAAGGGTCCTGATCGTGGATCTCAGGCTTTCGGGAGAGAGCTGTTGTGTGGTGGAGATCAGCGCTTAAAGAAGGCCCATCGCCTGCCGGTAGACCTGAAGCATTTCTTCGTCAAAGCAGACCACAATCACACGGATATCATAAGAGGGGTTTTCCTTTTGCCATGCGTCGATGGCTTTCACCGTGATCTGCGCGGCCTCCTCCGCGGGATAGCCGTAGGAGCCGGCGGAGATGGCGGGAAAGGCGATGCTGTGAAGATCGTTTTCCTTTGCAAGATTCAGGGAATTCCGGTAGCATTCCGCAAGGAGCAGGGGCTCTTCCTCCGCGCCGGTATAAACGGGGCCAACGGTGTGAATGATATGCTTTGCCGGCAGCGCGTGACCGCCGGTGATCTTTGCCTCACCGGTTTCACAGCCGTTCAGCGTCCAGCACTCCGTCTGAAGCCCGGGGCCTGCGGCGGAATGAATGGCAAGATCGACACCGCCGAGACCGGCGAGCAGCGTTTTATTGGCGGCATTGACAATCGCGTCCACCGGAAGTGTCGTGATATCGCCGACAAGCAGTTCAATTTGGTATTCCTGAATTTGCGACATAAAGGAATTGTAACAGAAAACGGCACTTTTGAAAACATGGTATAATGAGGACGGAGCCGATTTTTTTCAACACGGAAGGAAATGAAATGAACAAAGAGAACGGACAGGAAAGCAAGGCGGGAAACAGCATGACCAGACAGATGACGATGACGGCGCTGATGTGTGCGCTGCTGTGCGTGCTCTGCCCCGTGAGCGTGCCGATCGGGCCGGTGCCGGTCTCCCTCGGTGTCTTTGCCGTGTATCTGGTCTCTTTTGTTCTGGAACCCCTGCAGGCGGCATTGGCCTGTCTGCTCTATCTGCTGCTCGGCGCAGCGGGCCTTCCGGTCTTCGCGGGCTATCAGGCGGGCGTCGCGCGTGTGCTGGGACCGACCGGCGGATACCTTATCGGCTATCTGCCGCTGGCGCTGATTGCGGCCCGGGGTGTGCGCATGTCCTGTCTGCGGACAACACAGGGCAGCAGGATCCTGCGCTACGGCCTGCAGACGGCGGCCATGCTCCTCGGCCTGCTCCTTCTTTATATCCTCGGCACGGCGTACTTTGTGGTCTCCATGGAAGGAATGACGGTCGGAAAAGCGCTTGGCATCTGCGTCTTTCCCTTCATCCCCTTTGATCTTCTGAAAATCGCCGCGGCCCTGGTGGCGGGCAATGCCCTCTATACCGCACTTGTGCGCGCGCATCTCCTTGCGCCCTCCGTGCGTTGAGGAATGCGCCAAAAAAAGCGCATTTATCGGTTTTTTCTCTTCCAAAACATCCGCTGTTAATGATATAATGGCTTGTGGGAAATACGGAGCAAGCCGTATTTCTTTATAGTGAACAGTCATGACATTACCCGGGAGGAAGCAAAACAGTATGGAAGACCAACAGATCAGGGAAGTAACACAGGAGGCGGTGGACACTGCGGCGCATGCCGTGGAGGAAAGCGCAAAGGCCGTCACGCAGGCGGTGGAAACGGCGGCGGAAAACAAGGAAGCGGTGAATGCGGCGGCGCATGCCGTGGAGGAAACCGCAAAGGCGGTCGGAAACGCCGTGGAAACCGCAAGTGAAAACGCAAGCGCCTTCCGTTCCAAAGAAAGCATGGATGATTACAAGGATGCCATCGATAATTCCATGCGCAAGATTGATGTGGGCGACGTCGTGAAGGGAACCGTGATCTCGGTTTCGGAGGAAGAAGCGACGGTTGATCTTGCGCACTATGCCGCAGGCATCGTCCGCCGGCAGGATTTCAGCTTTAACCCGAAGTTTAGTCTGCTGGATGATGTGCGGATCGGGGATGAGATCACCGCCGTCGTCAAGCGTGCGGATGACGGGCACGGCAACCTCCTGCTCTCCGTAAAGGATGCGGCGCAGAAGCTGTCCTGGGATATCTTAAAGGACGCGATGAAGGAAAAGAAGAACATTTCCGTGAAGGTCACCGAAGCCGTCAAGGCGGGTGTCCTTGCCTATCCGGAGGGGCTCAGGGCCTTTATCCCGGTGTCGAAGCTTTCCCTCTCCCGCGTGGAGGACAGCGAGCTTCCCTCCTTTGTCGGAAAGACGATGGAGGTGCGCGTCGTCACCTGTGATCCGGAGGAGAAAAAACTCGTGCTTTCCGCAAAGGACATTTTGCGGGAAAAGGCGGATCAGGAACGCGCCGCGAAGATTTCAAACGTGAAGCCGGGTCTGGTAACGGAGGGAACGGTGGAGACGCTGACAGACTTCGGCGCCTTTGTGGACATCGGTGAGGGCTTAAGCGGCCTCGTGCATGTCTCCCGTATCTCTCACGAACGCGTGAAGCTGCCCTCGGATGTCTTAAAGGTCGGGGATAAGGTCAAGGTCAGGGTGATGCAGGTCAAGGACGGCAAGATCTCCCTCTCCATGAAGGATGTGGAGGACGCACAGCCGGTGGAAAAGGTGGAGGAGGAGCATGTCGAATACAAATCCGGCGGGGAAGTGACCACCTCCCTTGCGGATCTGATCAAACAGGCGGGATTCTGATGACAGAAATCGAAAAGCTGAAGGAACTCATCGACGCGACGGACAACATCGTCTTTTTCGGCGGTGCGGGCGTCTCCACGGAAAGCGGCATCCCCGATTTCCGTTCCCAGGACGGCCTGTACGCGATGAAATACAAGTACCCGCCGGAGCAGATCGTCAGCCACTCCTTCTACGTGAGCCGTCCGGAGGAATTTTTCGAATTCTACCGTGACAAGATGCTGGCCCCGGACGCAAAGCCGAATGCAGCACACTGTAAGCTTGCGGAATGGGAGGCGCAGGGCAAGTGCCGCGCCGTCATCACGCAAAACATCGACGGCCTGCATCAGGCCGCCGGCTCGAAGAAGGTGCTGGAGCTGCATGGCAGCGTGCAGCGCAATTACTGCGAAAAGTGCGGCAAGTTCTTTGATATTCATTATATGCTGGAGGGCGAAGGGGTTCCGGTCTGTGACGCCTGCGGCGGACGTGTCAAGCCGGACGTCGTCCTATATGAAGAGGGTCTGGACCAGAAGATCATCGCGGAATCGGTGGAGTTCATCCGCAACGCGGACGTGCTGATCATCGGCGGAACCTCGCTCGTGGTTTATCCGGCCGCGGGACTGATTGATTATTACCGCGGAGATAAACTTGTCGTCGTCAACAAATCACCGACCCCCCGGGACAAACAGGCGGATCTGCTTGTGCAGGGGGCGATCGGAGAGATTTTCTCGCAACTGTAGCTTCACTTCGGGAGGGAACGTCATGGCGGAAAAAAACATACTCATCGCACTTTCCAGCGCACAGCAGAAGCATAAAGACCTGTATTCCTCGGTCGCGAACGGCAGCACGCACAGCTGCCGTTTGACCTGTAAGGCAACGGAGGATGTCACAAAGGAGGATATGCAGGGCGTCAATGCCGTGATCGGCTATGTGCCGATGGACATCCTGAAGACCTCGGAGGCGCTCGAATGGGTGCATTTATCCTGGTCCGGCGTGGATGCCTTTATCGGTCCTGACGGCCTTTCCGAAAGCGTTACGGTCTGCAACGCCCGCGGGGCGCACGGTCTGGCCGTTTCGGAGCATATGCTGGCGCTGACGATGGCGCTGGTGCGCAGGCTTCACCAGTACCGCGATAACCAGAACGAGGCCGTCTGGAAGCAGATGGGAAACACGATTTCCATCGAAGGCGCGACGATCGCGGTGCTCGGCATCGGCAACATCGGCGGAGATTACGCCCGCAAGGTCAAGGCGCTCGGGGCGCATGTCCTCGGTGTGCGCCGCACGAACGGCGAAAAGCCGGAGGGCGTGGACGAGCAGTTCCTGATCGGTGATCTGGACAAGGTGCTGGCGCGTGCGGACATCGTGGCGATGAACCTGCCGGGCGGCGAGGCCACAAACAACCTGATGAACGAAGAGACCCTGCGGAAGATGAAGAAGGGCGCCTTCCTCGTCAATGTCGGCCGCGGCACGTCGATTGACCAGGAGGCACTGGTGAAGGTATTGGAGGAAGAGCACCTGGGCGGCGCGGCCATCGACGTCTGTGTGCCGGAGCCGCTGCCTGCCGATCATCCGCTCTGGAAGGCGAAAAACCTCATCCTGACCCCCCATGTCGCCAGCAACTACCTCCTGGCGGAGACCTTTGAGCGCTTTGTGCGTATTTCCGCGGAGAATCTGAAGCGCTATGCGAACGGAGAGCCGCTGGAGAACGTGGTGGACCGCACGACAGGCTATTGAGGAAACTTATAAAAAAAATATAAACTTATTTCCGGAAAACGCTTGCATCTTCTTTCCGGATATGCTATTGTGTATAACCGTGATGATTGATCCTTGCTCCGGGCATGTTCCGGGGCCGCAGACCAAAAGGAGGAAACTGCATGAACAAGTATGAATTGGCCGTTGTGATCAGTGCAAAGGCAGAGGAAGACGCCCGTACGGGCGCACTCGAAAAGTGCAAGGCGCTGGTCGAGAGATTCGGGGGTCAGATCGGCAAGGTCGATGAATGGGGCAAGAAACGCCTCGCCTATGAAATCGACAAAATGACCGAGGGCTTCTACTATTTTATCAAGTTCGAGGCGGAGCCGACGGCACCCGCAGAAATCGAATCCCGCGTCCGTATCGTGGACAATGTCATCCGCTATCTGCTTGTCAAGGATGATGACGACCTTGTCACCAATCAAACAGAAGACGAAGAGATCGAAGAAGAAAGGGATGACTTGGATGAATAAGGTTATACTTATGGGGCGTCTCACAAGAGACCCCGATGTCAGGTACTCGCAGGGGGAGAGCCCCTCTGCAATCGCGAGATACACGCTTGCGGTGGACAGAAGATTTGTCCGCAGAGACAACCCGGACGCACAGACAGCGGATTTTATCGGCTGTGTCGCGTTTGGTAAGGCGGGAGAATTTGCGGAACGTTACTTAAAGAAGGGCACAAAGATTTGCGTCACCGGACGGATCCAGACCGGCTCCTACACCAACAAGGACGGCGTGAAGGTCTATACGACGGATGTCGTGGTGGAGGATCAGGAATTTGCGGAGTCCAAAAACGCGCAGGGAGGCGGAAATGCACCGTCGGGTGCACCGTCGTCCTATGACGCGCGGGATGCCGCGCCGGCAGCACCGGCGGATGACGGATTCATGAACATCCCGGAGGGGATTGAGGAAGAGTTGCCTTTCGCGTAAGGAGATAATTTAAGGAGGATACAGGCATGGCTTACAATAGAGGAGACAGGGCTTCAGGCGAGATGAGACGTAAAGGCGGCGTGCGCAGACGCAAAAAGGTCTGCGTGTTCTGCGGAGCGGATACCATCGTGAATTACAAGGATGCCGCCACACTGAGAAAGTATGTCAGTGAAAGCGGAAAGATCCTGCCCAGGCGTATTACGGGCAACTGCGCCAAGCACCAGCGGGAGCTGACCGGCGCCATTAAACGGGCAAGACATCTGGCGATCATGCCCTATGAAGTCATCTAATCTGACAAAAGAATTCAAATTAAAGGGCAGAGTTCGTTTCCTGCCGATGGTGTTCCTGCTGCTTGGCGCACTGCTGATTGTGGTGGATGTATTTCTGTTCACCGGCTTTGGCTTCAGCGCGGGACTCCCGGTGGCGATCTTTGCCCTGATTTATTTTCTGGTACTGTTGCTGGTTCTGCTTTCGCTGCGTTCCCTGGTGCTTTCCGAAATGGTGAGCTTCGCCGCGGAGTACGGGCAGGTGCAGCGGATTCTTCTGCGCGAGCTGGACATCCCCTATGCGGTTCTGGATGCGGAGGGCGTCATTCTCTGGTGCAATACTGCGCTGGAGCGCCTGACCGAGACAAAGAAGGATGCCAGGGAGGCGCTCGTTTCTCTCTTTCCGGAGATCACCGCACAGATCTTTCCCGTCAGTGAGGGAGAGGACGTGGAGCTGCCGGTCCGGTACAAGGACTTTAATTACCGCGCGAAGCTGCGCCGGATCGAGCTGCAGCACATGGTATCCCACAGTGATCTGTTTGAGGTGGATGAGGAATACGGCGCGCTCTACGCCTTTTATCTTTATGATGAAACGGCCCTGCAGCTGGCCCTGCGGGAGGTCGATGACCAGTCCCTTGTGGCGGGTCTCATTTATATGGATAATTACGACGAGGCGATGGAAACCGTGGAGGAGGTCAGACGCTCGCTCTTAACGGCGCTGATCGACCGCAAGGTCAACCGCTACATCGCGTCCTGCGACGGCATCTGCCGCAAAATCGAAAAGGACAAATACTTTGTCATTATGACAAAGAAGGCCTGTCAGGGCCTGATCGAGAACCGCTTCGATGTCCTGGAGGATGTCAAGACGGTCTCCATCGGCAATGAAATGGCGATGACGCTTTCGATCGGCATCGGCTACGGCGGGCTTTCCTACGCACAGAATTATGAGTTCGCGCGCAACGCGATCGATCTGGCGCTCGGCCGCGGCGGGGATCAGGCCGTCGTGAAAACGCCGCAGGAGGTCGGTTATTACGGCGGAAAGAGCCAGAAGGCGGAGCGTAACACGCGCGTCAAGGCGCGCGTCAAGGCGCATGCGCTGCAGGAGATGATCACCGCCTCGGATACCGTCATCGTGATGGGGCACCGCCTGGGTGACGTGGACAGCTTCGGCGCCTGCGTCGGTATTTACCGGATCACAAAGGCGCTCGGACGCAAATGCCACATCCTGATGAACGATGTCACGACCTCCACAAGACCCCTGATCGAGCTGTTCCGGGACAACCCGGATTACGAGGCGGACATGATTCTGACCTCCCAGGAGGCATTGTCAAAAGTAACAGACGCGACAACGGTCGTCGTCGTGGACGTGAACCGGCCTTCCATCACGGACTGTCCGGAGCTGCTGCATGAGACACGCAGCATTGTGGTGCTGGATCACCACCGTGCGGGAACGGAGGTCATCGAAAACGCGACCTTGTCTTACGTGGAGCCGTACGCCTCCTCCACCTCCGAAATGGTTTCGGAGATCATGCAGTACATCGGCGATACCGTGAAGATCCCGCCGCTGGAGGCCAACTGCCTCTATTCCGGCATCATGATCGATACAAACAACTTCGTGCAGAAGACCGGCGTGCGTACCTTTGAGGCGGCGGCTTATCTCAGGCGGAGCGGTGCGGATGTGACCGTGGTACGTAAGCTCTTCCGCGAGGATGCGGATGAATACCGTGCCAAGGCGGATGCCGTCTCCCAGGCGGAGATTTACCGCGGCTCCTTTGCCATTTCCGCCTGTCAGGGTGAGGGTATCACCTCACCGACCATTGTCGGCGCGCAGGCGGCCAACGAACTGCTGAACATCAAGGGCGTCAAGGCGAGCTTTATCTGTACGGAGTTCCAGAACAAGATCTTCGTGAGCGCGCGTTCCATCGATGAGGTCAACGTGCAGATCATCATGGAAAAGCTGGGCGGCGGCGGACATCTCAATATCGCCGGCTGCCAGATGGAGAACATTTCCGTGACGGAGGCTATTGCCGTCATCAAACGCACTTTGGATGAAATGATTGAGAATGGGGAGTTGGAAGCGTAGACGGTGATGAATGATCGCGACCGAAGGGGGCCATCATGAAAGTGATACTATTGGAAGATGTCAAACCGCACGGGAAAAAGGGAGATGTCGTTGATGTTTCGGACGGCTATGCCAAGAATTTCCTGATTCCGAAAAAGAAGGGTGTGCAGGCAAATGACAGCAATCTGAAGAACCTCGCGCATCAGAAGAAAAAAGAAGAGGAAAACGCCGCGGCCGCATTGGAAGAGGCAAAGGCGCTGAAGGAGCGTATCGAAGCCAAAAAAGTCACCGTGCATATGAAAAAGGGCGAGGGCGACAGGGCTTTCGGCAGCATCTCCTCCAAGGAAATCGCGCAGGCGCTGCAGGAGCAGCACGGCATTGAGGTGGATAAAAAGAAGATTGTGCTGCCGGAGGTTCTGAAAACCTTCGGGGAGCATGAAGTGACGGTCAAGCTGCATGCACAGGTGCCGGCAGTGATTCATCTGGTCGTGGAAGAGAGTAAATAATCATATGGCCGAGGAACTCATCACAACCCGTACACCGCCGCACGCACCGGATGCGGAGCGAAGCGTCATCGGCGCCATGCTCTTTGATCCGGATGCGATCGAGACCGCCTGCGAATACATCACGGGTGAGGATTTTTATAACCGCCAGCTCGGCGTGTATTTTGACACGATCGTGGAGCTGCATCATGCGGGCCGCCAGGCGGATCCCGTCACGCTGCAGGAACGGCTGAAGGGAAAGAACCTTCCGTCGGAATACACAAAGGCGGAGTATATCAACAGCCTGATCGCGGGCGTCATCACCTCCGCCAACATCAAATCCTATGCGCTGGATGTGCAGGACAATGCCATCCGCAGAAAGCTCATCCGTGTGTGCGACACACTGGCGGCGGATTGCTTTGCCGGCGGCAAGGACATTGAGACCTTACTGGACACGGCGGAAAAGAACATCTTTGATGTCACGCAGCGCTTCAACCGCGGTGACCATGTGCCGATCCTGGAAATCGTCGTGGCGGGTCTGAACAGGATCTCCGAAGCCGCGAAGATCAAGGGGTATGTCACGGGTCTCGCGACGGGCTTTCCGGATCTGGATTATGCAACGGCGGGATTCCAGCCCTCGGATCTGATCCTTCTCGCGGCGCGCCCTTCCATGGGGAAGACCGCCCTTGCGCTGTCCCTCACGGGACACATGGCCTTCCGTGAAAAGAAGAACGTGGCGATTTTCTCCCTGGAAATGTCCAAGGAGCAGCTGATCAACCGTATGTTTTCCATGGAGGCGGGCGTGGATCTGGCAAAGCTCAGGAGCGGCAAGCTGAGTGACCAGGAATGGCCGCGGCTGATGGAGGGCTCGGATATCATCGCGGACTCGAACCTGATCATTGATGATACCCCCGGTATTTCCGTCTCGGAGCTGCGCAGCAAGTGCCGCAGATACAAGGCGGATCAGGGTCTGGATATTATCTTCATTGACTATCTGCAGCTGATGAGTCCCGGACGCGGCACAAGGTCCTCAGATTCCAGGCAGCAGGAGATCTCTGAAATCTCACGTTCCCTGAAGGGGCTGGCGCGTGAGCTGAACATCCCGGTCGTGGCGCTTTCGCAGCTCTCCCGCGCCGTGGAGAGCCGCACGGATCACCGGCCGATGCTTTCGGACTTAAGGGAATCCGGCGCGATCGAGCAGGACGCGGACGTCGTCATGTTCATCTATCGTGAGGATTATTACAACAAGGATACGGAACGCAAGGGCATCACCGAACTCATCATCGCAAAACAGCGTAACGGCCCGCTTGGCACGCAGGAGCTTCTTTTCCTGCCGGAAAACGCGCGTTTTGTGAGTCTGGAAAAACAGCGTTGAGAAAAGAGTTTATGAGAAACCGGATCCGCAGGCTGTTTGTGCTGCT
Organism: Lachnospiraceae bacterium; assembly: GCA_017443065.1. Lineage (GTDB taxonomy): Bacteria > Bacillota > Clostridia > Lachnospirales > Lachnospiraceae > Butyrivibrio. The sequence goes on from JAFSPF010000094.1 coordinate 42,330, forward strand.
GTCGGCAGCCTGCCTTCTTTTGCTGTCCGCGTGCACGTCTGCGGGCGGCAGCGGATATTCCGTTGTCACATCTGATCTGTCGACGGGAGGAGACGGCGCAGGAGGAAACGGCGCGGTCTTTCCGCTTGCGGCGGGAGAGATCGTTGTGGCGCTTTCCCCCTCACGGGCGGTCGGGGTGACGGAGGAGGAATTATCCGCGCTGGAAGCGTTGCTGATTGCTTCCGCAGCATCGCGGGACATTGTGATATCCGGCATTACCTGGCGGACAGCGGTTCCGGAAAAGGAGCTGAAGGAACAGCTTGCAGACGGGACGATCGACGCGGTCCTTCTTCCGGAGGAACGGTACCGGCAAACGGAGGAGAATCTGTTCCCGGTGGCACTGTCGACCGCGAACGGCATCCGCATTGATCCTGCGGATTCCGCCACCTGGAACAAGGGAAAGGGTCACGCGGGACAGGCGGACAATGCGGCGGTGACGGCACATACACTGATCCTTGCGGGTCCCTCGGAAACCGGAAGGGCACTGGCGGAAAAGGTGCTGGACGGTCAGCCTTTGACGGCGGAGGAGCTGGAGGAGGCCGACTGGTGTGTCCTTGCCGAGGACAGTGTCTTCGGGTACGTGATGGCGGACGAATGGCTGAACGAGAACTACGGTCTGCGCGTGGAGCTGCTGCCGGAGCTGACCCGGGCGGACAGTTATCTGCAGGCCTTTCAGCTGCTGGCGGAAGAGAAAGCGGACATCATCGCCGTTCCCTGCGATCTGCGCATGGAATTTGCGCAGCGCTGGGAGAGCAGCCAGTATTATGAAGATATGGCAAGGGACGGATCCGTCTATGAAGAGACAACGGTCATCGGCGTGACAAAGGGAAGACGCTTTGACGCGGTGGCGGTTTCCAAAAAGGGCGTCTTCGGCACGGCCGCGGAAAGAGAACCGGAAGCGCTGAGGGATGCGCTCCTGCAGGTGCTGCAGGACCTTGCCGGTTCGGAAGAAGGACGCGCGCTGATGGAGCGGGCAGGTCATAGCGGCTATGTCCTGCCGGAAACGGAATAAGGCTTCTTATTCCAGATAAAGGGCGCGAAGCGCTTCCGCGTCGATATCATATTCTTCGCGCATCAGCACATCCGGATCCGGATAGCGCGTAAAGATTTCGTTCATGACCATTTCCCCGACCTTAGGCGAGACCCCCAGGCGCATGGTGATCAGCTCTTCGAGCTCCGGATGCGATTTGATTTTTTCCGCATCCTGCCGCAATCCTTCCTGCAGCATCTCCGCGAAGTATTCCCTGCTCAGAAGATAATCCTTCAGCACCGTATCGCGGTCGACGCCGAGCGCGAGCAATAAGAGGATGGCAAAGGCGCCGGTCCGGTCCTTGCCCGTGGCGCAGTGAAAGACGAGCGGTACATGCTCCTGCATCAGCTCCGCAAAAAGGATGCGGAAGGCCTCGTTGTCAAAGGGGAGCGTGCGGTAGTAAAAGTGCAGTTTCTTCAGCTGCTCCTCCCCCTCGGCACCGATTTTGGACATCCCGGCCGGGGAAAAGTCGATCTCCTTTGCGGTGGGGAATTCGAGACCTGAGTGCTGCAGGTACGTGATGCCGTCCAGAACGGGATCCGGCTGCGCGTCAGCCTCCGCGCGGGTTCTTAAGTCCATCACATAGCGCACGCCAAGCGTCCGGAAGAAGGCAAGCTCTTCCTCATTCATAAAGTAAAGACCGCCGCTCCGGTACAGGAGCCCGGGTTTGATTCTTCTTCCGTCCGCGCCGGTGTAGGCGCCGAGGTCACGGAAGTTGATGTTTTTGCGAAAATGGCGGTCCAGTTCTGTCTGTGTGTGCATTTGTCGTCCCCCCTTGATCTACTTGACAGCCGCAGGCTGATCGGATACTATGATAAGTTATTTGATTCAATCAGGCAAGGGGCAGGCACATGAAACACCGAATTCGTATTCTATGTACATCTGATATTCACGGCGCCTTATTTCCGCACAGCTATGCGGACGGTACACCTCAGAACAAGGGACTGGCGCGACTCAAAACCCTGATCGATTCCCTGCGCGACGAGAATACGATCCTGATCGAAAACGGAGACACGATCGAAGGAAGTCCCCTGACGCTCTATCATTATATGCATCACAAACAGGAACCCTGTCCGCTGTCAACGGGCATGCAAAGGATGCGGTATGACTACATCAATGTCGGCAATCATGACTTCAACGAGGGCCAGGAGGCGCTGTTTACGCATCTGAGGGAAACGGGCGCGACCTGCATCACGCATAACTTTATCTACAGGGGAGAGCCGATGGGTCCGCAGTACATCATCCATGAGGCCGCCGGGAAAAAGGTCGCGGTCTTCGGCTTAACCACACAGCACATTCCCCACTGGGAAAGCGAATCCAATTTACGCGGTGCCCGGTTCACGGATGCATATGAGACCGCAAAGGAGACACTGGAGATCCTGCGCTCGCTTCCGGATCCGGAACGCCCGGATTATGTGGTTTGTGTCTATCACGGCGGCTTCGAACGGGATCCCGAAACGGGTGAGTTCATACAGGCGGATACCGGTGAAAACGAAGGCTACCGGATGATCTGTAATCTGCGCGGCATCGATGTGCTCTTAACGGGCCATCAGCACAGGGTCTTTTGCGGCACGCGCTACGGGACGGCTTACACACAGCCCGGCGCACATGGTGAATATATCGCCAAGGTGGATATTGATCTTTATACGGGGGAAATCCTGCCGGAGGTGATTTCGGTGGAAGCACCGCCCGATGAGGAGATTCTTGCGATCGGGCAGGCGGAGGAAGAAGCCTGTCAGAAGTGGCTGGACAAGGTGATCGGCCGGACAAAGATCGATCTGCGTATCCGGGATGAGGATGAGGCAAGACTCAACAAATCCCAGCTGGTCACGTTTCTCAACATGGTACAGATGGAAACCACGGGTGCGGACATCTCCGGCGCAGCGCTATTCATCGGCGCGAGCGGCTTCGGCGAGGAAATCACGATGCGGGATCTCGTCAGCACCTATTCCTTCCCGAACACGCTTACCGTCAAGGAGATCACGGGGGCGGTGCTGCGTGCCTATCTGGAAAAATGTGCGGAGTTCTGGGCAGTCCGGGACGGCGCGATCACGGTTAATCCGCGTTATGATTTCCCGACGCCCGGGCATTATAATTACGATATGCTGGACGGCGTGGAATATACGATCAAGGCCTCCAATCCGGAGGGCGCAAGGATTGTTTCCCTGACGCGGAACGGGGAAGAAGTAAAGGATGATGATATCTTTTCCCTTGTCGTCAACAACTACCGTGCGGCCGGCGGAGGTGATTTTGACATGATCCGCGAGGCGCCGACGGTGACGGAGCACCAGACCGGGATGGTGGAGGTCATCGCGGACTATCTGAGAAAGCATCCGGTGATTGATTTTGAGCCGGTGCACAACGTCAGGGTCATTTAGGAGGAAAACCACATGAACATTTTCAAAACCGTTCTGCTTGTTGCCCTGCCCGCAAGCGGCAAATCAGAGGTACGCAACTTCATGGCGCAGATCGAGAAGGAGCGCCTGGAGAAGGAATTTCATATCGGTGAAAACCTGCAGCTGGACGATTTCCCCTATGTGCATCTGATGCGCAGGATCGATGCGGAGCTGTTAAAGCTCGGAGGGGAGCCGCAGTTTTATCACGCGGTCGAAAGACCGTTTTCGCACGATCCTGACTGGGGCACGCTGATTCAGCTCCTGAATGAGGATTACCGGAACCTGAAAAACCGCGTGAGGATCAGCCCCTGCTCGGAGGCCCTGTATCTCTTCGACCGCATTGACGCCGCCTCCGTTGCCGTGGGGTTAAATCCGCGTCTGGCGCTGCTTTCCGCGGACGTCCGCGAAAAACTGGCGGCGGCACTGGAGCAGGAAGCCGGGGATCACAGGAAACTGCTGGAAGCACAGTATCCGGAGACCTTTGAGGACAAGACCATTGTCATCGAATGCGCGCGCGGCGGAACGGACGGTTCGCCTCTGCCGCTGAAGGGCGCCTTCGGTTATCAGTATTCGTTGCCGCAGTTCAGTCCGGAGATCCTTTCCGAGGCGGTCATCCTCTACATGTGGGTGACGCCGGAGGAATCGCGCCGCAAGAACAACGAACGCGCTCATCCGGATGATCCCGGCTCCAATCTCTTCCACGGTGTGCCGATGGAGGTGATGCTGCATGATTACGGCGTGGATGACATGCCTTATTTAAGGGAACACAGCGAGGTGCCCGGCACGATCACCGTCAAGGCGCACGGAAGCATCTGGCATCTGCCGATCGGCGTCTTTGACAACCGCGTGGACAAGACCACCTTCCTGCGCGCGGACAAAAAGGACTGGGACGAAGAGAAGATAAAGGAAGTAACCGCCGCCATCCGCGAAGCGACGGATGTGATGTGGGAGAAACAGGGGGAAAAATCATGTTAGATATTCATCCCGAAGTAAAGGAAGCACTGGATGCCGGCAAACCCGTGGTGGCACTGGAATCCACGATCATCTCCCACGGCATGCCTTATCCGCAGAACGTGGAGACGGCGCTGCAGGTGGAACAGATCATCCGTGAGGAGGGCGCGGTTCCCGCCACGATCGCCATGATCGGCGGACGCTGCAAGGCGGGTCTTTCCAAAGAGGAAATCGAATACTTCGGAAAAAAGGGAACGGCGATCGCCAAGGCCTCCAGAAGGGACCTCGGCGTTCTGGCCGCGCGCGGCGAAGACGGTGCGACCACCGTCACGACGACGATGATCATCGCCCATATGGCGGGGATCCGGGTCTTTGCGACCGGCGGGATCGGCGGTGTGCATCGCGGCGCGGAGACGAGCTTTGATATTTCCGCGGATCTGGAGGAGCTGGCACAGACGCCGGTCTGTGTGGTCTGTGCGGGCGCAAAGGCCATCCTGGATCTGGCGCTGACACTGGAATATCTGGAAACGCACGGCGTGCCGGTGATCGGCTACGGTACGGAGGAGCTGCCGGCCTTTTATTCGAGGCACTCCGGCCTCAGGGTGGATTACCGCATGGATACGCCGCAGGAGATTGCGAAGGCCTTTGCCATGCAGCAGACCCTGGGTTTTCGGGGCGGGATGCTCGTGACAAACCCGATCCCGGAGGAATACGCGATGGACGGCAAGGGGATTGATGCGGCCATCGAACAGGCCTTACAGGAAGCGGAGGAGAAGGGGATCAAGGGAAAGGAAACCACGCCCTTTCTCCTTGCAAAGATCAAGGACATCACCGGCGGTGATTCGCTGGATTCCAATATCCGCCTGGTGTATAACAACGCACGCCTCGCGGCAGGGATCGCAAAGGCGCTGTAAATCCGCGCTGCGAATGATAAACAAAAAAAGTGTGTCAGGAGAATCGTCCTCCTGACACACTATTATTTTGTGTTTCTGACTTCTTAGCCTTGGGAAATGGCCTGTACCGGGCAGACACCCGCGCAGGTGCCGCAGTCGATGCAGGTGTTGGCATCGATCTCGTGCTGCGTGTCTCCCTGGGAGATCGCCTGTACCGGGCACTCCGGCAGGCAGGTTCCGCAATTGATGCAGGCATCACTGATTACATACGTCATGTGAGGTTCCTCCTTTCATTAAAGCAATTTCTTCATCGGAGGTCACCGGACCTTCCACAACCCATTATCGTATGTTTTTTTCCAAAAATCAAGGGTTTTTAAAAATTTTATTTTGCGCAATGAAGTTTGATAGTCCTAACTATTGTTGCGTCCCTGTAACTACTGTTATACGCATGTAACCGCGCTTTTACGAGCATGATTATGGGGGATAGAATAATCTGTCATAAAATCATATTAAGGAATTATACTTGAAAAGCCGATAAACAGTATGATATTATGTTGCAGGGTGTTTTTTGGTAAAGGGATTGCTCCGGAAGGAACCGGATCGACGGAAAGGACAGGGATGTCATGGGAAAAGGGCTGTTGTTTTTGAATACACGTTTATTTAAGGTTGCTTACAGTGTCGTATGTTCGGTCTGCCTGATCGTAAGCGGATTGGCAGCGTGGGATTATATTGCGTTATCGACCGCACACGCATCGGCCATCACGGTGATGGCGGAAAGCCAGTCCCTGCCTGCATTTGAGGGGGGAGACCGTCCGAAAACTAAGCTGAGTTTCTGATGGGATGTTGCATCAAAACGATGTTACAGATAAAGAAAAGTGTACATTGACAATCGAATAAAAACCATAACCGAGAGCGATAAAGAATGCGCAAGAACCGCAGAA
>JAFSPF010000095.1 GCA_017443065.1 Lachnospiraceae bacterium
ACCTTCCACCGCGCACCACCGCGTGCTGTTCACGGAGGACATGCGCAAGGACTACACCATCCTCTGCCCGCAGATGTCCCCGATCCATTTCGATCTCCTGGAGCCGGCCTTCAAAGCGCTCGGCTACAACCTGCATGTCATGCAGAACGACAACCGCGCCGCGATCGACATGGGCCTGAAATATGTCAACAATGACGCCTGCTATCCCTCGCTCTGGGTGGTCGGGCAGATCATGGACGAGCTGCATTCGGGCAAATATGACCTGAACAAAACGGCTGTTCTGATGTCGCAGACCGGCGGGGGGTGCCGTGCGACGAATTACGTCGGCTTCATCCGCAGGGCGCTGCAGAAGGCGCATATGGAGCAGGTGCCGGTGATTTCCATCAACCTGTCCAAATTAGAGGCGAATCCGGGCTTCCATATCAACCTGAAGATGCTGTACCGCGTGCTTTTGGGGGCGATCCTCGGCGACGTCATGATGCGCTGCGTCTATCGGATGCGGCCGTACGAAAAAGAGAAGGGCAGCGTCAATGCCTGCCATGAAAAATGGAAAAAGGCATGCCAGGAGTTTATCGGCGCAAAGAAAATCCGCTATAAACAATTCCGCAAACTCTGCCGAAATATAATAGAAGACTTTGACCATGTCCCGGTGACGGATGAGGTGAAACCCCGCGTCGGTGTGGTCGGAGAGATTTTAGTGAAATTTGCGCCGGCGGCCAACAACCACCTCGTGGACCTCCTCGAAGCGGAGGGCGCGGAGGCGGTGGTTCCGGATCTGCTGGACTTTATGATGTACAGTTTCTACGACCAGATTTACAAGGCGGAGGAACTCGGTACGAGCCGCAGGTCGGCGCTCCTCGCAAGAGCGGGGATTCAGCTGATCGAATGGATGCGCAAGGATGCCGCGGAGGCATTCGCACGAAGCGCGCATTTTGATCCGCCGGTGTCCATCTTTACGCTGGTGGATTATGCGAAGCCCATTGTCTCCATCGGAAACGAAACCGGCGAGGGCTGGTTTTTGACGGCGGAGATGATTGAGCTGATTGAGGAGGGCGCGCCGAATATCGTCTGCACGCAGCCCTTCGGATGCCTCCCGAACCACATTGTCGGGAAGGGCGTCATCAAGGAACTGAGAAGACGTTATCCCGCCGCGAATATCGTGGCGATCGATTATGACCCCGGTGCGAGCGAGGTGAATCAGCTCAACCGCATTAAGCTGATGCTCTCCGGGGCGCAACGGAAGGCAGCCCGCGTGGAACAGATGGTCCCCGCGGGGCGTGGAACGGATTCCATGGAGGCAAGGAAAGCGGTATGAAAAAGGTAGTCTACGGCGTCGGAAGCGCACTGCTGATGGTCGTCCTGGGTCTCGCGGTCTTCATGCTCTTTTTGGTGGTACCGGAGCGTGAGATGGTGGTGGACACGGTTGCCATTGCTGCGGCCAGCGCAACGACACAGGCAGGCGAGGAAACGGAACCTTTTGTTCCGGAGAGTCATGCGCGCAGGAACGACGATACGTCGGAGGAGGACACTTCCCCGGCGGAGGCGTCTTCCGCCGCGTCTTCTTTTGTATCTTCTTCCGCATCCGCGGAACGCACGGCAGACAATACAGGAGCGGGAACCGGCACGGGACGTGCGGAGCGGGATGACGCGGGAACCGGCGCAACCGCCGCGCAGACGGGACGGGGCGCGACGGACAGCGGCGTCACGGCCCTGTCGGAGGATGGCGGTACCTCCGCCACGGCGGCAGGCGCAGAGGAGAATACGACCGCGGACAGGCCGAATGCCGGCAACGCCACGAGAGAGCGCACGACACGGCAGCAGGAAACGCAGGAGGAAACACAGCAGGAACCGCAGGAGCGTGAGGAACGCAGAACTGCGGTTGTGGAGAATCCGACCCCCGCACCGCAGCCCGCGGGGCAGACCACGCAGCTGAATACCGGAAATTATAATTCGTATCTTTCCGTTTCCGTCACCGATCTCGGCAACGGAAACTATGAGGCGCAGACCGCCCCCGTCGGCGGCGGCTCCTTCTTCAATGCCGCGGTCACCGTGACCGTCCGTTTGACGATCGATGTCATCAGTGACGTGCGTACGGTCAACGGGATCGAAGGCAATCCCACGGGAGACGGCCGCTACACGCACACGCTGACCGAGGAGACACGCATCTCGCTGTATCCGGACGATTACGGCTATGCGTCGACAAGCAGCTACTGGTCGGTTGACCGCAATGACCGCCTGACGGTGACGGGCTTACGCGTTTCCCTTGCGGGCGTGAATTCGGTGAGCGGCAGCGTCACGCGCTGATATTCCGCGTTTGCACAACACGGAATCCGGAACCGTGGAGGGCGGCTCCGGATTTTTTTTGTACGCTTTTTGCGGATTTATGATAAGATATTGATATGGATCGTTTGGAAAAGAAATTCGGCAAACTTGCGATCCCGCGTCTGACGATGGTCCTGCTCATCATTCAGGCAGCGGGTTATATCATGTTTTATTCCGGTGCGCAGAATCTGTTGAGAGAGTATCTGACACTGGATCCGTATGCCATCCTGCACGGGCAGGTCTGGCGGCTCATCACCTGGCTCCTCATCCCCACGAGCGATCTGTTTTCCTTTGCGCTCGTGGCACTTTTGTTCTATCTGCCGATCGGGACGCAGATGGAACGCGTCTGGGGGGATTTCAAGTACACGCTGTATATCCTCCTCGGGCTGGTGTTCACCGTGCTGGGCGCGTTCTTTTTGTTCGGATATAATTACATCGCCTCCGGCGGCGCGGGGATGCTGACCCTGCCCGGCGGCACGGTGGTGGGCGTCGGTATGGAGACGGCCTCTGCCGGCATTGCGGTCTCCTTCTCGCCGTACTATGTCATGATGTCCATATTCTTTGCCTTTGCGGCCACCTTCCCGGACAGCATGGTGCTCTTCATGTTCCTGGTTCCTTTGAAGATGAAATGGCTGGGCTTTGCCTATGGCGGCTACATGCTGTATTCGCTCATCCGGGGGACCATCGAAACGCGCGTGGTCATCATCGTCTCGGTATTGAATTTCGTTGTCTTTTTCCTCTGGTCGCAAAAGAATCCCTTCCGCCAGGCAAACGCCGCGCAGCGCGCGAGGCGTCAGGCCTTCTCCGGCTTTCAGCAGGCGCGTCAGACGCAGCAGAGGCAGGGCATGGGCATGGGGATGGGAGGAAACCCGTGGAGCAACCGTCCCGGCGGCGGCAGCGCCATGCAGCCCAGACACCGCTGCGCCGTCTGCGGCGTGACGGACATCTCCCATCCGGACAGGGAATTCCGCTACTGTTCCAAATGCAAGGGCGCGTATGAGTACTGTCAGGAACATCTCTTTACGCATACGCATGTGCAATAATCATGGATAAGGAAAAACAGTTCGCGCAGATCCTTTCGGACACATTGATTCTCGCGCGGAAACAGAAAAACCGCATCACGCATTCACAGATCGATACGGCCTTTGCGCCGATGCGCTTTGATGACGCGCAGATGGCGGAGATCAGAAAATACTTTGCGGAGCGGAAGATCGCGGTGCTGGACAAGCTGGAGGACAGCGTCGCGGAGCCCGGCAAGGTCAGAAAGGTCAAAGGCCTGCGCGAGGAACGGCGCAGCGCGAACCTGACGGCCTATATCGATGCGGTGAACAAAAAACGGCATCTGTCCGACGCGGAGGCGCGTGCCTGTTATGAACGCGTCAAGGCGGGAGAGAAGGCCGCGCAGCATGAGATGATCGAGCACTTCCTGCCGCTGGTCGCGGACATCGCAAGGCTCTATGAGGAGCAGGGCGTTTATCCGGAGGACCTGATCGGCGAGGGGAATGTCGCCCTGGTCACGGGGGTGACGCTCTTAGAGGCCACGGAGACCTTTGAGGACGCGGAGGAAGCGCTCTCACAGATGATGATGAACGCGATGGAGGATCTCATCCGCCGCCAGACAAAGGCGGAGGCGGATGACCGCAAGGCGCTTGCACGCGTGCAGGAGATCGCGGACAAGGCAAGGGAGCTGGCGGAGGAATACCGCAGGGATCTGACGGTGGAGGAGCTGCTGGAGGAAACCGGCTGGGACCGCGCGCAGGTGGAGCAGATCTTAAGGCTGACCCCCGGCGGATTGGAGGACGTATGGAGATTCGCGAATTAAAAACCGGAATGGTCCTGCAGGAGGACGCGTACACCCCGAGCGGCAGCCAGCTGATTCTGCCCAAGGGGACGGTGCTCGATGACCAGCGTATCGCAAGGCTCGCCTTCTACGGCGTCAAAAGCGTCAATGCGATGACACGCGAAGAGGCCGCGAGCCTTATTCTGGACGCGCCCGCGACAAAAAAGGCAACGGCCGCCGTCAAGGCTGCCGCTGCGCCGCCTACCGATGTTCCGCCGAAGCAGGTACAGGTACCGCCGCCGGCCACCGCGAAGACCGCGATGGAAGCGCTCGGCGGAAAGCAGGTCACGCCCTTCGAACCGCCGAAGGTCACGCCTACGGCACCCGCTGCGCCCGCAAGGCCTGCAAGGCCCGCGCCCGCACCCGCGGCACCGCCGAGGGAGCCCTCCTACAGCGAGCGGCTGCGCAATTCCCCGGAATTCAAAAAATTCAAAATGGATTTTGAGGACACCTTTATTTCCTACCAGCGCTCGATCAACGAGATCGTGCGCGGGGATAAGGAGATCGACACGCATCAGCTGATCGCGCCGGTCTATGACCTCATCCATACCTGCTACGGCCCCTCCAATGTCTTTGACATGCTGCATGCGCTGCGTTCCTATGATGACGCGACCTATGTTCATTCCGTGAACGTGGCCCTGATCGCGCATACGATCGGCGAGTGGATGCACTTACCGGAGGAGGATCTGGAGCTTTTGACGGAGGCCGGGCTTTTGCATGACATCGGCAAGATCATGGTGCCGCATGAAATCGTCAATAAAAAGGAACCGCTCACCGGTGACGAGCGCGTGAAGATGCGCATGCATCCGCAGCTGGGATACCGTGTCTTAGAGCGCAAAAACGTGGATCAGCACATCAAGAACACGGTGCTCATGCATCATGAGCGCTGTGACGGGAGCGGTTATCCGCGTCACCTCACCATGGAAAAGATTGATCCCGTCGCCCGCGTGATCGCGATCGCGGACGTCTATGACGCCATGACGAGCGAACGCGTTTACCGCAAGGCGCTCTCGCCCTTCTACGCCTTTGAGATGATCGAGCGCGACGGCTTACAGAAATATGATCCGCATCCGCTGATGGCCTTTCTGGAGAATCTCTCCGGCGCTTACATCGGCAACCGCGTGCGCCTGGACGACGGGAGCGAGGGCGAGATCATTTACATCAACCGCCAGCGCTATTCCCGCCCGACCGTGCGCACGGGTCCAAACACCTTTGTGGATCTCATCGAGCATCCGGAGATCAAGATTACGGAACTCATATAGTTGGCTCCGCCTGCCTGGGCGGACGATGGTTCCGCTTCGCTCTGGTTTCGCCAAACACTCCGCCGAGCCTGTAGTCTCGGCTCCGTGGCGAAAAAGCCGCTCAGCGGAATCCATGCGTCCACCCGGCGCGGCGGAAGGCAGACAGAATAAATTAATTAAATATAAATTATATATTGACAAATGATAAACGAACTACTATACTGCTATTTGGATGATACAGGAAGTAGTTTTTTTCTTGACAAGAATAGAGGAGAGGAGTAAAATAAGAACGAATGTTCCAAACAAACGTATTGTTTATTAAGGAGAGAGGATATGGAAAAAGCGGATAAACTGAAAGCATTGGACGCGGCCCTGGGGCAGATTGAGAAGCAGTTCGGCAAGGGGGCCGTGATGAAGCTGGGAGATGAGTCCTCCCGCATGAACGTCGAGACGATCCCCACAGGCTCTTTGTCCCTGGACATCGCGCTGGGCCTGGGCGGCATCCCGAAGGGACGCGTGGTGGAGATCTACGGACCGGAATCCTCCGGTAAGACCACCGTCACGCTGCATATGATCGCGGAGGTACAGAAGCGCGGCGGCATCGCGGGCTTCATTGACGCGGAGCACGCGCTGGATCCGGCCTATGCCCGTAACATCGGCGTGGATATTGATAATCTGTATATTTCTCAGCCGGACAGCGGCGAACAGGCCTTGGAGATCACGGAGACGATGGTGCGCAGCGGCGCGATCGATATCGTCGTCGTGGACTCCGTGGCGGCGCTGGTGCCCCGTGCGGAGATTGACGGTGACATGGGGGATTCCCATGTCGGCCTGCAGGCACGCCTGATGTCGCAGGCGCTGCGCAAGCTCACGGCCGTCATCTCCAAGTCCAACTGCACGGTCATCTTCATCAATCAGCTGCGCGAAAAGGTCGGCGTCATGTTCGGCAACCCTGAGACGACAACCGGCGGCCGCGCCCTGAAGTTCTACAGCTCCGTCCGTCTGGACGTGCGCCGCATCGAGGCGATCAAACAGGGCGGCGAGAACATCGGCAACCGCACCCGCGTGCGCGTCGTGAAGAATAAGATCGCACCGCCCTTCAAGGAGGCGGAGTTTGACATCATGTTCGGCAAGGGTATTTCCGTGAGCGGAGACATCCTGGACCTTGCGGCAAACTGTGATATCGTGAACAAATCCGGCGCCTGGTATCAGTACGGCTCGGAGAAGATCGGACAGGGCAGGGAGAATGCCAAGGCCTTCCTGGAGGAGCATCCGGAGATGATGGAGGAGATCCGCGGAAAGATCCGCGCACACTACGGTCTGCAGGGCGCGGCGGAAGCGGCGGACGGCGGAAAGGCGGCGGAAGCGGCACCGGCGGCAGCGGCGGAGGACGTCCCCGCGGATGTCGGCACGGCCCCCACACCGCGCCGCGGACGCAAGGCATGATCATTACAAAGATCGAAGAAATCAAGGCGGGACGCGGCCGCGTCAGGCTCACCCTGGCGGACGCGTCCGCCTTTATTCTCTATCCCGCGGACTGGAAGGAGCTGGGCATGGCGGCACCGTCGGAGGGGGATGAGTTGCCGGAGGAGGTGCTCCGGCGCATCCGCGAGGAGGTTCTGCCCCTGCGCGCCAAAAAACGCGCGATGCATCTTCTGGAAAAACGCCCCTATACGGAGCGGCGGCTCCGGGAGAAGCTTGCGGAGGGAGAGTACCCGGAGGAGGCCCTGGAGGCGGCCCTCGCATACGTCCGTTCCTACGGTTATCTCAATGATCTGCAATACGCAAAGGATTACATTGCCTACCGCCTGCAGAGCGCCAACCGCGCGAAGCTCACGGCGGCGCTGATGCAGCGCGGCGTGGACCGGCATGTGATTGAGGAGGCCTTCGCGGCGGTATATACAGAGGCCGGGGAAGAGGCCGCTGCCGGAGGCGGGACAGGAGGGGCTGTCAGTGAGGCCGCGGCGGTCGACCGCGACAGTGACCCGGCCCGCGCCACGGAGCTGGCCCTGCTGGAAAAGGAACTGCGGAAAAAGCGCTTTGATCCGGAGACCTTTTCTTATGAGGAGAAGATGCGTCTGACCGCATCGCTCGCCCGCAAGGGCTTTGATCCCGCCCTCATCCGGGAGGCGATGGACGGTTGACATACGTAATAATTACGTATATAATGATGGAAGGAACTGCTTTTGAAGACATCGGAAATTGTGAAGGAACTGAAGAAGATCGGGTGTTACAAGGTTTTTGAAGGTGCAAACCACGAGCGCTGGTACAGTCCGGTGACGGGTCAGGAGTTCTCCGTGCCGAGGCACTACAGCAAGGAATTGCACCCGAAGACGGCACACAGCATAAAAAAGCAGGCAGGTCTGAAATAACCGGGAAGGGAAGTTATGGCAAAATATATATATCCGGCTGTTTTTACAGAGGAAAAGAGTGGCGGCTACTCCGTCGATTTTCCCGATTTGGAAGGGTGTTTTACAACGGGTGATGATCTTGCCGATGCGCTCTCCATGGCGGAAGACGTTCTGGCAACAACACTGGTGTATTATGAGAACCAGAACAGGGAGATTCCCAAACCGTCTGCTATCCAAAAGGTAAAGACTTCCGGGAAGGAGTTTGTGAATCTGATCACTTGTGACACGGTCAGGTATCGCAGATTATTAAACAAGTCGGCAGTAAAAAAGACGCTCTCGATCCCCGGATGGATGGACGAAGCTGCAACAGCGGCGGGAATCAACTTTTCCCAGACGCTTCAGGATGCGTTGAAAGAAAAGTTGCGACTGGCTTGAATCTGTGCTATACTTTGGAACGTGTTAAGGGCTTCCACACCTTTTTCGTAAGTGTGTCGGCAGCTTTTTTTATACAATGAAAATGAGACAGTTAACAGGGAGGAAGAGAAACATGAGACAGAAAAAGACAATTGCGGTAATGATGGCAGCCTGTATGCTGGCACTCACGGCCTGCGGCGGCAGCAGCACGGAAACCTTTGCGGACAATGCCCGTTCCTCGATCGCGGCCTCGACACCGGCGGCAGCGGCCTCGACACCGGCAGCGGAGGCCTCAACACCTGCGGCGGAAGCCTCAACGCCGTCCACGGGGGTGAGCGCAAACACCGGGGATATGGAAGGTGTCATGGGCAAAAAGACCGCAAATGCGTATTTGAACGAGTATTTTAACATCAGTCTGGAAATGCCGGATGCCAACTGGGTGATTCTGAATGACGAACAGCTCAGCCAGCAGCTGCAGATCGTTCAGGCCGTGATGGATGACAACGGAGTGAAGAATCTGATGGATCAGGGCGGTGTTTACTATGATCTGTATGCCATCAACCAGCAGACCAGTGACAATGTCAACATCACCCTGCAGAAGCTGCCCTTCGGCGGACAGGGGGCCGGCGCCGCGCTTGACAGTATGGAGGAGAACCTGCTGAACATGATGGGCGCACAGCTGGTTTCCACCTATGAGCAGATGGGACTGCAGGGCGCCACATACGAGGTCGGGACCATCAGCTTCCGCGGGGAGGAAAAGAAGGCCTTATTTGCGGAGGTTGCCGTCTTACAGCAGTGTGTGGTCATCCTGGTGGAAGGGGAGTATTTCGCCGCCATCTCGACGACCTCCGGCACGGGAGCGCACCAGACGCTGATGGAATCGTTCACGAAGGTGCAGTAAATGGTTTGCCCGAACTGTTCGGGGCAGATGTTTTTTGACATTCCGTCACAGAAGCTGAAGTGCAGCCACTGTGACACGCTGATCGATCCCGAACAGTATGAAATCACAAGACATACGGAAGAGCACACTGCGTATGAGGTGACGGAGTTCACCTGTTCGCAGTGTGGTGCCCGTATTCTTTCCACGGACGTGTCCGCAGCGGGTTTTTGTACCTACTGCGGAAGCGCCGCGGTCTTTGAAAGCCGCGTGTCCGAGGAAAAGGAGCCGGACTATATCATTCCGTTTCAAAAAACGAAGGAAGACTGCATCAAAGAATACCGGAAGCGCCTGCGGCGGGCGATTTATGCGCCGGCAGGGATGCGCGATCCGGCTTTCCTGGACCGTTTTACGGGCGTCTATGTGCCGTACTGGGTGTATGAGACGGAGATGGAGGCCTCTCCGGAGCTGACGGGAACGGAGGAATACCGGAGCGGCGATTATCTGCATTACAAGGTCTATACCCTGACAGCGGATGTAAAAGGACAGTATGCGGTAAACTTTGACGCCTCGTCTTTTTTCCATGACGAGACGGCAACCGCGATCGCGCCGTTTCGGAAGGACGGCATGAAGCCCTTTACGCCCGCCATGCTGAGCGGTTTCTTTGCGGACACGGCCGATGTGGATGAGGCCACCTATCTGCAGGAGGCGAAAAACAAGATCGGGGAGGATGCCTATCTGAAGCTGGTCAGCAGAAACTTCCAAGGCGTTTCCCCTGCGGTTCCCTACGGAAAAAGCGAGATGGACAAGCTGTTTTCGCTGAACAAGGTGAAGGCAAAGCGCGCGCTGTTTCCCGTCTGGTTTCTGACCTGGCGAAACAGGGACCGTGTGGCCTATGCCGCCATGAATGCGCAGACGGGAAAGCTGGCGGCGGACATTCCGATTGATCCGAAGCGCTTCCTTCTGGGCTCCCTCCTTCTGGCCGTCCCGTTGTTCTTCCTGTACCGGATGCTGCTGACGGTCACGGCACCCGCGGCGCTTCTCATCACCTTTCTTGCGGGCTGTCTCTTTCTTTTTCTTTATATGAAGGCAGGCCTGCGGTATTGTGAGACGGAGTGTTATGAATCGGATATCGGCGTCCTGGCGAGGCGGCATGCGGACAGGGGCGGTAAGGCTGACACCCGCCCGGTATCCGAAGAATACATTCCGCCGGAGACCCCTGCCGGTCTCCTGAAGCGGGGAAACAGGCTTCAGGGACTGGACAGGCTCGGGATCGGTTCGGCGGGGCGCGCCGTTTTCAGCGCCGGTATGGGCCTGCTCATGTACCTGGTGCTTCAGGGTCTGTTGCCCGCGCTGCAGCGCCGTGCGCGCTACAACAGGGGGAGTTCTTCCTTGTCCTCCTCCACGCTCAATTCGGTCAGCATCGTCGGGGTCGGAAAGTTTGTCGGGGTCGTGGCATTTGCGCTGATCTGTGCTGTCCTCATCCGGCTTCTGTGGAAGTCCGTGCGGGCGGGTACGATGCGGCCGGTCCTGTACGGTCTTCCGGCTTTTGCGGGGATGATCGCGGCCGCTGTTGTGCAGGTCATGGCACCGGTTTCCGATCTGCCGTATTATCTTGCCCTTATCGGCGTTCTCGCCGGTGTGGTGCTGACCTTCCTTGGTCTGATTGCGGTCTATAACCGCCTGGTGACGAGGGAAGCGCCGCATTTCCACCAGAGGGAAGGGGGTGACCAGCTTGCGCCTTAACCCCTTTGTGAGAAGGAAGATGCTGCTCCTCTCCCTGCTGTGTTTCCTGCTGTTCCCCTGCGCGGCACGTGCGGCGGAGGATGCGGAGTATGTGAATCCGGATACGGGATACGCGGTCTATATCGACGACAGCCTGGAACTGATTGATAAAGAAGCGGTGCGGGAAGCGATGATCCCCGTCACGGACTTCGGCGGTGTCGCCTTTGTCAGCGCCTCTCCTTCCGGAACAAGCGATGTGTATGCGGAGCAGCGCTACCGCGAATACTTCGGCACCGCCTCCGGAACCTTATTTCTGATTGACATGAAGAATCGTTACCTCTGGATTTTCTCCGACGGTGCGGTGTATGACGTTATCACGAGGGGATATGCAGACACAATCACGGACAATGTTTACCGTGAGGCCTCGAAGGGGAATTATACGGAATGCGCGGTCTCGGCGTATGCACAGATCGTGACGCTGCTTGAGGACGGACGGATCTCGCAGCCCATGAAGCATATTTCCAATGCGCTGCTGGCGCTGCTGACGGGATGCATCCTGAACTTTCTTCTGATGGTGAAAGTGTCAAAAAAAGAAAAACCCACCGCGGAAGACCTCGCCCGGGCCGGCGGCTGGAGCGCCGCGTTCTTCGGCGCGAAAAAAATACTGCGGTCGGAAACAAAGGAATATGTGCCGAGAAGCGAGGGCGGAGGTTCCTCCGGCGGCGGCAGCTCCTTCTCCGGCGGCGGACGTTCCTCCGGCGGCGGATGGTCCGGCGGTGGCGGCTCCTCGGGCGGCTCTTCCTCCGGCGGCGGCGGAGGCCACAGGTTCTGATAATACAGTCGGGAGGTGACAGAAATGAAACAGGTAAGAAACATTTTGGCAGGCACATTGGCCTGCACGGTGCTGATGCTTTCCGCATGCTCGCAAAGCACCGGAAGCAGCGCGAAAGGAACGGACAGTCAGGAGCAGACGACTGCCGCAGCAGTGACTTCGGAAACCGGTCAGACAAGCACCGGTGCGGAGAGTACGGCAGAAACGAGTGACGCTTCCGATCGCGCTTCGGAGCAGCAGAGCGTCGAAGAAAAGAGCCTGCGGGAGGAAATGGCTGGATACTACGTTCTGTCCGAGATGATCGTCTTTGATATGCCCCTGACCGAGGAAGAAAAGAAGGAACTGGGACTGGACGGCTATCTTGTGTTTGAGGAGGACGGCAGCGGATGGACCTACGCCACAATGATGGACGACGGAGGCAGGTACGAAGAAATTACCTGGTCGGAAGAAGGAACATACAGCAGGAAGGGCGCTTCATCGGAGAGGCAATTTGAGTATGAGGACGGCCGCATTACGATCATGGAGGAAGTCGGCGAGGCGGTCTATGAAAAGAGTCAGGAGCCTGCACCGGAAAAGCCTGATTTCTCCGACATGGCGGCAATGAACAGTTATGTTGTCGGCAATACGATGCAATCCGGGAAAAAAGTGCAGATGGCGGTCAAGCCGTCCGGCGACGAGGGATGGGATGATGTGCCGGCAACGATTTTCATGGATTACGGCAAGATGACAAGCGCAAGGTTTTCCTCGCTTGGCGGGGAGGTGCCCGGCTCGTACGACATCCGCGTTGCGGTGGATACGGAGGATAACACACATACCTTCCGTAACGTCACCCTGGATGCGGGGTATCATATTATGGCCGCGGACGGCAAGGACGGCGTGGAAGTGATCCTCCTGATTCTCGTACAGAAGAACGGGGAATATGAGCCCGTTACAATGATAGAGCCGGATTGAACCGCCGGCACCGCTTCCCGGGGGCGTCGGCCGTTCTGACATCTGCGTCATTTATTCCGGCGGTTGACATCCTCCTTATGAAAGCGTAATATTGTAATGTTATCGTTTTTGCGATGCAAGAGAACAGATTTTCGCGGCGAAGGCTTAGCCAAACCCGCAGATTGATTTTTTGAATCGCCAAACACATTCGAACCATGACAACAGAATAAGGAGGTGCTCCTGTAATGGGAACAACGGTAATTGCAATCGTCATTACGCTTGTTGTCTCCGTTGCGTGCACGGTCTTCGGCATGAATGCGTATCAGAAGTCAAAATCTGCCGGAAAGATCACGAGCGCGGAGGAACAGGCGAGACAGATCATCGATGACGCCTTGAAGAGCGCAGAGGACACCAAGCGGGAAAAGCTCCTGGAGGCCAAGGAAGAATCCTTAAAGACCAAGAATGAGTTGGAAAAGGAAGTCCGCGACCGCAGGAACGAAGTCCAGCGCGCTGAGCGCAGGATCCAGCAAAAGGAAGAGACGCTGGACAAGCGCACGGACGCCGTCGAGAAGAAGGAAGCAAGCCTCAACCAGAGAGAATCGAGGCTGCAGAAACAGAGCGCAGAGATTGAAAAGCTCAACGAACAAAGGGTACAGGAACTGGAAAGAATTTCAGGACTGACCTCCGAACAGGCAAAGGACCAGCTCCTTGCGGTGGTACAGGACGATCTCGCCCATGACACGGCAGTCATGATCAAAAACATGGAGGCCGAGGCGAAGGAAACCGCGGAGAAGAAGGCCAAGGAGATCATCGTCGGCGCCATCCAGCGCTGCGCGGCGGATCACGTATCGGAGACGACCATCTCCGTCGTGCAGCTGCCGAGCGATGAAATGAAGGGCAGGATCATCGGCCGCGAAGGCCGCAACATCCGCACCCTGGAGACGATGACCGGTGTCGATCTCATCATCGACGATACACCGGAGGCCGTCGTCATCTCCGGCTTTGACCCGATCCGCAGGGAGACCGCGAGAATTGCCCTGGAAAAGCTGATCGTGGACGGACGCATTCACCCGGCCCGCATCGAAGAGATGGTGGAGAAGGCCGGCAAGGAAGTCCAGAACAAGATCAAGGAGGAAGGCGAAAACGCCGCGCTGGAAGCGGGCGTGCACGGTCTTCATCCGGAGATCATCAAGCTCATGGGCAAGATGCGCTTCCGCACGAGCTACGGGCAGAACGCCTTAAAGCACAGTGTGGAGGTGGCGCAGCTCACGGGACTCATGGCATCGGAGCTGGGACTGGACGTGCGCATGGCGAAACGCGCCGGCTTCCTGCATGATATCGGCAAGGCCGTGGATCATGAAATGGAAGGCTCGCACATTCAGCTCGGATCCGAGATCTGCCGCAAGTACAAGGAAAACGCGATCGTCATCAACGCGGTGGAATCCCACCACGGCGACGTGGAGCCGACAAGCCTCATTTCCGTGCTTGTCGCCGCGGCGGACGCCATCAGTGCCGCAAGGCCGGGCGCCAGAAGAGAGACGCTGGAGACCTACACCTCGAGGCTGAAACAGCTTGAGGAAATCACCACCAGCTTCAAGGGCGTCTCAAACTCCTATGCCATCCAGGCCGGACGCGAAGTACGCGTCATGGTCGTGCCGGAACAGGTCTCTGATGACGATATGGTCATCATGGCAAGAGACATTGCCAAGCGCATCGAGTCCGAGATGGAATATCCCGGACAGATCAAGGTCAACGTCATCCGCGAAAGCCGGGCGACGGACACGGCGAAGTAAGCACAATGTCACGGACACAAAAAAGACAGCCTTCGGGCTGTCTTTTTTTGAATAACGACGGATACCATGAGATCGTTTTTTTAAGCATCGCTCATCTGTATGCCGTTTTGCAGCGGCCCTGTATTGCCAGGGGCGCGCCGAAAAATGTCCACGGCGTAAAACAGGACGGTATCGTATATTTCATCCACGGTGAAGAGGCTATCGGGTTCTCCGCTTTCAGAAACTGCACTTCCCTGAATTGTTTGGACTCCTGTATGTGGAGTTTACAATTATAATATAAATATAAAAATAATATTGACAAAATGGTTTGTTGTATGCTATGATCATCCCTGCAAGATTCGCAGGGATGATTCTTTTTGTCTGTACGTATCTTTTGAGGTCCCGGGTTGTGCGATAATTGACAGAATACTATTCAGTAGGGTATTATAGGGAGGGAATACGTGATCCATGATTTCGAATTACTAAGGGGATTCATTGAGTCTCCGCGATTTCACAAACGTTGGTTTTTTTATGGGCTTTCGGAAAACGATTTACTACGGCTACAGCTTCAATTGTTGGAAGATCCAAAAGCAGGAAGCGTAATTCCCGGAACGGGTCGTCTCCGGAAACTTCGTTTTGCATTTCCTGATCGCGGAAAAAGCGGAAGCGTTCGCGTTCTGTATATTGATTTCGAACAACAGGAACGGATTTTTTTGCTTAATGTTTTTGCAAAGAATGAGCAAGAGAACCTGACACAAGAGCAAAGAAACAACATCAAAAAGTCCCTGCTGCGTTTGGAAGAAGAACTCTTCGGAGGAAAAGAAAATGAGTGAGTTTTACGATGAGATCATGGCCGCCATTGTTGAAACAGAGGCTGCCGCCAAAGAGAACAAACTGAAAATAACCATGTTTGTGCGGCCTGTTAGACAGTATCAGGCGAAGCGTATCAAACAGATCCGTCAATCATTACATATGACACAGGCTGTGTTCGCGGGTGTGATGGGCGTTTCAAAAAAGACCGTGGAAGCATGGGAAGCGGGACGCAATACGCCGATGGGACCCGCCTCCCGCATTCTGGATTTATTTGCGGAAGACAGCTCGATTGCGCAGCGGTTTCTGCTTCATCCCAACTGAACAGATCTGTACGATCATATATTAGCGCTGTAACATATCGTCTGACAGATACTTCCATGTCTGCACAAGTTTTTTGTGCGCGTTTTTTTCTTTTTCGCTTCCGTGCTCGGGATATAACTGCTTTCGCACCAGCACATCGACCGCGTCGATTGCCGATGTCGGCACGGAATCATGAAGCGTTGCCTCATCGTTTTCTTTGTGCGAGACAAAACGGATATCTTTTGTGGAGTAAGATGGCATGCGATCAAACGTACACGCTTCTCGATGTGCTTTTTTCAGAAACGAGCGCATGTCGTTTTCCCGGCTTTCCATTGCGGCAATGGAAGCAAGGGTGGCCAGAATTATCGCATCGATCCGCCTGAAGTAGGAGGGGTTTTCTTTCATGATCAGCCCCTGCAGCATATGATGCGCCCACTCCATCAGCTCATGTGCCTGCCCGTATTCTGACTGCCGGAGGAAGACATTTACCATACCGAAAACACATGAGATCTGTTCGGCGCATACGGAAATGAATCCGTCGGAAAGATAAGAAAGCGCCTCCTTTTCTTTTCCTTGGAGTTTCGCATAGATCGCACCGATGCGGACATCATTGATCCCGTCATGATTCATTCCTTTATACTCTTTCAATGCAAGATCTGTCTTTTCTGCCATGGCGTAAATATCAGCGATTTCCCGGCGAATGGATACTTCTCCGATACGCTCGTCATCGTTTTGCTCCAGAAAATCCAGCGACCTCCGCAAAAGCTGAACCGCACGTTCACCATCCGTTTTGCTTTGTTCCACCACAAAGCGAACCATATAAAACAGGCCTGCGCGATACAATATTCGGAAATCGTGAGGATATTTTTTTAAGGCTGTTTCCACAAAAACCGCGCCGTCAGAAAAACGCTCTTCGGTGTAGAAGGAGCGGATTCTTTTCGCACATTCCGCGGCATTGCCTGCTTCTGCCTGATAGCCGCAGAGAGCATCCAGCGAAACAGAGAAGAAATTTGCGATATCTGTCAGCATGGAAATATCCGGTTCCGTAATGCCGTTTTCCCATTTTGAAATCGTGCCGACCGTGACACGCAGGGCTTCCGCCAGAGCCTCCTGTGTGAGGGAGCGTTCCTTGCGGTAATGGCGGATTCGTTCAGGTAAAGAGTGTTTCATGTTACGCCCCTTCCGTAAATGTTTTTTAACTCTTCACGCATTATACTATATTTTTCTTATTTGGAAAATAATTTATATCTTTATGAGCAAAACGGGGTGTGTTCATCCGGTGCCGCCGATGGTAATATGGATGTTGTTACATCGGCAGCATCACCTTTACGGGAGGATCGGTCATATGCGGAACGATTATCATTTCAGCGACCTTGTTTATCAGAAGACGGATTATGAAGAAGCGACCGCCACGCTTTCCCGCCTGACGCAGGGGGTGAAGGAGGCAAAGAGCGCGGACGAGCTGTTTGATCTGCTCAAACAGCATGAGGACTTTGCGGAACAGATCGGTTATATGGCGACACTGGCCTATATTCATATGAGCCTTGATTCCTCCGACCAGGCCTTTGCGGAGGCGGCCGCCTATGAAATGGCGGGAGCGAGTCAGCTTCCGGAATCCGTATTCGCGCGGGCGGTTCTGGACAGCCCATATTTTCCTGAGGTCACAAAAAAATACGGAGAGGAGTACCGTTTGCGCCTGGAAAAATCATTCCGCCTGCAGAAGGAGGGGCTTGACCTGATCGGAAAGGAGGCGCAGCTCACCAACGAATACCAGCGTCTCAAGGCGATGATCCGCATTCCCTTCCGGGGCGAGGAGTACAGCGAGGGTCAGCTTTTGCCGCTTCGGGAGAGCACGGACCGTGATACGCGCCGTGATGCGACGAAGGCGCTGCTTACGGCTTACCGCGACAAAAAGGAAGAGTTTACCGCCCTGCTGAAGGAGCTGATGACGGTGCGCGACGGCATCGCCAAAGCAAACGGCTTTTCCGACTACGGCGCCTATAAGAATGTCTCTTATGACAGAAACGATTACGGCGACGCGGAGATCGGGCGGTTTTGTGCGCAGGTAAAGGAGTATCTCGTCCCGCTGATTTCCGGGCTCCATGAGGCGCAGCGCAAGCGCCTCGGCGTGGACAGGCTGTATCGATACGACATGATTTTGAATTTTGCGGACGGCAATGCGCAACCCGCCGGGGATGTCGACTCCCTTACAAAAGCATCCGTCGAAATGTATGACAGTCTCAACCCCGCGCTGGGTGACTTTTTCCGCGGCATGATCAAAACCGGCAGCTTCGAGATCTCCCCCTCCGACAAGAAGGTAAGCGGCATGGGCTTTCAGACTAACCTGAAGCGGGACCTTTACCCCTTTGTGTTTAACAACTGCAACGGCACCGATTCGGACGTGACGGTCTTTACCCATGAGATCGGTCATGCGTGGCAGCACTGTCTGACCATCGAAGCCCGCATGCCCGCTCTTTACGATCAGATGGTGCATGACGCGCTGGAGATCCCGTCCAAGACGATGGAGCTCTTTACCTTTTCCGGAGCGGAGGGGTTCTTCGGCAAGGACGCGGATAAATTCCGCTACGCGCATTTTTGTACGATGCTGGAGGAGATCGCACACTTTTGCATGGCTCACGAGCTGGAAACCTTTGTCCTGACACATCCGGACGCTTCCTTTGAAGAAATCGCCGCGCGGGAAAGCGCGCTGGCACAGACCTATTTTCCGGGACTGCACGGCGGGGAGCTGGAGCCGTTTTACGAAGAGGGGATTCACCTTCTGCGCGACATGGTGCTGTTCATGATTCCGCGCTACGTGATGAGCTATGCGCTTTCCGCGGTGTGTGCGATGCAGTTTTATGAGCGTTTCGAAAAGAATCCGCAGGAGGCTGTCGCACAGTATGACGCGCTCTGCAAAAAAGGCGGAAGCCTTTCCTATCCCGCACTGCTGGCGTCCGTTGATATGAAAGCCCCTTACGAGGACGGCTGCATGGAGGAACTCTGTGTCTTTGCCCGAAAGATGCTCGCCCGGCTGGAAGAAAAACTGCCGGCGTAGGCGGAAAGCGTGTTTATAATTATAACAAAAACATAAATAAACTATTGACAAATAGTATCCTGCATGCTATGATCATCCCTGCAAGATTCGCAGGGATGATTCTTTTTGTCTGTACGTATCTTTTGATGTCAAAGAGTTTCCCTTGAATTATGATATCAAATATAGTATCATTATGGAGGACAATATGCCAAGTGTCGAGAAGATAATAGAGAAAATGCAAGCACAACCTAACGGTATCCGACCGGAAGAAGCTGACAAAGTGTTGAAAGCACATGGGTATGTTCCGGTCAGGCAAAAGGGGAGCCACAAGCATTATTTAAACAAATCCACGGGAGATCTGACTACGATAAAGCAGGAAACGCCGCTGAAAAAGGCTTACGTTACTGATATTTTAAACCGCATCAAACAATGAGGTAATGGATGATGAGACTCAAAGACTATTTACGCATGCCTTATACACGACTGATCCGGGAAATAAATGACGAGAGCGGTCATTATTTTTTTGGACGTGTACTGGAACTGGACGGGTGCCAAAGCAGCGCAGATTCCATTGAAGAGTTAAACAGGAACCTGAGCGAAGTCATGAAGACGCATATCGGCATCTTAATAAAAAACAATCTGCCCGTACCGCTGCCGGAAAACGCCGATGACTACAGTGGCAGATTTGTTCTGCGTTTACCCAAAACCCTGCACCAGCGTCTTTCTATCGAAGCAAGGAGGGAGGGTGTCAGTCTGAACCAATGGGCGGTTTATAAATTAGCGCGGTAGGACAATCTCATTTTTAAGCGTGTGTTTTCAGAACCGGTGGC
>JAFSPF010000096.1 GCA_017443065.1 Lachnospiraceae bacterium
AAAACGGAAACTGCTGGAGAAACAGAAAGAAGGAAAGAAACGGATGCGGCAGATCGGCAGCGTCGAGATCCCGCAGAACGCCTTTCTGAATGTCCTGAAACTGGGAGATGAGGATTAAATGAGATGAAGGAACTGGCTCTTTACGTTCATGTTCCTTTTTGCGTCAGAAAGTGTTATTACTGTGATTTCCTCTCCTTTGCGGAGATTCCCGCGGAGGACCGTACGGTATATTTTGACGCGATGATGAAGGAGATGGGGGAGGCGGCCGCCGCGCTGCCGAAGCAGTCAAATGCGCAGTATGAGGTGACGAGCATTTACTTCGGCGGGGGGACGCCCTCGAGCGTGGACCCGTACCAGATCGCAAGGCTGCTGCACCAGATGCAGGATTATTACCGCGTGTCACGGGATGCCGAGATCACGCTGGAGGTCAACCCCGGGACGGTGACCTTACCGAAGCTGCAGGAATACTATAAGTTGGGCATCAACCGCCTGTCGATCGGCGCGCAGTCCATGATGAACCATGACCTGATGCATCTCGGGCGTGCGCACAGCGTGGCGGATTTTTACGAGGCCTACCGCAATGCCCGCACGGCGGGCTTCCGCAACATCAGCGTGGATGTGATGATGGGACTGCCCGGGCAGACGGTCGGGGAGCATCTGGAATCCCTGAGAGAGCTTGCGGAATTCCATCCGGAGCATATTTCCGCCTACAGCCTGACCGTGGAGGAGGGCACGCCCTATTATGAGATTTACGGAACGGGCAGGGAGGCCGCGGACAATATCCTGGGACTGTCCAAGCTGCCGCTTCCGGAGGAGGAGGCGGAGCGGGCCATGTACCATGCCACGGTGAACTTCCTTGTCAGCATGGGGTATCACCGCTACGAGATCTCCAACTTCGCCAAGAACGATGCGGAGCCGGAGCGGTACGAATCCCGTCATAACAAGGTGTACTGGACGCGGGGAGATTACCTGGGCTTCGGGATCGGCGCGTCCTCGATGATCGCGAACGAGCGCTTCTCGAACGTCCGGAACCTGGCGGATTACATCGAAGCGCAGGGTGATACAAAGAAGCTGCGGAAGGACGTGACAAAGCTGGACCTGAAGGCGCAGATCGAGGAGTATATGTTCCTCGGGCTTCGCATGGCGAAGGGGATTCTCCCGGAAGCATTTGAGGAGACCTTTGACGTATCCCTGTCGGACCTGTACGGGGAGGTGATTGACGCGCTGGTATCCGAGGGGACGCTGGCGTGGGAGGACGGTGCGCTGCAGCTGACGGCAAAGGGCATCGATGTCAGCAACCGCGTGTTGTCGTATTTTCTGTTGGAGGATGAGGAAGCGGAGGAAACGGAAGAAGAGGATGCGGCCGGAGAGCCAAAAGGAAAGGAGCAAACGTGAGATTCATCAGGATGGAGGAACTCAAGCCGGGGATGCGCCTGGCAAGGCCCATTTATTCCAAAAAGGGCGTACTGCTGTATGAACGTGCACAGACGATCAGGGACGAACAGGCCATCCAGAATATCAGGGGCTTTGGTCTGCTCGGACTCTTTATTCTGGAGCCTGCGGAACCGGTGCCGCCGTTTTCGGAGGCGGATATGGAATTCGAACGCTTCCAGACGATGATGACCTTCCAGATCGCGGATGAGCTGGAGGTGATCCGCCATACGAAAAAAACGGAGCGCCTGCAGATGATTGTGGCCTCCATCATCAAATCCTACGGCAACGAGACCGGGAAGATCAATTTCTTCCAGAGTCTGCGCAGCAAGGAGGATTATATTTTCAAGCACTCCCTGAACACGGCGATCCTTTCCGCCATCATCACGCATCAGATGAATCTGCCGCTTGCGGTGCAGAACAATGCCGTGACGGCGGCCGTGGTGCATGACATCGGGAAGCTGGATGTCCCCGCGGAGGTGATGTATAAGGGGGAGCATTCAAACGAGGAGCAGGATTCCATTCACGCCTTTGAACGCGCCGGGTTTGAGACCCTGCGCAATACCTTTCTTTCGACGCCCGCCGTTCCGCGCGCCTGTGTGCAGGCGGAGCAGAACCTCCGCATCATGGAGCGGAAGGAGCCGTCGATCCTCGACACCATGCAGCCGGCGGCAAAGGTGCTGCAGGTGGCGGGAATGTTTGACAAGCTGACGGCGGTGCGCCTGGAGGAGCAGCCGATGTCGGAGCTCAAGGTGTTCCGGATGATGCTTGCAAAGGAAGCCTATTACGACAGGCAGACGGTAACGGCGCTGCTCAATTCCGTGACGCTTCTGACACCGGGCACCAGCGTGGAGCTGAGCGACCGGAAGAAGGCGCTGGTTCTCAGACAGAATGATGACCTGATGCGTCCCGTTGTCCTGTGCTTCGATGACAATCAGATCATCAATCTGAGTGACCGTCACAGCTATCCGGACCTGGAGGTGGAGGACATCATGAAGACGATGGATAACCGCCATGTGATGGATAAGGATATGTTAAAGAAACTGGGCTTTGCCACGGACTGAGTGCGATGCGCCCGTGCGGGTGCGCCGGAGGAAAACAGATGGATTTCAGCGTACAGGACATTTTGCTGGCAGCAGGAGAGCATAAGGCATCCGACGTGCATATCACGGTCGGTATTCCGCCGAAGATGCGCGTGAACGGGAAGCTGATCACGATGGAGCAGTTCCCGCGGCTCATGCCGGATGACACCAAGGCCTTTGCGGACGAGATCATGAACGCGCAGCAGCAGGAGCTCTTTGCCCGGCACGGCCAGTATGATATGGCCTTTTCGATTGCGGGGGTCGGCCGTTACCGTGTGAACCTCTTCAAACAGAGGGGCTCGGTCGCCATCGCCTTTCGTATCGTGGCACAGAACGTGCCGGATGCCGAAAGCCTCGGGATCCCGGAGACGGTGGTGGACCTGTATACGAGAAAGCGTGGTCTGGTGCTGGTTACGGGGCCGACCGGCAGCGGCAAATCCACGACGATCGCCTCCATCATCGACCTGATCAACAATAACCGGGACCAGCACATCCTGACCCTGGAGGATCCGATCGAATTCACCTACCGGCACAATCTCTCCATCGTCAACCAGCGCGAAATCGGCATTGACTCCGAAAGCTACGCGCATGCCCTGCGCGCGGCCCTAAGAGAGGATCCGGATGTGCTGCTGGTCGGGGAAATGCGTGACCTGGAGACGATTTCGACTGCCATCACGGCGGCGGAGACGGGGCATCTGGTCTTTTCGACCCTGCACACGATCGGCGCCGCGGCCACGGTGGACCGGATTATCGACGTCTTTCCGCCGCACCAGCAGCAGCAGATCCGCTTCCAGCTGGCAGGCGTCCTGGAGGCCGTGATTTCGCAGCAGCTCCTGCCGACGGCCGATGAGACGGCGCGGGTGGCGGCCTTTGAGGTGCTGCACGTGAACGGCGCCGTGCGCAACATGATCCGCGAGGGCAAGACCCACCAGCTCATCACCGTCATGCAGACCAACCGCCGGATGGGCATGATCACCATGGATGAGGCCATCATCCAGCTGTACCAGGCGGGGCGGATCGGGAAGGATACGGCCCTGCAGTTTGCCCAGGATCCGGACACCATGCGGATGAAACTCGGCTGAGGAAAAGTACTTGCATCACCTGCGGGGATGTGATAATATATACAGGCTGTTTTAATCGAAGAGAAATGAGAGGTCAGTATTATGAAAACGGAAGTCCAGCCGGAATACCATCAGGCAACGGTGACCTGCAACTGCGGGAATACCTTCGTGGTGGGAAGCACCAAACCGGAAATTCATGTTGAAATCTGCTCCAAATGCCATCCCTTCTACACGGGACAGCAGAAGGCGGCGATCGCGCGCGGCCGGATCGACAGGTTCAACAAGAAGTACGGTATCTGAAAAAGACTTTGTCTTACCGGGGTTGGGGAGATTCCCCGACCCCTTATTTTTTAATGAGGGACTGATTCATGAAAGTAAGGACGGCCGGGCATTATTCCGGCATCGGCGGACTTGCCGTTTTAGAGGGTGTGATGATGCGCAACCGTGATAAATATGCGGTTGCGGTCCGCGGAGAAAACGGGGATGTCAGCTGCAGGGTGCAGCATTACCGCGCATTTCTGGAGGGGAGCGTGCTGCTCCGGATTCCCTTTGTGCGCGGGATTTTCGTATTCATCGACTCCATGCGCTTAAGCTTTCGTACCATGGGGGAAAGCGCGGACATGACGGAGGAGAAGGAGGAAAGCAAAGCGGAGAGCGCCCTGTCCGGCGTGCTCAGTGCGCTGATGTTCCTGGTCTCCTTTGCGCTCGCCATCGGTATTTTTATCGTCGCGCCCTTTTTCATCGCCAGGTGGCTTGTGACCTATATCCGCAGCGATGCGCTGCTCTCCGTGATCGAGGGCCTGCTCCGCATTCTGTTTTTTGTGGCCTATGTCCTTCTGATCTCGAGGCTGAAGGATATCCGCAGGCTGTTCGGGTATCACGGGGCGGAGCATAAGTGCATCAACTGCATTGAGACGGGGAAGGCGCTTACGGTCGAAAACGTCCGCGCATCCTCCCGTCTGCACAAGCGCTGCGGCTCTTCCTTCGTGCTGTTTGTGATGCTGGTCAGCATTGTGCTGTTTTTCTTTATCCGGGTGGAGCATGTGGCGCTGCGCCTTTTGCTGCGGATCGCGCTCCTTCCGCTGATCTCCGGGATTTCCTACGAGCTGATCCGTCTGGCCGGGCGCAATGACAATCCCGTCGTGCGCGTATTGTCCGCGCCGGGCTTCTGGATGCAGTACCTGACGACGCGCGAGCCGGACGATGAGATGATCGAGGTCGGGATCCGTTCCGTGGAGGCGGTCTTCGACTGGAAGGAATATCATAAAGACACCTTCGGCAGGGAATATGCCTGAAACCTACCGGGAGGCCTATGACAGGGGGCGGGGCATTCTCCTGGCTGCGGGAATCGCGGAGGCCGACACGGAGGCCAGGCTCCTGCTTGAGGCGGTCTGCCTCACCTCAAGGGCAACGCTGTATGCGACACCGGAGCGGCCGCTTCGCGAGGAGGAGGCCGTGCGTTTCCGGGAGCTTCTGGGAAAACGCGCGACGCGCATCCCGCTCGCCTATCTGACAGGCGTCAGCGAATTCATGGGACTTCCCTTTTCGGTCAATGAGCATGTGCTGATTCCGCGGCAGGATACGGAGACGCTGGTGGAGGAAGCGATGCCGCAGCTCCTTTCCGGCATGCATTTTCTGGATCTGTGTACCGGCTCCGGATGTGTGGCGCTCTCTCTCCTCAAATATTCCCATGATACTGTTGCGGATGCAACGGATATTTCCGCCGAGGCGCTGGAGGTTGCCGCGAACAACGCGGAAACGCTGGGATTGTCCGGCCGGATCCGGCTGATGCAGTGTGATTTGTATCCGCCGCTTGCGAAAAAACCGGAAAAGGGATATGATTTGATTATCGCAAATCCGCCCTATATCCGGGACGCGGAAATCAGTCGTCTGATGCCCGAGGTGCGGGATCACGAACCGCATCTGGCGCTTGCGGGCGGTGCGGACGGTCTTGATTTTTACAGGAGAATCCTGAAGGATGCGCCGGCCTTTCTTGCGCGCGGTGCGCTCCTTCTGACAGAGACGGGATATGACCAGGCGGATGCGGTGGCGGCCATGTATGAGGAGGCACACTTTTGGCACGTCCGCAAGCATAAGGACCTGAACGGGATCCTGCGTGTGGTATCGGGAAGCTGGCGTGAAAACAGACATATTTGACAAACTGGGTGCCTTACATCAGACCTACGAAGAGCTTACCATGCAGCTGGCATCACCGGATGCCGCTGCCGATGTCTCGCGTTATCAGTCACTCCGGAAACGCTTAAGCGACTTAGAGCCGATGGCGGAATGCTACGGCACGTACCTGAGGCTGAACGGGACGCTCCGTGATACAAAGGAGCTGCTTGCTTCGGAGCAGGATCCGGAAATGTGCACGATGCTGAAGGAGGAGCTGCAGCAGGCGGAGGAAGGGATTGCCGCACTGGAGCAGCAGGCGAAGATCCTCCTCCTTCCGAAGGATCCGGATGACGAAAAGAACGTCATCGTGGAGATCCGGGCCGGTGTCGGCGGAGACGAGGCCGCCCTCTTTGCGGCGGACTTATACCGGCTGTACGTGCGCTATGCCGAGCGCAGGCGCTGGCATGTGGAGACGATGGACGTCGAGGAGATCGGGATCGGCGGGATGAAAACGGTCAGCTTCCTGATCGGCGGAACGGGCGTCTATGCAAGGCTCAAATATGAGAGCGGTGTCCACCGCGTGCAGCGCGTGCCGGAGACGGAGTCCTCGGGACGGATCCACACCTCCACGGCGACCGTGGCCATCATGCCTGAGGCGGAGGAGGTGGAGATCGCAATCGACATGAACGACTGCCGCTTCGATGTGTTCCGCTCCTCCGGACACGGGGGACAGAGCGTCAACACGACGGATTCCGCGGTGCGGCTCACCCATCTTCCGACCGGCATCGTGATTTCCTGCCAGGACGAGAAGAGCCAGATCAAAAACAAAGCCAAGGCACTGAAGGTGCTCAGGGCAAAGCTGTACGAGCTGGAAAAGGAAAAGCGGCATACGGAGGAAGCGGACCTGCGCAGGGGCCAGATCGGCACGGGGGACCGCTCGGAGAAAATCCGCACCTGGAATTTCCCGCAGGGGCGGGTGACGGATCACCGGATCAAGCTGACGCTTTACAAGATTGACCAGATGATGGACGGCGATATCGACGAGATGATCGATAAGCTGACACTGTATGACCAGGCAATGAAACTGCAGCAGACGGAGGACCCGGGGAATGATTAAAACCCAGGCGCTCGGAAAAAACGTGGCCTTGGATTACCTCAATTACTACCTGGATATGGAGCGCATCTATCTGATGCCGATGACACTCGGACAGGATGCGTATATTGTCGTGAACGGCAAGCCCTCCAAGGTGGTGGTGACGGATATCGGCATCAAGGCGATCCAGCTCTCAGGCGCCTGGTATACCTGGGAACAGCTGGAGGAGATGGGCGGCGTGTATAATTCCTCCTTTGACGCCCTGAAATCCGTCGCCGGGCAATAATACTTTTACGGGGGACGAGGATGTCCTATCACATCGTCGCGGACAGCTGCTGTGATTTACCCGAATCCGCACGCAAAGATCCGCATTTTGAAATCGTATCACTGACGCTGGAAATCGGCGATTACCGGATCCGGGATGATGAGAGCTTCGATCAGCTGGATTTCATCGCACGCGTTGCCGCGTCGCCGAATCCGGCAAAGACGGCCTGTCCTTCGCCGGAGGCCTTTATGCGCGCCTATGACCACCCTGCGGAGGATATTTACGTTGTCACCTTATCCTCGCATCTGAGCGGCACCTATAACGCCGCCATTCTCGGACGCGAGATGTATCTGGAGGAGCATCCCGGAAAGAACATTCATGTGGTGGACGCGCTGTCCTCCTGCTGCGGGGAGGCGCAGATCGCCTTGCGGATTCAGGAACTGTGCGAGGAAGGAAAGCCCTTCGAAGAGGTGGTGCGGGAGGCGGAGGCCTACCGTGACGGGATGATGACCCTCTTTGTGCTGGACAATCTGGACACCCTCCGCAAGAACGGACGGCTGACCGGTGTCAAATCGCTGGTGGCCTCCACCTTAAACGTCAAGCCCGTCATGGCGGGCGATCGCGGGGTGATCGTGCAGAAGGGACAGGGCATCGGCACGCGCAAGGCGCTGGTCAAAATGGTGGAGATTTTACAGAAGGAAGCGAAGGACACGATCTCCAAACGCCTGATGATCACGCATGTGAACTGCTATGAACGGGCGATGACCGTTCTCGACATGATTCTGGCACGCATGAAATTCCGTGACGCGATCGTGGTGGACGCCGCGGGCGTTTCCACCGTCTATGCCGGCGACGGCGGGATCGTCGTCACCTGCTGAGGATTGCCGGCGCAGGGGATTCAATAAAACTTCACGATATCAAATCCGGACAGAAAAATCACGACAAGAACAATCTGAACGAGGAGAATGAGCGGCAGACCGATGACGAAGCGCTTTTTCTTTGTTTTATGCGCATAAAGCCACATGCCGCAGATCGCGCCGATGCTCCCGCCGCAGAGGGCGAAGGCAAACAAAACCGTCTCCGGCACGCGGAAGGCGTGCCGTCTGGCCCGCTGCTTGTCCACCCCCATCAGGAGAAACGCGGTGATATTGATAAAAACCAGATAGACGGCAAGGAGCGTGGGCGTATTCAATTACATGTCCTTTTTGCCCAGCACCATGGCGCGGACCTTGCAGGAGAGACCGAAGAGATTGATGAAGCCCTCCGCATCGTGATGATCGTATAAATCGCCGGTGGTGAAGGAGGCAAGGGATTCGCTGTAAAGCGAGTAGGGCGAGGTGGTTCCCTCCTTGATGATGTTGCCCTTGTAAAGGCGGAACTTCACCTCACCGGTCACATATTTCTGCGTGGCGGTGATGAAGGCCTGCTGCGCCTTTCGCAGGGGCGTGAACCATTTGCCTTCATAGACCAGATCGGCAAACTTGTTGCCCATTTCTTTTTTCAGCGTATAGGTGTCGCGGTCGAGGATCAGCTCCTCCAGCTGCTGGTGCGCGGCGTAGAGGATGGTGCCGCCGGGCGTCTCATAGATGCCGCGGCTCTTCATGCCGACCACGCGGTTTTCCACGATATCGACGATCCCGATGCCGTTCTCCCCGCCGAGTTTGTTCAGCGTGCGGATGATGTCCGCGACCTTCATCTCTTTTCCGTTGATCGTCTTCGGGACGCCCGCCTCAAAGGTCATCGTGACATGCGTCGGGGTATCCGGCGCCTTTTCCGGCGGCACGCTCATCACAAGGATGTGATCGTAGTTCGGGGCGAGCGCGGGGTCCTCGAGTTCCAGTCCCTCATGCGAAATATGCCAGAGGTTGCGGTCCCTGGAATAAGAGGAGTCCGCGGAGAAGGGCAGGTGAATGCCGTGCTCCTGACAATACGCAATCTCGTCCGCGCGGCTTGTCATTTTCCATTTATCGCTGCGCCAGGGCGCGATGATTTTCAGATCCGGGGCCAGGGCCTTGATGCCGAGCTCAAAGCGGATCTGGTCATTGCCCTTGCCGGTGGCACCGTGGCAGATCGCCGTGGCGCCTTCCTTTTCCGCCACCTGTACGAGTTTCTTCGCGATCAGCGGACGCGCCATCGAGGTGCCGAGGAGGTAGGCGTTTTCATAAACGGCGTAGGCCTGCACGCAGGGCGTGATATATTCTTCGGCGAACTCATCCGTGACGTCCAGCAGGTACAGCTTGGAGGCGCCGGTGGAGAGCGCGCGCTCCTCCAGATCGTCCGTCTCTTCCCCCTGCCCCACATCCACGCAGCAGCAGATTACTTCACAGTCATAATTTTCATGCAGCCAGGGGATGATGGCGGTGGTGTCCAGTCCGCCGGAATAGGCCAGTACGATTTTTTCTTTCGCCATGATGCATTCCTCCTTCTGAATAAAGGTACAGGAGTTAATGTAGCACAAAGCGAAGGGTGATGCAAGCGGTGCGCATATTTATGCAGGATTTTGAATATTATATGTTTATTATTGCATGGAGGCGATGGAAGGAGTATGATAAAAAATAGTTTATATTCTGAAGGAACAGGGGAGAAGAGCGTTCAATGGCGAAGATCAAAGCGGCAATCATCGGTGTTACGGGATACGCGGGCGCGGAAATCGCAAGAATTCTGAACGGTCATCCGGAGGCGGAGATCGTATGGTACGGCTCAAAGAGCTTTGCGGGACAGAGCTTTTCCGATATTTACGGCAATTTCCGCGCCTTTGCGGATGAGATCCTGCAGGGGGAGGCGCTTGCGGAGGCCGCAGCGTCGGCGGATGTTGTCTTTACGGCGACGCCGCAGGGATTTGCGGCATCCGCCATGACAAAGGACATTCTCGGACAGACGAAGATCATCGACTTAAGCGCGGACTTCCGGCTGAAGGATGTCTCCGTGTATGAGCGGTGGTACGGCATCACGCATGCGTCCCCGCAGTTTTTGCAGGAGGCGGTGTACGGGCTGTGCGAGCTGAAGCGGGAGGAGATCCGCGGGGCCAGGCTCATTGCGAATCCCGGCTGCTACACGACCTGCGCCATCTTAACCTTATATCCTGCCGTGGAGGCCGGACTGGTGGATCCGGACACGCTGATCGTGGATGCGATGAGCGGTGTTTCCGGTGCGGGCAGGGGCGCCAAAACGGACAACCTCTTCTGCGAGGTCAACGAAAACGCGAAGCCCTACGGCGTGACGGTGCACCGTCATACGCCGGAGATCGAGGCGGCGCTGTCGGAAGCCGCGGGAAGAGAGGTCAGACTGACCTTTACGCCGCATCTGATCCCGATGAACCGCGGGATTCTTGCCACCTGCTATGCAACGCTCACAAAGGATGTAAGTGCGGAAGCACTGCGGGAGGTCTATGAGAAGCGCTACGGGGCAGAGCCCTTCATCCGGCTGCTGCCGGAAGGCCGGTATCCGGAAACGCGTTTTGTGGAGCACAGCAATCTGCTGGATCTGCAGGTGACCGTTGACAAACGGACAAGGCGCCTCGTCCTGACGGGGGCGCTGGACAATCTTGTGAAGGGAGCGGCAGGGCAGGCGGTGCAGAACATGAACCTGTTGTTTGACCTGCCGGAGGAAACGGGACTGCAGACAGTTCCCGCAGTTCCCTGAGGATTACGGGAGAGCCGATGAATATCCGGAAAATGACCGTCGAGGATTACGATGCCGTATATGCCCTCTGGAAATCCATCCGGGGCTTCGGGATGCGTTCCATCGACGATTCCAGGGACAATATCGTGCGCTTCATCGAGCGCAATCCGGACACCTGCGTGGTGGCGGAGGCGGAGGACGGACTCTGCGGCGCGATCCTCTGCGGCCATGACGGACGGCGCGGCTGCTTTTATCACGTCTGCGTGCGGGAGGACATGCGGCGGCAGGGCGTCGGAAGAAGGATGGTGCTGTTCTGCATCGATGCGCTGAAGAAGGAGAAGATCAACAAGGTCTGTCTGAATGCCTTTGTGATCAACCAGGCAGGGAACGCGTTCTGGAAGAGTCTCGGCTGGACCCTGCGATCGGATATGAACTACTACGACTTTGCCATCAATGAGGAAAACATAACGGTATTCAACGAATAGGAGAGACAGCGAAATGGAAATGAGTAAGGGCGGCATCAACGCACCCAAGGGCTTTCGTGCGGCAGCGGCGGCAGCAGGACTGAAATATGAGGACCGCGACGACATGGTGCTTATCACCTCCGTCGTGCCCTGCCGGGCGGCCGGGGTCTTTACCCGCAACGTGGTACAGGCGGCACCGGTGGTAAGAGACAGGGCGCTGCTCGCGGAGGGCTTAAATGTCCGCGCGGTGCTGGTCAATTCCGGCATTGCGAATGCCTGCACCGGCCAGACGGGGGAAAAGAACTGTCTTCGGAGCGCACAGATCGTGGAAGAGGCCATGGGCATCCCGGAAACGGAAATCATGACGGCCTCCACCGGCGTCATCGGGATGCAGCTCCCGATGAAAAAAATGAAGGAGGGGATCGGAACGCTTGCGAAGTCGCTCTCCGGGGACGCGGAGACCGCAACACGTGCGGCAAAGGCCATCATGACGACGGACACGCATGAAAAGGAATGCGCCGTTTCCTTTGTACTGGACGGAAGGACCTGCCATATCGGCGGGATGGCCAAGGGCAGCGGGATGATTCATCCGGACATGGGAACGATGCTCGCCTTCCTGACGACGGACGCGCTCGTGGACCGTGCGCTGCTGCAGGAGGCCCTGAAGGATGCGGCGGATGAGACCTTCAACATGATCTCCGTGGACGGCGATACCTCGACAAACGACACCGTGCTGCTGCTGGCCAACGGGACGGCGGAGAACACGGAGCTGAGAGAAAAAAACGAAGCATATCAGGTGTTTTTCGAGGCCCTGTGCGAGGTCTGCCGTACGCTTGCAAAGCAGCTGGCCGCGGACGGCGAGGGCGCAACGGCGCTGATGGAGGTGCGGGTGCAGGGGGCGGAAAGCCTTGCGGATGCAAGGAAACTGGCAAGGAGCGTCACCTCCTCCAGTCTGACCAAGGCGGCGCTGAACGGGCATGACGCCAACTGGGGCAGGATCCTTTGCGCGCTGGGATACGCGGGCGTTTCCTTTGACCCGGCGAAGCTTTCCCTTACCATTGCGAGTAAGGCCGGGGAGCTTGTGCTGTTTGAGAACGGCACCCCCGCGGAATATGACGAAAAGACGGCGACGGGGATTCTCTCCGAGAAGGAGGTGCGTATTCTTGCGGACCTGCATGCCGGCGAAGAAAGCGCTGTCGCCTGGGGCTGCGACCTGAGCAAGGAATACATTGCCATCAACGCGGATTACCGCTCATAGGAGGAAAACGGATGGACCGGGATCTGCAGGAAGTGATGAAAAAGGCGGAGGTGCTGATCGAGGCGCTGCCGTATATCCAGAAGTTCAACCGCAGGATCATTGTCGTCAAATACGGCGGGAGCGCCATGACGGACGAGGCCCTGCAGAAGAGCGTGATTCAGGACGTCACGCTGTTAAAGCTCGTCGGCTTCAAGCCGATCGTGGTGCACGGCGGCGGCAAGGCGATTTCCTCCTGGATCGAAAAGGTCGGAAAGGAGCCGCAGTTCGTGAACGGCCTGCGTGTCACGGATGACGAGACCATGGAGATCGCGGAGATGGTGCTCGGACGCGTCGGCAAACAGCTCGTTACGATGACGGAGGCGCTCGGTGTCAAGGCGATCGGCATCAGCGGCAAGGACGGCGGCCTTCTGCGTGTCCGGAAGCGGACGCCGGAGGGGGCGGACATCGGCTATGTCGGTGAGATCACAAACGTAACACCTGATATTCTTTTTGAACTGCTGGAGGATGATTACCTGCCGATCGTGGC
Organism: Lachnospiraceae bacterium; assembly: GCA_017443065.1. Lineage (GTDB taxonomy): Bacteria > Bacillota > Clostridia > Lachnospirales > Lachnospiraceae > Butyrivibrio. The sequence goes on from JAFSPF010000096.1 coordinate 12,917, forward strand.
GCCCGTGGGCCTGGATGAGCGCTTTCAGACCTATAACATCAACGCGGACGACGCGGCCTGTGCGATCGCCGCGGCGGTCGGGGCGGACAAGCTGGCCTTTCTGACGGATGTGGCCGGCGTCCTGAAGAACCCGGAGGATCCGGACTCCTTCCTCTCACGGCTTTCCGTCAGCGAAGCAGAACAGCTGATATCTTCCGGCATGGTGGGCGGCGGTATGCTGCCGAAGCTTGCCGGCTGCACGGAGGCCGTGCGGAACGGCGTCCACCGCGTGCATATTCTCGACGGCAGAATCCCGCACTGCCTGCTGTTGGAAATCTTCACCAACCACGGGATCGGCACCATGTTTTATAACGATACGGACACGGAAGTGTCACAGGACGGCAAATAAAATAACAGGAGATTCAAATTGACGGAACAGACGAAGCAGCAGATTGAAACGGCAGAACACTCGTTATTGCATACCTACAACCGCTTTCCCCTGATTCTGGACCGGGGGGAGGGGATGTACCTGTATGATACGGAGGGAAAGCGCTATCTGGATTTTTACTCCGGGATCGGGGTCTTCGCACTCGGCCATCACTATCCCGGCTTTGACGATGCGCTGAAGGCGCAGATCGACAAGCTTCTGCACAGCTCCAATTATTTTTACAACGAACCGGCCATGGAGGCCGCGGAGAAGCTGACGAAGGCGGCAGGCCTCGGGCGTGTTTTTTTTACGAACAGCGGAGCGGAGGCCGTGGAGGGTGCGCTGAAATGCGCCAGGAGATATGCGGTGAACAAGGGCCGTAAGGCGGCCGGGATTGTCGCCATGGAGCATTCCTTTCACGGCAGAACCTTCGGTGCGCTTTCCGTTACGGGAACGGAAAGCTACCGGACGCCCTTTGAGCCGCTCGTCGGCGGCGTGCGCTTCGCCAAGCTGAACGACATGGATTCCGTGAGGGCCGCGGTGGCCGATGAACCCTGCGCCCTGATCCTTGAGGTGATCCAGGGGGAGGGCGGCATTCTCTGCGCGGAGGATGATTTCCTCAGGGAGGTCCGCGCGCTCTGTGACGAAAAGGACATCGTACTCATTTTTGACGAGGTCCAGTGCGGGATGGGAAGAAGCGGAGACCTGTTTGCCTGGGAAAAAGCGGGCGTGAAGCCGGACATCATGACGCTGGCCAAGGCCCTGGGCGGCGGGGTTCCCGTGGGCGCCTTCCTGGTACGCGAGGAGGTGGCGGCGCAGGGCTTACAGCCGGGAGATCACGGCACGACCCTGGGCGGCAACCCCTTTGCCTGTGCCGCCGTATGCAAGGTGCTTGATTTATTTGAGCAGGACCATATAATAGATCATGTGCGCGAAGTGGCGCCGTATCTGACGGAGCGCCTGGAGGAGATCCGGTCCTCGGCTTCCGGTATTACGGAGCGGAGAGGAAGGGGTCTGATGCAGGGGCTTGTGTTTGAAAAACCGGTCGGGGAGATTCTCGCCCGGGCGAGGGAAAACGGTCTGATCCTCATCAACGCCGGCGCAAATGTCCTGCGTTTCCTGCCGCCGCTGATTGTGACGCGGCGGGAAATCGATGAGATGGCGGACCTTTTGAAAGAGAGTCTATGAAACTGTTTCGCAGAGTGATGAGCGCCGTTGTGGTGCTGGCGCTTCCCGCGGTACTGTACCTTTCCGCAACGGGAGGCAGCGACGGGGTGCTGGGACGGATCGGCATCGGCCGGGGCAAGGAAACCATCCGTATCTGGTACAGCGATGACGCCATCACGGATTATCTGAATATCAGGGCGGTGGCCTACAACGAAGCCCATGATGATGTCCGCATCGAGCCGACACTTGTGTCCGGCGTGGAATTCCTGGAAAACGTGAACCGCGCCTCCCTGGAAAGCGAAAACTTTCCCGATCTGTATCTCACGACGCATGATACCCTGGAAAAAGCGCAGCTTGCCGGTCTGACCACGCAGATTCCGGAGGAGAACCGCTTTCTGACCGCGGAGAACTTTCCGGAGACGGCCCTGAATGCCGTCACCTATCACGGGAATTATGTGGCATACCCCTTTTATTACGAGACAAGCGTCCTGATGTATAACCGCACCTATCTGGAGGACTTTGCGCGCGGTTCGCTCACGCAGGAACGGATGGATGCCGGCGCGGAGTCCGCCGTCGTGACGGACGAGGAGGTCAATGCGCGGATCGTGGAGATCGTCCCGGAGACGATCGCGGAGCTGCTGCGTTTCGCAAACAGCTACAACGCCCCCGCCAACGTCGAGAGCGTGTTCAAATGGGACGTGACGGATATCTTTTATAATTATTTCTTCATCGGTGATTACATGAACGCGGGCGGTCCCGCGGGGGATGACCTCGCGCTGCTGGATCTTTACAACACGGAGATGATCAGCTGCATGAAGGCCTACCAGAAGCTGAACGAGTACTTCGCCATTGATGCGGAGGAGGTCAGCTATGACCAGATTATCGAGGACTTTATCGCCGGAAAGATGGTGTTCACGGTGGTGACGAGCGATGCGGAGCGCAGGATCCGCGAGGCCCAGGACAGCGGCAGCTGCACCTATACCTACGTCGCCGCGCCGGTGCCGGGGCTGAACGAATACTACGGGACCCGCACCATGTCCGTGACGGAGTGCATCGCCATCAACGGCTATTCGGAGCACCCGGAGGAGGCGGCGGAGTTTGCCGAATACCTGATTTCCAATACGGACGAAACGATCTTCCGGCAGGCGGGAAAGCTTCCCGCGCGCAAAAACGTCGCATATGAAATGCCCAACCTGAATACCTTCTTTGCGGTTTACGAACGCTCCGTTCCCATGCCGAAGATGATTGAAACCTCCAATCTCTGGATGCGTCTGGAGATCGCGTTCACACAGATCTGGAACGGCGCAAACTGCAACCAGACCCTGAAGGAGCTGTCCGAGAGCGTCATGACGCAGGTGGTCAAGCAGCGTTATGAGGAGATGCTGCTGCCGGAGCCGGAGATGGTCAGCATCACGGACGAGGCAGAGGATACCGGAGACTGACGCTTGCCGATAGAAATCAGTACAAATCCGCTTGGCTCAGAATAGTTACAAAATATTACAAAAATCTTGCAATTCTTTCCGTTTTCCGTTACAATAATTCTGCCTGAGGGTGGGAGCCTCCCCGGAACAGGGGAGGTATATGCGAAATAAAGTACACAAATTAACGAAAAAGAGAATCATCTTTCCGGCGCTGATCCTTGCCTTTATGACAGGCGCATGTGCAGGGCCCAAAGAAGCGGTGCAGCCCGCGGAAACATTTCTCATGACGGATGAAACGCCTGCGGAGGCGTTCCCTTCCGCCGACGAAGCGCCCGAGCGGTCGTGTTACGTTCATGTCTGCGGCGCGGTGAAGCGGGAAGGCGTCTATGAGTTACCGGAGGGTGCCCGCGTTTTTGATGCGATTGACGCTGCCGGGGGCCTTCTGGAAGGAGCCGACGGATCGGCCGTGAACCAGGCGCAGCCGGTGACGGACGGGAGCAGACTGCGGATTCCCTTCGAGGGAGAGCAGGCGCAGGAAGCCGCAGCGGAAGCGGGTGGCGCGTTAAGGAACGGCCTGATTGACATCAATACCGCGTCGGAGCAGGAGCTGCAGCAGCTGACCGGCATCGGGGAAAAAAGAGCAAGGGACATCGTCCGCTACCGGGAAACGCACGGCGCGTTCCTGAGGATTGAGGATCTCATGCAGGTGGACGGGATCAAACAAAAGCTGTTCGATCAGATCCGTGAAATGATCACGGTATAGACGGGAGAAGACAAGAGGACATTATGGCAAAGCGGGCACTGGTCGTCGATGACGAAAAGACAATCGTCAAGGGAATCCGGTATTCCCTCGAACAGGATGGCATGGAGGTGGATTGCGTGTATGACGGCGAAGAGGCCGTGGATTTCGCGCGGAATCATCATTATGACATCATCCTCCTGGACGTGATGCTTCCGAAGCTCACGGGCTTTGACGTCTGCCAGCAGATCCGGGAGTTCTCCTCCGTCCCGATCATCATGCTCACCGCCAAAAACGATGACATGGACAAGATCCTCGGCCTGGAATACGGGGCGGATGATTACATCACGAAGCCCTTTAATATCCTGGAGGTCAAGGCGCGCATCAAGGCCATCATGCGGCGCACGGAGTCAAAGGCGGAAGGGCCGGAGGTTCGCACCTACGGCGATCTGTCGATCAACGATGCCTACCGCAGGGTCACCGTCGGAGATAAGGAGATCAATCTCACGGGACGTGAGTTCGATGTTCTGGAGCTTCTTGCGAGGACGCCCGGCCGGGTCTTCTCCAGGGAAGAGCTCCTGGAGAAAATCTGGGGCAGTGCCTACCCCGGTGATGTCAGAACGGTGGATGTTCACGTGCGCAGACTCCGCGAAAAGCTGGAGCTGAATCCGTCGGAGCCGGTCTACGTCCGTACGAAGTGGGGCGCCGGCTACTACTTCCAGGCCTGAGCAGGGCCGCATCATGCGTGCCCTCAGGTTTCTGCTGAAGAGCCTCAGATTCCGGATCTTCGTGATCCTGTTTCTGATCGGCCTGCTTTCCTGTCTTGTGATCAAATATGCCGTATTGGCGGGGTATGAGACCCGTGCGGTGGAGGTGCGTCAGAATGAGGTGCAGACACAGCTCAGAATTCTGGCAAATCACCTGATTACCTACGGATATCTGGAGGATCCCTCCTCGGAGGTCGTTAACAGCGAGCTGAATCTGCTCGCAAATCTCTATGACGGACGTGTGCTCATCATGGATGATGCGCTGCGTGTGGTTGCGGACACCTATGACCTGCGTGCGGGAAAGATCATCATCTCGGAGGAGGTGGTGCGCTGCCTGAGACGCGGCAATGAGGGCGTGACCACCCGCTATGACGCGGTGAACGGCTTCATCGAGATCACGACGCCGATCGTCGAAACGGTTTCCCTCAGGGAGGGCGACAGCCTGTCGCGCACGGAGCCCGCACAGCGCGTGCGCGGTGTGATGCTGACCAGTGTCTCCACCGCCAACATTGCCACCACGCTGGAGATTCTTGAAACAAGAGCCAACCGCCTGCAGCTGATCGTGATCGTCTCCGTGCTGTTTTTTGCGGTCTTTGCCTCGAACCTGCTGCTGAAGCCCTTTGACCGGATCACGCGTGCCATCCGTGAGGTGAAGGCCGGCTTCACGGATGAACCGATCAACGTTCCGGATTATCTGGAAACGCAGCATATCACGGATGCCTTCAACGAGCTGCAGGGCCGCATGAAGGTCCTCGATGACTCCCGGCAGGAGTTTGTCTCAAACGTCTCGCATGAGCTGAAGACGCCGATCACCTCCATGAAGGTGCTTGCGGACACGCTGATCGCGGAGGAGCATGCGCCGGAGGAGATGTACCGGGAGTTCCTTTCGGACATCAGCGAGGAGATCGTCCGTGAGGATAACATCATCAACGATCTGCTGACGCTTGTGCGCATGGACCGCGGCACGGCGCCGCTGAACATCACCCGGGTCAACATCGTGGAGATGACGGAAATCGTCCTGAAACGCCTGCGTCCGATCGCAAGGCAGCGCAATATCGAACTGACCCTTGTGAACGAGAGGGAGATCACGGCCGAGGTGGATGAGGTGAAGCTGTCGCTGGCCATCATGAACCTTGTGGAAAACGCGATCAAGTATAACCGCGAGGGCGGCTGGGTCCACGTGGAGCTGGATGCGGATCACCAGAGCTTCACCGTGAAGATCTCGGATTCCGGCATCGGCATCCCGGAGGAGGAGCAGGCGCATGTGTTTGAACGCTTTTACCGCGTGGACAAATCGCGTTCCCGTGAGATCAGCGGCACGGGACTGGGGCTTTCCGTGGTGCGCCAGGCTGTCCTGATGCACCGCGGCGAGATCGAGGTCAGCAGTACGGTGGATGTCGGGACGGTCTTCACGATGCGGATTCCCCTGACGCACAGCCAGCCGCCGGCGCCGGAGACGGCACGCCGCAGGCGCGGATGGTTTTCCCGCAGGGGGCAGGACGAAGCGCCGACGGACGGGGAGACCGCGGCTGCGGAGCAGGCGGTTGCGGAAGAGGATGACGGCAGGGAGGACGCGACATGAGCCGGAGGACGCATTCCAAAAGCATACCGCTTCGACTGCTGATTTGTGTGATGGTCCTCGCGTTTTGCGCGGCATCCTGCACGAATGCTTCCGGCCGCACGGGCGCGGAGGAGGAGGATGCCTTCCGCATTTACTATGTCAACGCGGAGGAAAGCGGTCTGGTGTCGGAGGTCTATACGCCGGAAAGTGATCCCGGGGATACGACGGCCATGATCGAAGAGGTGATTACCGTTCTGCAAACGAGCGCCGGCCGCATGGAATATGAGGCGCCGATGACGGGGGACATTGTGCTCCGGGAGTACCGTCTGGAGGAGGGGCTGCTGACGCTGGATTTTGACGTCCGCTACCTGGACCGGGATCCGGTGACGGAGATCCTGGACCGTGCGGCCATCGTCCGGACCTTTTCCCAGATCGAGGGCGTGGACGGCGTGATCTTCCTTGTGGCGGGAGCGGCGCTCATGCACGGAGAAATCCCCGTCGGCGTGATGACGGCGGACACCTTTATTTACAATGCGGGAAGTGAGATCAACACCTATGACAAGGTGCGGATTCTCCTGCACTTCGCGGACCCCTCCGGGGAGTCGCTGATCCCGGTGTACCGGACCGTGGTATATAACTCCAATATGTCCATGGAGCGACTGGTGGCGGAGCAGCTTCTGGTCGGTCCCAATACGGAGGAGGCACAGGCAACGCTTTCTCCCAACACAAAGATAACAAACGTTACAGTACAGGATAACACGTGTTATATAGATTTCAGTGAAGAGTTTCTCAGCCTGCTTCCGGGCATTTCGCCGGAGCTGGCGCTGTATTCCCTGGTGAATTCCCTGACGGAGCTCTACGGCGTGGAGCGTGTGCAGATCTCCGTCGGCGGACAGTCGGGGCTTCTGTTCGGGAATCTGATCCCGCTCGATGCCCCTTTTTCCGCAAACCCTTCACTGCTCCGTCAGTAATCGGACTGACGTACCGGCTGCACCCGCGGCCGGCATTTCCCTTCAGGAGAGGAACCATATGCGTACCAGACCGCTTTGCCTGCTCTTTCTGGCAGCGCTCGCGGCTGTCTGCCTGGCCCTGTATTTTTTTCCGGACCGCAGTCCGGATCCGTACGGGGCATTGGACGGGGAATCCGTCCTGCTGAAGGGCAGCGTCAGCCGCAAGGAACACAGAAAATCGAATACGGGAGAAGAGGTGACACTCCTGTACCTGACGCCGGACGCGCGTCCTTTTGAACGGATCGAGCTGCGTCTTGCGGCGGGAGCGCCGGAGCCGCTGACGGGACAGCAGGCAGAGGTGAGGGGCAGGATTTCCTGCCTTGCGGAGGCGACGAACCCGGGGAGCTTTGACAGCCGGCGCTATTATGCCATGCGGGGCGTGGCCTGCAGGATGTATGATGCGCGGATCCTTTCCGTTTCCGGCAACGGCAATCCTTACCGGGAGGGTCTGTACCGGCTGCGCCGGCTCTTTGCCGCGCGGCTGGAGGCCCTGTTTTCCGAAGAGGATGCGGCCCTGCTGAAGGCCATGCTCCTGGGGGATTCCTCCGCCCTGGATGCCGGGACGAAGCGGCTGTACCGCATGAGCGGCATCCTGCATCTGCTTTGCGTTTCCGGCATCCACTGCGCCCTGGTGGGCGGAACGCTCTTGTCGTTTCTGAAGCGCCTGCGCCTGCCGCGTGCGGCAGCAGCGCTGCTTTGCTGCTTCGTCGTTTATTCCTACGGGCTCATGTGCGGCATGTCCGTTTCCGCCCTGCGTGCCGTCTGCATGTTTTCGCTGAAGCTTCTGGCGGAGCGTCTGAAGCGCAGTTATGACATGGTCTCCGCCATGTCGCTGGCGGGGCTGCTGATGCTGGCGGAGGAACCGCGGTATGCGCAGGACAGCGGCTTTCTGATGTCCTTTTGCACGATCGCCGCCCTCGGCCTGATGCTGCCCGCGCTCTTCCCGCATGCGGGGGAGGAGACGGCAAATGCGCGCGGATCGTCGATGACGGAGAAGCTTCGTGCAGGTGCGCGTGCCGGCGTCTCGGTTTTATTGTTTACCCTGCCCGTGCAGATGTGCTGCTACCATGTGGTGCCGCTGTCGGGCCTCCTTCTGAACATCCTTCTCGTACCGATGATGGGCGTGCTCATGCCGGCGGGGATGGGGGTGATGCTTCTGGCGGGCGTCCTCCCGCCGCTCGCGGCACTCGTTTCTGTCGTGCCGCATCTGCTGCTGCGACTGATTTCCGCACTTTCCGGCACACTCGCCTCCCTGCCATATCTGACCTGGTACGCCGGTGCGCCCGCCGCCCGGCAGGTGATCCTGTACTACCTGCTGCTCGCGGTCTTTCTGCTGCGGGCGCCCGCGGCAGGTGCAGAGCGGATACCTGCAGCGTATGGACGGCATGCGATGCGTGGGACCGTGCGGAGAGTGGCCCTGCAGCGACGGCATGTGCTTCGGGGATTGCCCCTGTTACGACGGCATACCGCATATTTACTGCCGGTGATTGCCGTAATTGCATTATCCTTGCGGTTCAAACCCGCACTGCAGCTGACCATGCTGGACGTGGGGCAGGGGGACGCCATCGTGGTGCGGCAGGGGGAGGTGAATCTGCTGATCGACGGCGGCTCCACCTCCGTATCCGGCGTCGGCACATACCGTCTGCTCCCGTTTTTACAGCATGAGGGCATCCGGCATCTGGACGCGGTCTTTGTCTCGCATGAGGACGAGGATCACATCTCCGGTGTCATCGAGCTGTTGGAGGATACGGCTGCGGGCGGGGTGTCCGTCGGGCATCTTTACCTGCCGGACACGGAGCGGGGTGAGGAACTTATGTTTTCAGCACGGCGCCGCGGCATCCCCGTCTCCTTCCTGCATACGGGACAGGCATTGCAGGCGGGAGATCTTGTCCTGCGCTGTCTGGGTCCGTCGGCGGAGGGCGCGGCCGCACGGGCGGAGAGCGCAAACGAACATTCCATGATCCTGCACCTGCAGTACGGCGCCTTCTCCGCGCTGTTTACGGGAGATGTCGAGGGGGAGGGCCTCACGGAACTGAACGCTGTGCTTGCCTCGCTCCCCGAAAAACTGCGCACGGTGGATATGTTAAAGGTCGCTCATCACGGCTCCCGCTTCACGACGGACGAGACCTTTCTTTCGCTGCTCGATGCCCGTATCGCGCTGATTTCCTGCGGCCGTGCAAACCGCTACGGCCATCCGCATGCGGAGCTGCTCGAACGCCTTGCCGCGGACGGCAGCAGCATTTACACAACGCCTGAAAGCGGCGCGATCACCGTCCGCGCGGCAGCAGACGGCTCCTCCTTTACGGTAGAGCCGTACCTGCAGCCGGAGTGAAAATCCGCGTGTAATGAAAAAGGGGGAGGATTGTGGTATAATACGGGCATGGAAGCACAAACAGAGGAAGGCCGGATGGAAGACAGGGAAATCAGGTATTACGAAAGCGAAACCGGGGCGGAAACAGCCGAAGACGGGACGCAAACGGGCGAAGGCGCACCGGAGAAAACAGGGGAGCTGCCGAAGCACTATTTTCTCAGACTGTTTTTATGCTTCATCGGTGTCCTGGCGCTCGGTTTTGTGGGGCTGATGGTTTTTGGCCTCCTGGTTGTCATGAATATGTAGGACCGGATGCATCATCCGTCACCGTAAGGAAGAAACATGTCAAATCGGCGGTTCTGGAGAATCTTTTTCATCATTTATGTGACAGGTATTCTGGCGTCTGCGGCCCTGTGGGGCTATACGGTTTATCTGAAAGACAACTGCTCCATCATAGACTATATCGCGGGGGAGCCGGAATGAAACGGAAACGGTATATACAGACCGCTTCGATTGCGGCGCTCCTTCTGCTATTCATCGTTTACAATCTGTGGTTTTACCTGACCTTTACCAGGCGGTACCAGACCGGCGCAAGCGAGGGGCGGCGGGCAAAGTCCATCGAACTGGACCGTTATCTGCCGTTTGCCGAGGACACGCTGATTGTGCGGCACAAGGGAAGCTTACAGTTTTCGGAACAGGATCTGGAGGAGCATGCCATTCCGGTGATTGACGGCGCGGCGGCGCTTTATCCGGTGTTTTCCGCCTTTGTATATGCGACGTATCCGGAACGCGCGGTGTCTTTTGACGGAACGGATTTTACGCCCTCGTCCTGCCTGCAAATGAACAATACGATCGCGGCCTATCAGGCTGTGGCGGACGGCGATGCGGACATTGTGCTCTGCGCACCGCCATCGGAGGAGCAGCTGGCCTATGCAAGGGAGCGGGGCGTGACGCTCGTGACGGAGCCGGTCGGCCGGGAAGCCTTTGTCTTTCTGGTGAATGAAAACAACCCGGTGGACAACCTCACGATCGACGAGGTGCGTGCGATCTACAGCAATGAGATCAGGAACTGGAAAGAGGTGGGCGGTTCTGACAAACGGATTGAGGCCCTTCAGCGCAATGCGGGAAGCGGCTCCCAGACAGCGTTTTTGAAGGTGATGGGAGATGCGGAACCAAAGCGCCCCCTGATCCAGCTGCCGGGAAGCGCGATCGGTTTTTCCTTCCGTTATTACGTGGAGGATGTCGTCGCGGAGGGCGGCGTGAAGATGCTTTCGCTGAACGGTGTTGCGCCGACAAAGGACAATATCGCAAAAGGGGCCTATCCCATCGTATCCGAATTCTATGCCGTGTACCGCGAGGACAACCCGAATCCGAACGTGAAGCGTTTTGTGGACTGGATGCGCTCGGAGGAGGGGCAGCGGATCGTGGAGGACACGGGCTATATTCCGCTGGAATAAACAGGAGAAATCATCCTGAGGGGAATCAGGACAGTTGATAGAAGGGGCAGGAGTTTCGTATAATGGATGCATGAAAAAGTTTTTGGTCCGGCTCTTGATCCTGATTGTGGTGGTGGCGGCGCTTCTTTACGGCGGCCTGCGTTATCTTGCGGGCAGCGTGAAGGCGTCGCCGCATGCGTATGCGAAGAAGGAGTTCATCCGCGAGATGGCGCAGGATGCGCGGATTTCGAAGGTGCTGCCGCTTGCGCTTTCGCGGCGGGAGCTCGACGGCTATCTGAAGGAGGAGGCGCTTCCCGAAGACCTGCCCTATACCCTTGTAACAGAGGCGGGAACGCCGGGGGGCGGCGCAACGCCCGCGGCAGCGGGAACGGCGGAGGACGATCCGCCGGCCGTGCAGAGTGCGGCGCCCGCGGATTCCGCCCGGACGGAAGAGGAGCTTACCCGCGCGCGGGAAGGCTATACGGACGAAAACGGAAAAATCTTTCTTCAGTTGACGGAACAGGCCGAAGACGGCATCACGGTGTTCCGGGTTTCCGGGCCGTCCTACCTCGGCAACGTGATGCTGATCGATGACGCATCGCGCATCAGCCTGCAGACGAAGGGCGCCTACGGCGGCGGAGGCGGAAGCGCGATCGGGCCGATCGCCGACCGGCACGGCGCGGTGGCGGCCTTGAACGGCGGCGGCTTCGATGACCCGGAGGGCAAGGGCGACGGCGGCACGCCGGAGGGCTACGTGATCTCGAACGGCGCCATTGTCTATGGCGGCGGCGCGGGCGCGTATCACATGGTGGGCTTCAACAAAGAAAACAAGCTGGTCATCGGCGTGATGGGACCGGGGGCGGCAATCGGCGCCGGCGTGCGTGACGCGATCTGCCTGCAGCCCTGGTACGGACCGACGCTGATCGTGAACGGCGAGCCGAGAGACCTGCGGATGATGACGGACACGCTGGACGCGCGCACGGCCATGGGGCAGCGCGCGGACGGAACGGTGGTTTTTGCGACCGTGAACGGCAGGCAGGGCAATTCGCAGGGCGCCAATTTCCCGGACATGGTGGAGCTCATGATGTTTCTGGACTGCGAGAACGCGTCCTGCCTCGACGGCGGCGCGTCCACGCAGATGTATTACAGGGGAGAATACCTCAATGTGTCCCCGACCTACTACGGACAGCGCCGCGTCGGCAATGCCTTCCTCGTGGCGCCGGTTGCTGCCGGGGAGGAGGGCTGAGATGGAAGAGGACAGAAGGCGCCGCTTTCCCGTATTCTTTCTGCTCTTTCTCCTGCTGGTCATCGGCGGGGGAATCTTCGGCATTCTGCGAATCAGGCAATATGTGACGCACCGGATGGAGGTGCTCGAGCAAAGCAACCCGGATCCGGTGGCGGAGGCGCTTGCGGCAAAGCTCGTGAGCGGGGACTTCCAGGGGCTTCCCGTCACGATCGCAAACGGGGAGGAGATCGCGGGAGAGACGCCGTTTCGGGAACTGTCGCGGGTGGCGCAGTTTGTGCGCGACAAATGCAGCGGCAAAACAACGTCCGTGACGGCGGTTGCGGAAACGGAGACGGAGCGCACCTACCGTATCGATGCGGGCGCGGAGCCCGTGCTGTTTCTGACCCTTGCGGAAAAGAAAAACGCGCTGGAATACGGCTATTCCTCCTGGGAGGGGAAAGGGATACACATTCCGGCGGAGGACCTGATCCCGAAGACGCTGTATTTCCGGGTGCCCTCCGGGACGGTCATCACACTGGACGGCGAGGTGATGGGTGAGGCATACCGGAAGGAGGAGGAAGAGCATATTCCGCTGCTGGCGCAGCTGACGGCGCTCGAGATAGTCAGTCCGCCGACCTTTCTGTCCTATGAGATCGAGGGCATCTTCCTGGATCCGCAGGTGCGGATGACGGACGCGGAGGAGCGGGAGATCCCGTTTGAGGAGGAGGAATACCGCTACACCGCGGGCTTTACCGCGCCGGAGGGCTTTGCCGAAGAGCAGGAGGCCTGGATTCTTTCCATGATCGAACCCTGGGGGCGCTACCTCACGGAGGACGGGGGCTTGGGACCCGCCGTCGCCAGGGTCCGCGCGGGCAGCCCTGCCTACCACACGATCAGCAAGGCCACGGTGCACTGGACCGCGGGGCACGGCGGCACGTCCTTTGCGGATAAGTCCGTGGACAATTTCAAAGTATACTCCGCCCTTTGCTTCTCCTGCGACGTGCATTACAAGCAGACCGTGCATTTCCGGGAAGGCAGGCTCTGGGACACGCACATGACCTGGGTTTTCGTGCGGAAGGACGAAAGCGCGCCCTGGCTTCTTGCGGATGTGCGGATGTGGTATCCCGACACGGAAATGTGACAAGGCAGGCGTATCATCCCCCTGATGGGGGATTTTTTTTTATGCCGGATTGTGATAAGATGCATAAATAAGAATAAGGAAAGGCACGATCCATGATTTTCGCGGATTTGTTTTTTATATACATTTTTTTGCCCGCATTTGCGCTGTGCACCATGATCGCGCATTTCGCGGACGCAAGGGACGGCGGCATGCGTTTTCAGAACGCGGTGCTGATCGTGTTCTCTTTTGTTTTTTATGCCTGGGGAGAGCCGATCTACGTCTTCCTGATTCTTGCGGGGGTCTTCGTGGACTATGTCTGCGCGATGACGGGACATGAGCGCCTGGCCGTGGCATTTCATGTGCTGTCCCTCGTGGTGTTCAAGTACGGGAACCTGATTCTCGCAACGGTGGAGCAGGCGGGAGGGCCTGCGCCTCTGATCGATATCCGGCTTCCGATCGGCATCAGCTTTTACACCTTCCAGTCGGTCACCTATCTGCTGGATGTGCGCAGGGGCGTGTGTGAGCCGCAGAGAAATCCATTCTACCTGTTTTTGTATATCGCAATGTTCCCGCAGCTGGTGGCGGGACCGATCGTACGGTACCGGACGATCGAGCGGCAGATCCGGTCGCGGCATATCCGCTCCTCCGATCTCGTCTACGGCGTGAACCGTTTCCTGACGGGGCTTGCGAAGAAGGTGCTTCTGGCGAACCAGCTTGCGGAGTTGACGGCGGCGACACTGGATACCGATCCGCAGATGATGTCGACGGGAATGGCCTGGCTCGGGATTTTTGCCTTCGCCCTGCAGATTTACTTTGACTTTTCCGGCTACTCCGACATGGCGATCGGCATGGGCCGCTGCATGGGCTTCCGCTTCGAGGAAAACTTTGACAGCCCCTATCTGTGCGCCTCCGTCACGGATTTCTGGCGCAGGTGGCACATTTCGCTGGGGACCTTTTTCCGGGATTATGTTTACATCCCCCTCGGCGGCAACCGCGTGAGCGGCACAAGACATATTTTCAACATCATGCTGGTGTGGCTGCTCACGGGCTTCTGGCACGGGGCGCACTGGAATTATCTGCTCTGGGGTCTGTACTACGGGCTGCTGCTGATCATTGAGAAGTACACGGTGCTGAAGAATGCGGAGCCGGAGGACAGAGCCTTGCCCGCGCGGATCGCGGGGCATGTCGCAAGTCTCTTCTTTGTGCTGGCGGGCTGGGGCATTTTTTACTTTGAGGATTTTTCGCGGATGGGCTATTTCTTCCGGAATCTGTTTTTCGGAAATGTCGTGGCGAATGACACGCTATGCGCGGGGCTCTTCCGGCAGAATCTGTTTTTGCTGATCGTGTGCGTGATCGCCTGTCTGCCGAAACCGCGAAAGAGACTGTTTTCGACGGCATCGGTTCCCGGCATCATCTGGTCCGTGCTGCTGCTGACGGCGTCGACACTGCTGCTGATCGGTGCGACGTCCAATCCCTTTTTGTATACGCGTTTTTAGACGGGAGGTCTGCATTGAATAAAAGGATTTACCTGATTGCCGTTTTGCTCTGGTTCCTCGCGATCGAGGCCTTTCTGCTGTTTGCCAAACGCTCGGAGGCATCGGAGCTGGAACGGCGCAAACTGAATACCTTTCCCGAGCTGACGGCGGATGCGTACTGGAGCGGCGACTTCACGGAGGGGATTTCCAACTGGTTTTCCGATACGGTCCCCATGCGGGATACGCTGATGGAGCAGGCCATGACGCTGATGGGCGCCAAGGGGCTTGCGGGCGGCAGCGGCGTGGTGTTTGTGGGTGTCGGAACGGGGGCGGCCCCTGCCGAAAACGTGCAGGAAACGGAGCCGGCACCCGTGGCGGCGCCTTCGGGCATTCATTCCGTTGCGGATGTCTGGGCGCCGTATGAAGCGCTGGTGGATGAACATGACCGTCAGATCGCGGAGGAGGAAGCGGCAAAGGCGCACCGGAACGAACGCATCGAAAAGGATTTCAACGGCGCCGTGGATGACCAGTACATTCTTGCGAAAAACGGTATTATCGTCACGGGCTCCGGCGCACAGACGCGTGCGATGATGCTGTACGGCGGCAATAAGGATGTCGCGGTCAGTTATGCGCAGATGGTCAATCACTACAAGGAAGTCATGCCGAAAGTGAATGTGTACTGCATGCCGATCCCGACCTCCATCGCTTATTACTGTCCGGCGGAGGCCCTGCGCTATACCGGTTCCCAGGTGGACCGCATCAATGACATGATGGAAACCTTCAGCGACGACGTGGTCGGCGTGGATATTTACAGCGTGCTCGGGGAGCACACGGACGAGCCCATTTATTCCCGCACGGATCATCACTGGGCGCCGCTCGGGGCCTTTTATGCCGCGCAGAAATTTGCCGAGGAGGCGGATGTGCCCTTCATGGAGCTTTCGGAATATGAGGAAAAACACATCAACAATTATGTCGGAACGATGTATATGTGGTCCAAGTCCCAGCAGGTCAAGGACAACCCGGAGACCTTTGTGTACTATGAGCCGACCTCACTCGAATACAGAACCACCTACATCGATTACGTGACACAGAACGGAAATCCCGTAAAGGAAGAGGCACCGCATGACGGCCACTTTTTCCAGAAATATCCGGATGGCCACAGCGATGCCTACTGTACCTTTATGGGGAGCGATGAACGGATCACGCAGGTCCATACCTCCACGATGAACGGCAGGAAGTTGCTGGTCATCAAGGACAGCTTCGGCAATGCCGTTCCCGGATACCTCTTCGGCTCCTTCCAGGAGGTGCATGTCATCGATTACCGCTACTTCCTGCGTAATGTGGTCGAGTATGTTGCGGAATACGGAATCACGGATATTCTGTTCGCCCACAACGTATCCCATGCGACGACACCGTATATTGTCACATGCTGTGAGCGCTTCCTGACGAGATAAGAGAACATACCGGAACATGCGAAACGGCGCAGGGAAATGTCCCCTGCGCCGTTTCTTATGAAAACAATTCCACGGGGAGAAAGGTCAGTCCGTAACCGCAATACGTTTCACGTCTTCCTGCTCCGGCAGCGCCTCCTTCTTGGGAAGCGTCAGCGTCAGAACGCCGTTCTTATACTGCGCCCTGATGTCATCCTGGTTCAGACCGTCGACACGGAAGCTCCGTCTGTAGGAACGGTAGCCGCGCTCGCGGCGCAGGTATTTGCCGTCCTTCTTTTCCCCGCTGTCCTCCTTGTGCTCCGCGGACACCGTCAGGACATCGTCCTTGACATCAACATGAATGTCCTCCTTGTCAAAGCCGGGCAGATCCGCCTCCAGTTCATAATGACCGTCCTTTTCGATCACGTCCGTCTTCAGGCCGGAGAAGAGTGCGCCTCCCTCCGCGCCGTCGAAGAGGCCGCCGCCCCAGAAGTCATTCATCCAGCGGTCGATCTCCGCAAAGGGATCATTGTTGCAGTTGCACAGCTCGCGGTTGTCTCTTTTCCATAACATAGGCAGTAACATGGTCATTCACCTCCGTTTTTGATTTGCGCTTCCGGAACGGATCCCGTCCCGTGTGCGCCGTGTTCTAAACTCTATAATTGTTATAGCACACATATAACACAAATGCAAGCACAAAAACCTTAAAAAATAATAAACAATGGTTGTGATATGTGGTATAATGCTTGTGAAGCAAGCGTTTCAGCGGATTCCGACACGCAAGCGGGGAGAAGATCCACATGCGATTATTTTTGGTGCTTCCCTGTTACAATGAGCAGGAGGTGCTGCCGGAGACGGCAAAGCGTCTGAAAGAAAAAATGAACGCGCTGGTGCAAAACGGCATCATTGCGTCAAATTCCCGTGTCCTATTTGTCAATGACGGCTCCTCGGACACCACCTGGGAGATCATCTCTTCGCTGCATGAGGAGGACCCGCTGTACCAGGGGCTGTGCTTAAGCCGCAACCGCGGGCATCAGAACGCATTGCTGGCAGGCCTTATGACGGTAAGGGAGCTTGCCGATGTCTGTATCAGCATGGACGCGGATTTACAGGATGACATCGATGCGATCGACGGGATGCTTGAAAAATACCGTGGGGGAGCCGACATCGTTTACGGTGTCCGAAGCGACCGGAAAAAGGACAGTTTTTTCAAACGCTTTACGGCAAGACGCTTTTACAAAACGATGCGGTCGATGGGAGCGGAAACCGTTTATGACCATGCGGATTTCCGGCTGATGAGCGCGCGGGCGCTTGCGGCGCTGTCCGAATTCGGGGAGGTGAATCTCTTCCTCCGCGGACTGGTGCCGCTCGTGGGCTTCCGTTCGGAGATCGTGTATTATGAGCGCGGAGAGCGCTTTGCGGGTGAGAGCAAATATCCGCTGGGGAAGATGCTGCACTTTGCGACGGAGGGGATCACCTCCCTTTCCGTCAAGCCGATCCGGCTGATCACACGGCTGGGCTTTCTGATTCTTCTGGTGGCCGTGGCGGTCGCAATCTACAGTCTGGTGCGCTATTTCGCGGGACAGACGGTTCCCGGCTGGACGACGATCGTTCTCTCCATCTGGGGCATCGGCGGGCTCATCATGATTTCGCTCGGTGTGATCGGCGAATACATCGGAAAGATTTACCTGGAAACAAAGCACCGGCCGCGCTACGTGATCGAATCCTATCTGAAGGACGAGACGGACGAGGCGGATCTGGCGGATCCCGCCGTGCGCGGATAGAGCGAAAGGAGCGAACATGGAAAGGAAGAGTCTGGACTGGCAAAATATCGGCTTCGGTTACCGCGAGACGGAACTGCGTTATGTCTCAGAGTACAAAGACGGGGTGTGGGACGAGGGCGTGCTCACCGGGGAGAATCGGATCACCATGGTGGAGTCCGCGGGCGTCCTGCAGTATGCGCAGACCTGCTTTGAGGGACTGAAGGCCTACGAAACGGTGGACAAGCGGATCGTGACCTTCCGCCCGGATCTCAATGCGCAGCGCATGATAGAAACGGCAAAGCGGCTGGAGATGCCGCCCTTTCCCGCGGAGCGTTTTATTGAGGCGCTGGATAAGGTGGTCCGGGCCAACGAGGCCTGGGTGCCGCCCTACGGCTCCGGCGCGACCCTCTACATCCGTCCGTTCATGTTCGGGAGCTCCGCGGTGATCGGAGTCAACCCGGCGGAGGAGTATCAGTTCCGCATGTTTGTGACGCCGGTGGGGCCTTATTTCAACGGCGGACTCGTGCCGAACAAGGTCAAGGTTTCGGATTTCGACCGCGCCGCACCGCGCGGCACCGGCAACATCAAGGCGGGCTTAAACTACGCCATGAGCCTGCACCAGACGGTGCTTGCCCATAAGGAGGGCTTTGCGGAAAACGTTTACCTGGATCCCGCGACGCGCACGATGATCGAGGAGACGGGAGGCGCCAACATTATTTTCGTTGACAAGGAAGGAAGGCTTATCGTGCCGCTGTCCTCCACGGATTCCATCCTGCCCTCCGTCACCAGAAGGTCCATCGTGTATGTCGCGCGGGAAATGCTGGGGATCGAGGTCATCGAGCGGGTGGTGAAATTCGAAGAGGTGGGCGAATTCACGGAAATGGGGCTTTGCGGCACCGCGGCGGTGATCTCGCCGGTCGGAATGATTGATGATCACGGCAGGGAGATTTATTTCCCCTCCGGCATGGAGACGGCGGGCCCCGTAATCACAAAGCTGTACGAGACCCTGACGGGCATTCAGGTGGGAACGGTGGAGGCGCCCGAGGGCTGGATCCACGAGATTCCCGAATAAGGAGAGCAGAATTTGATTTCTTATCTGCGCGGTGTCTGCGCCGAAACGGGCGAGGACTATATGGTGGTCGACGTGGGCGGCGTGGGCTTTAAGGTCGGCGTCTCCGGAAGGACGGCGGAGCTTGCGCCGGGCACCGGCGAGCTGGTCACGCTCCACACGCATATGAGTGTCCGGGAGGATGATCTCTCCCTCTTCGGCTTCCTGACAAAAGAAGAACTGCATGTGTTCCGGCAGCTGCTCTCCGTGAACGGCGTGGGACCGAAGGCGGCGCTTTCCATCCTGTCCGCCGTCGGCATCGATGATCTGCGCTTCGCGATCCTGACGGGAGATACCCGCCTGATCACGAAGGCGCCCGGCGTCGGAAAAAAGATTGCGGAACGCATGGTGCTGGAACTGAAGGACCGCTTTTCTTCGGACGACCTCCTGCCGCGGGGAGGAGAAACACAGGCCCTTGCGGGTGCCGGGGAGGAAACGGACGAGGCGCTGGCTGCGCTGATGGCGCTCGGCTACGGCGCGTCGGAGGCAGGCCGGGCGGTTGCAAAGGCCAGGGAGGAAGCGCCGGATGTGCAGGATGCGGGAAAGCTCCTGCAGGTGGCGCTGAAGTATTTGGGATAGCAGCTGAGGAAGATGAATGTCGGATAAACGGACCATACAAACCAGCCGCAGCGTTGAGGCGGCACATACGGCGGAGGATACCCCGATCGAGGGGAGCCTGAGGCCGAAGCGTCTTTCGGAATACATCGGACAGGAAAAGATCCGGGAGAGCCTCCGGATTTATATCGCCGCGGCGAAGGGGCGGGAGGAGAACCTGGACCATCTGCTCTTTTACGGACCGCCCGGTCTCGGAAAGACGACGCTTGCGCAGATCCTCGCGAACGAAATGGGCGTGCATATCCGGATCACCTCCGGTCCCGCCGTCGAAAAACCCGGGGAGATGGCGGCCATCCTCAACAACCTTCATGCGGGGGACATTCTGTTCATCGATGAGATTCACCGCTTAAACCGCCAGGTGGAGGAGGTGCTCTATCCCGCGATGGAGGATTACGCGATCGACATCATGATCGGCAAGGGACCGAGCGCACGCTCCATCCGTCTGGAGCTGCCGCGCTTTACCCTGATCGGCGCGACCACAAGGGCCGGGATGCTTTCGGCACCGCTCCGGGACCGCTTCGGCATCATCCACCGCATGGAGTATTACACGCCGGAGGAATTAAAGACCATCATCGTCCAGTCGGCAAAGGTCCTGCAGGTGCCGGTGGAGGAGAAGGGGGCTTATGAAATGGCAAAGCGCAGCCGCGGCACGCCGCGTCTGGCCAACCGCATCTTAAAGCGCGTGCGGGATTACGCGCAGGTGCGTTATGACGGCAACATCACGGAGCAGATCGCAAAGGAAGCGCTGGATCTCATGGACGTGGACGCGAAGGGCCTCGACCACACGGACCAAAACATTCTTCTTACCATGATTCATAAATTCGAGGGCGGGCCGGTCGGCCTCGACACGCTTGCGGCGGCCACGGGGGAGGACGCCGGGACGATCGAGGATGTGTATGAGCCCTATCTCTTAAAAGAAGGCTTCATCATGCGCACGCCGCGGGGGCGTGTGGTGACGGAAACAGGCTACGCACACCTCGGCATCCTGAAGGTGACTGATTGAAATAAGGCCTGTTTCATGCTATACTTATGTATCACGCAAGGGGGGAGCGCCTATGTCATCCAAAACAGATACACAGGTCGTCATCGGCGGCAGAATGTACACGGTCTCCGGCTATGAATCCGAGGCTTATCTGCAGCAGGTGGCCGCTTATCTCAATAATAAACTCTCGGAGTTCGATCAGATGGAGGGCTTCCGCAGGCAGTCGATCGACCTGCAGCATTTCCTGATCCAGCTCAATCTTGCGGATGATTATTTCCAGGTCAAAAAACAGACGGAGTCCCTGGAGGGGCAGCTTGCGGAAAAGGAAAAAGAGCTTTACGACATCAAGCATGAGCTCATCACGACGCAGATGAAACTCGAGACAACGGAGGGCAGCGTCGAACAGCTCAAGCAGGAGCTGGAGGACAGGGACCGGCGGATCATCCGGATGGAAGCGGAGATGAGATCAAGCCGACCGTGACAAAGAAAACAAAGCCCGAAAACAAATCGTTTTCGGGCTTTCCCTATGACAGGTGCATTTTATGAACGTTCCCGAACTGTTGGCGCCCGCGGGCTCCTTTCGCGCATTCACCGGTGCCGTCAATGCAGGCGCCGATGCGGTCTATTTCGGCGGCACGCGTTTCGGCGCGCGTGCCTATGCGGAGAATTTCACGGAAGAGGAGGCCGTCCGCGCGATCCGCTACGCGCGTCTGATGGGGGTCGATACGCACATGACCGTCAATACGCTTTTGCGCGGAGAGGAGCTGGACGGGCTCACGGATTACCTCGCCCCTTATATCGATGCGGGCCTGACGGCCGTTATTGTGCAGGACTTCGGCGTCCTGAAGACGATCCGTGACGCCTTTCCCTCCCTCAAGCTTCATGCCAGCACGCAGATGGCGGTGACGGGGGTGCACGGTGCAAAGCTGTTAAAAAGCATGGGCGTGCAGCGGGTGGTGCCGGCCAGGGAGCTTTCGCTGACGGAACTGCAGACAATGGCCGAGGAAAGCGGGATTGAGGTGGAGGCCTTTATCCACGGCGCCATGTGCTACTGCTATTCCGGGATGTGTTTTTTCAGCGGCATGATCGGCGGCCGCAGCGGCAACCGCGGACGCTGCGCCCAGGCCTGCCGGATGCCCTACGGAACGGAACGGTATCCGGAGGGCGGGAAGTATCTGCTCAGCATGAAGGACATGTGCACGATCGATGACCTGAAGGCGCTGTGTCTCGCGGGCGTCCGTGCGCTGAAGATCGAGGGACGCATGAAAAAGCCGGAATACGCGGCCGGCGTCACCGCGATCTACCGCAAATACCTGGATCTGATCGCGGAGGGAAAGGATCCCGTCGTGACGAAGGAAGACAGGGAGATGCTCTCCGCGCTTTACCTGCGCACGGACGTGCAGACGGGCTATCTGTACCGGCATAACGGCGCCGACATGATCACGATGCGGGAGGGGGCATACAACAAAACGGAGGAGGATCTGCTGCGCGCGGTTTCGGAACGCTACCTTGACGTCAGACGCAAGAGGGGCGTGCGCCTGCACTTAAGGCTGCAGCCGGAGGAGGCGCTGGAGCTGACGCTTTCCTCGGGCAGCACAAGCGTTACCTGCTACGGCGCGGTCGCGGCATACGCGAAGACGAGGCCGCTCGCCGGAGAGGAAGTGAAGCGGCAGCTGGAAAAACTCGGCGATACAGACTTTGCGGCGGAGGAAACACGGCTGACCATGACGGAAGACGTCTTTGTGCCCTTAAAGGAAATCGGCGCACTGCGCAGGGAGGGTGTGCGCCTCCTGACAGATGCGCTGTTGAAGGGAGGAAGGGAATGAACTTTGACCTTCTTCTTTCGAATTTGGAGCAGGCGGAGGCGGTTTTTGCGACGGGCTTTCCCGCGGAGCGCTGCTTTGTCGATTGCTTTCCCGCCCTGCAGGAGGGCGTATCCGCCCTTGCTTCGCGGATGCGCCGGATGACAGACGCGGCGCTGTATCTTGCCCTGCCGCATGTGAGCAGGCAGGAGCCGCAGCTGCCGATGATGCGGGATCTGGAAACGCTCTGCGCACAGGCGCGGGACGCGGGCTTTGCGGGAATGCTCGTCCGGAATTTTGAGCAGTTCGCCTTCCTTACGGAACGGGGGTATCCCGGAGAGCTGCTCCTGGATCTGAACATGTATGTGTGGAATCCGGAGGCCTATGCACTGCTCCGCGAGCAGTCGGAGGGTCTGAAGGGCTTTACGCTCTCGCCGGAGATGAGCTTTCCCCAATGGCGTCATCTGGCGGAGGAGACGGAGGGGGACATCGCCCTCACGGCCGTGGTTTACGGCTTTCTGCCGCTGATGGTGAGCGCGAACTGCGTAAAGGAAAACGGGGCGGGCGGCTGCAGCAAAAAGCGCGGGGAAGCATACCGCACGGAAACCTTCCTCACCGACAGAACCGGCCGCAGGATGCAGGTGACGTGCGACTGCAGAAACTGTTATAATGTGATATGGAATGCCCACCGCCTGAGCCTGCACGATGCGCTTGACAGCCTGCGGGGGATGGGGCGCGGGGTACGGCTGCGGCTCGACTTTACGCAGGAGAGCGGCCAGGAGGCGGCCGCGGTCTGCGCAGCCTTCCTTGCGTTTGCGGAGGGAAGGGGAGAAGCCGCGCTTCCGTATGCGGAATATACGACGGGACGCTTTAAGAAAGGCGTGGAATAGCATTTGACACTGTTACTGACGGAAATAAGCAAATACCTGATCACGCTGGTGATGCTGATCTATACGGCGGAATGCTTTCTGATTCTGTACCGCGCGGGGACGGAACGCAGCGTCCGCGGGCTCTGCACGCGTCAGACGATCTTCCTCTTTGCGCTGCAGGCGCTGTTCTTTACGCAGATCATTGCGCATACGGGGAATCTCCGTTACCTGGCCTTTTATGTCGTGCAGCTCATCGTGCTGGTGCTGACGCCGGTGCTGTTCACGAAGTTTTTTCCGGACTGCTCCCGCCCGATCATCAACAACATGTGCATGCTGCTGATGATCGGCATGACCGTCATCCTGCGGATTTCCTCCGCAAAGGCCGTCCGGCAGATGATCTTTGTCACGGTGTCCATCGCCATCGGCATGCTGCTGATATATGTCCTGCGCAGGAACGGCTTCCCCAGACAGCTCTGGGTGCTCTATGCCTCCCTCGGCGCCGTGGCGCTCGGGATCGTCCTGGTGCTCGGGGCGACCGTGTACGGCTCCCGCATCAACTACACGATCCTCGGCTTCACCTTCCAGCCCTCGGAATTCGTCAAGATTCTTTTTGTGCTGTTTTTGTCCGGTGCCCTGTACCAGTCACAGACGATCGGGCGGGTGCTGCTGACGGGGCTGATTGCCGCGGCCCATGTGCTGATTCTTGTGCTGTCAAGGGATCTCGGCAGCGCGCTCATCTTTTTTGTGGTCTATATCTGCATGGTGTTTATCGCGACGGGTCATCCGGGATATCTCATCGGCGGGATCCTTCTGGGCGTGGCGGCCGCGGTGGCGGCGTATTACCTCTTCGGGCATGTACGCTCGCGCGTGCTGGTGTTTCTGGATCCCTGGGCGACGATCGACAGCAACGGCTACCAGATCGCACAGTCCCTCTTCAGCATCTCCGCCGGCATCTGGCTCGGCAGGGGGCTGTTTCTGGGAAGACCCTCCTCCATCCCCTTTGTGGAGGATGATGTCGTTTTTTCCGCCATCGCGGAGGAACTGGGACTCATCTTTGCCATGGCGATGCTGATGGTCTGTCTTTCCACCTTCCTCCTGCTGCTGCAGGAGGCGCTGCAGTCCCAGGACTCGTGGTGCAGGCTGCTGACGGCGGGCATCGCGGTGACCTATCTCTTCCAGGTGTTTCTGACGGTCGGCGGCGGGACCAAGTTTATCCCGCTGACGGGGGTGACGCTCCCCTTCGTGAGCTACGGCGGATCCAGCGTCCTCTCGACCATCCTGATGTTTTGTCTTTTTGAAGGTGTCAGCAGGCAGGATCACGGGACCCGTGAGCCTTCCTGGGCGGGGTAGGATATGGCGGACCGGGTACAGTCAAAGGGCAGAAAACAGGCCGGAGCGGAACACGCCCTCATCGGGATCGGCGTGCTTTTTGCCGTGCTGTTCGTGGCCATGACGGCCTATATCGGATATTATGCCTTCCGCTACCGCAAGGAGCTGATGGGAAACAGCTATAACCGCAAGGCGGAGCTTCTTTCCGCGGAGGTGCTGCGCGGGGATATTCTTGCCGCGGACGGCGCGGTGCTGGCCTATTCGGAGGAGGCGGGGAACGGCGCGCAGAAAAGAATCTACCCCTACGGGGAGGCGTTCGCGCATGCCGTCGGCTATGCCACGCATGACAGGGCGGGCGTCGAAGCCCTGGGCAATTATGATCTGCTGCATACGGGGCTTTCCCTGAAGGACCGTATCGCGTTCGACCGGGAGGGAAGGCTGTTTCCGGGGAACAAGGTGATGACAACGCTGCGTGTCGATCTGCAGCTGGCGGCCTATGAGGCGCTGGGGAACCGGAACGGCGCGATCCTCGTGACGAACGTGAAAACGGGAGAGATCTATGCCATGGTTTCCGGCCCCTCCTTTGATCCCGGGACGATCGAGGAGAGCTGGGAGCTTCTTTCCGCGGATACGGAACGCGGTGTCCTCGTGAACCGCGCGACACAGGGACTGTATCCCGCAGGCTCCACCTTCAAGGTGGTGACGGCGCTTGCGTATCTGAAGGGACACCCGGGGGATTACACGGCGTATGCCTACAACTGCTACGGCTCCTTTTCCTCCGCGGGAGAAACCGTCCACTGCTACGGCGGAATGGCCCACGGACAGATTTCCCTGCGGCAGGCCTTTGCCGTATCCTGTAATTCCGCTTTTGTGGACCTCGGACTGAAGACGGATGCGGAGGTGCTGGACAACACCTTACAGCAGCTGCGCTTTAACACGACGCTGCCCTGTGACCTGAATTACAAGTCCTCCCGGACGGTGGACCCGAAGGCGGCGACGGTGCCGGAGCGGATGCAGCTGGCGATCGGACAGGGCGAAACCGCCATGTCCCCCCTGCATCTCAACATGATTACGGCGGCGATCGCAAACAAGGGAGTGCTGATCAAGCCGCACCTGATCGGGGGCATATATGATGCCTACGGCGCGCTGATCGGGGAAACAAAGGCGGAGAACGGCGGCAGGCTGATGGACGAAGAGGAAGCCGAAATCATGCGTTCCATGATGCGGGAGGTCGTGGTCAGCGGAACGGGGAGCGGCTTGAGCGGCAGAAGCTATGAGGCGGCCGGAAAGACCGGGAGCGCGGAGCATGCGCAGGGCGGAAACATCGTCACGCATGCCTGGTTCACGGGCTTTGCGCCGGCCTCTGATCCGGAGATCTGCGTGACGATCATCGTGGAGGGCGCGGGGAGCAGCAGCACCGTGGCCGTGCCGATCGCGGGGATTCTGTTTGACAGGTGGTTTCAGCAATGAAGACATGTTGCATCCTGCAACCGCATCTGTATGTGAGCGAAAACCTCCGGAACGCCGCCTACACCAAATGGCGTCTGAAGCGCGGCGGCTTTCCGAACGTGTATCTGATCACGGAGGCACCGGGAATGCCGGGGCAGCTGGCGATGCTCCATGCGCGCATGCTGCAGCAGGCGTATTACGCGGAACATCCCCTGCGGGTTTACGGCATCGCAAAGAACAAGGAGGATGCGAGACAGCTGCTGCTGCGGATTTCGGATGACGCGATCGCCGCGGGAAAAGCGGGGGAACTGATGAAGTATCTGGACGGAAGGGGTTAGGATGGCGGTTGCCCTGGGGATTTTAAAATGGGTCGGCATCATTCTGGGCGGTCTGATCGGACTGCTTCTTGTGCTGCTCCTTCTGGTGCTCTTTGTGCCCGTACGTTACCGCATCGACGGGAAGCTTAAGGAGACGGAGCTGACGGAGGGCGCCGCAGAGAGGATCAAAGAGAGCGCGAAGCTGGAGGCGGGTTTCTCCTGGCTGCTGCATCTTTTGCGCGGCAGCTTCCGTTATCCGGATGAGACTTCCTTTACCGTGAAGCTGCTGATGTTTACGATTGTCGGCGGGGAGAAGAAGGAGGAGGAAGAAGAAAAGAAGCCGGAGACAAGGAAGCCGGAGAAGGAAGAGAAGAGGGAAGAGACGGATAAGAAGCGGGAAGAGAAAGAAAAAGCGGAGAAAGAAAAAGCGGAGAAAGAAAAGGCAGAGAAGGAAAAGGCAGAGAAGGAAAAGGCAGAGAAAGAAAAGGTAGAGAAGGAGAAGGCAGAGAGGGAGAAGGCAGAGAGGGAGAAGAAAGAGAAAGAGAAAGAGAAAGAGAAGAAGGACATCGTCATAAGCGAGCGGAAAGCGACGCCTGACAGGACCGTGCGTGAAACCACAAAAGCGAGCGCGGCGGAGGCGCCGGAGGAAGAGGAAAAGCCCTCCTTCTTCGCCCGCATCCTCGGCGGCATCAAAAACCTTCTTTTGAAACCATATGAAGTGGCGCAAAAAATCTTCTATACAATATCAAGTGTTTGTGGTAAAATATCCATGGTGCGCGATCTTCTGGAAAGTGACACTTTCGCGCGCGCAAAGGAAGCGGCCCTGAAGCATACCGGACGGATTCTTCGCGGGGTGCTTCCGAAAAAAAGCGATGTGCGCATTTTGTACGGCACGGGTGACCCCTATATCGACGCGGAGATCCTCGCGGCCTACAGCATCCTCTCGCCGCAGCTTTCGGCCTTTTTGCAGCCGGAGGCGGATTTTGAGCGCAGGGTCGCGGGTGCGGATGTGCATATCCGGGGAAGGATCACGGGGGCAACGCTTCTGTGGAACGCGGCGATGCTTTATTTCAATAAGGACATCAAGCGCGTCCGCAAACGGATAGAAAAGATCCGGGGGGAAAAGGATGAGTCAGAATCAGAGTCAGTATAACAGCGTGGTGGATTCCCTGCTGAAGGGCATGGGCAATCTGATGAGCACACATACGGTGGTCGGTGAGCCGACAAGCATCGGCGATGCGCTGATCCTGCCGCTCGTGGACGTTTCCTTCGGCCTCGGGGCGGGGGCCGGCAAGGGGACCAAAAAGGATTCCTCCTCCGGCGGCTTCGGCGCGAAGATGTCCCCCTCCGCCGTCCTCATCATTCAGAACGGCCATACGAAGCTCGTCAGCGTCAAGGGACAGGATGCGGTCAGCCGCATCATCGACATGGTGCCGGAGGTGATGAACCGCTTCTCCGGAAAAGGCACGGACAGGGTCTCGGATGAGGAAGCGCTGAACGCGGCCTTCCCCGGAGAGTATGACGGCAAACAGGAAGAGGAGTGACGAAGCAAGGTGTACTCGGACGAAGCAAGGGAAGCAATCGAACGGAAGATCCTGACGGCGGATGAAGACGGGCTCTCGGAGCTGAGGCTCTGGCTCTTCAAGGAGACCTGCCGTCTGGAAAACCGCGAGAGCATGATCGACGAACGCATGGAGCGTCTGGAGCGGGAACGCGAAAAGTTCCAGCAGGACAAGGAGCGCGCCATGGCGAAGATCGAGCGCGAGCGGGAAGCGCTCTGGGAAAAGGACGAGCTTGCGGAACAGAAGCTGGAGATGCTCAAGGACGCCTATGAGCGCCTGGACACGGACCGTCTGAAGATGGACCGGGAGCGCAAGCAGCTGGATAAGGAAAAGGCATACAACGAAGCGGCCGCATATTACAACGCGGACGCGGAGATGTTTTTCGCCGGCGTGAATTCCGCGCTGGCGGTCAAAAAACGGTATAAGGAACTGCTGAAGATCTATCATCCGGACAATATGTACGGCAGCGCACATGCCCTGCAGATGATCAAACAGGAATATGAGTATCTCTGCCGGATGTACCAGATGAAGGCCTGAGGCAAGGGTCTTTGCATATGGCTGAGAAGCATCCGCAGAGGATCGTCGTCAAGGTCGGCACCTCCACCATCACAAACGAACAGGGAGATATTGATATCCGCGCGATCGAGCTGATCGTGCGGCAGATCGCGGGTATCGAGGCGAAGGGCTATCAGGTGATCCTGGTTTCCTCCGGCGCGATCGCCGTGGGCGCAAAGCGCATGCAGATGCGGGAAAAACCGGAAAGCGTCCGTGACAAGCAGGCGGCGGCGGCCGTCGGACAGTGCGGGCTGATGCACCTGTATGACAAGCTCTTTGCGGAATACGGAAGACTGGTGGCACAGATTCTGTTAGACAACCGGGATGTGGAGGACAAGGAGCGCAGGCATAATTTACAGAACACCTTCGATGCGCTTTTGGAGCGCGGCGTGATTCCCATCGTCAATGAGAATGACTCCGTTTCCCTTGCGGAGATCGAGAGCGAGAAAAAGCGCTTCTCGGACAATGATATGCTGGGCGCGATCGTGGCGGCCTTTGTCGGGGCGGAGGAGCTCTTCCTCCTGACGGACACAAAGGGCCTGTATGACAAGGATCCCGCGCATCATGCCGATGCGCGCCTGATTGAAGAGGTGCGGGAAATTGACGAAACGATCATGTCACTGGCGGAGGGCTCTTCCTCGGGCCGGGGACGCGGCGGCATGATTACAAAACTGGAGGCCGCGGAATATGCGGTAAGGCGCGGCATCCGGGTACATCTCGCCTACGGGCGCGAGGAGGATGTGCTGTACAGGCTGACGTCCGGCAAGCCCTGCGGGACATGCTTTCCCGCAGAGGCGGAGAAGACCTGAGAAGGCGGATCAATAGTCGGCGGAACCCTGGCCGCCGTGATACTTGTCATAGATTTCGGCAAGATAGGTTTTGACCATACTGATCTGGGACATCTGGCGCAGATCGGCGTTTCCCATGGCGACGGCGATTTCATCCGCGAGCAGCAGCATATTGTAAATCCGCAGTTTGAATTCGTTGCGTCCCATGGTTGCGATATTGATATGGATGAGCGGGGCACCGAGCTTCATCGTGACGTTTTCGTCAGAGATGCCGGTTTCCATGATCATCGTATCGAGGTCAAAATTCACATAGAGGATGAGGATTTCCTTTTCGTGACGCCTGAGCGTTTCCGGCGTCTGATGGGAGGCCTCCATCCAGTCGTAAAAATCCGCGACGTCCGGGTTCATGAGGTAGTTGGTGAGCTTTTCGCGGTTCTTTTCGATGTATTGCAGATAGGAGGCGGCGTTCGGTCCCATATACGTGCACTCCACCTTGAGGCCGTTCTCCGTTTTGACGAGCTTACATTTTTCCGCCACGTCACGGATTTTCAGAGAGACGCGTGTGGCGGTGCCGATTTGTTTGAATGATGCGGTTTCCGCAACCTGTTTGAATTCCATAAGTATCCTTTCTGATGGCATGGGAGTTCCGCATCACAGTATAGCACAATGATACCGAAAATGGTATACTCTGGTAAGCGGCAAAAGTTTTGCCGCTTACAGGAGGGGATGCGCACGACCGCATAAGGAATACTGCCGCCATGGGCGGCATGCGGCCGGCGCGGCGGGCAAACGTCAAAGACGTTTGCTATCAGAGCGATGGCAGAAAGACAGAACAGCAGAAAACCAAAGGAAACAAGTCTGAGGGGAAAAGGGGAGTATAAGGTTCGTGACGAGATCATCAGCATTGCGCTGATCGCTGCGGCTGTCTACCTTTTTTTAAGTAATTTCGGTATCGGCGGAAGGGTCGGCAATGCGATCTCCTCCGTGATGTTCGGCATCTTCGGCCTGCGCGCCTATCTTGCGCCGCTCCTTGCCTGTGCGGGGGCGGTCTTCCTGATTTCCAACGCCTTCTCGAAGCGTTCCGTCGGCAAGGTGCTGTCGGGCGCAGCGCTCTTTTTCCTGCTCGGGGTACTGATGTCCCTCTTCGGCTCCTATCTCGCGGAACCGCAGGAGGCGCAGGGCTTCAAGGGGGTTTACCTGTATGCTTCGGAAACGCACCGGACGGGGGGCGTTTTGCCGACGCTCTTCGGACGCTTTCTCTACCGCAGCATTTCCCTGACGGGGACGGTGCTGCTCCTGCTGGTGCTGCTCCTGGTGTTTCTGCTGATCCTGACCGACGGCATCCTGTTAAAGAAGGGGCTGCGTTCCTTCCGCTTTACCGGAGAGGAGGGGGACCGGAAGGACAGGGATTACCGCGAGATGCGCAGGATCCGCGCGGAGGAAAACGAGGCGAAGCGGCTGCGCAAAAAGGAAGAGAAGCTGCGCAGACGCGCCGCGCAGGAGGAGGAGCGGATGCGCGCCCGTGCGGAACGGGAAGAGGAGGAGCGGAGGCTCAGGGAAAAACGCGAGGAAGAGCGCAGACAGCAGATGGAACTGGAACGCTCCCGCAGGCAGCAGGAGGAGGACGCGAAGATCCTCCGGGTACATAAAAAGGCAAGCGGCATCACGGAGGATACGAATCTGCGCGGGGAATCCGCGGCGGAGGAAGCGCCGGTACGGGAAACGTCCTCCGCGGTTTATGCCGGCGGTGATGATATTCATGAGATTACCTTCCGGACGGATGAGACCGTGACGGCGGCTTCTCCCGTGACGGAGGAGACGGAAGAAAAGAAAAAACCGAGGCAGAAGGGGATTGTCCGCCGGACGGAGCAGGTGCCGGAGACCTTTGAAATCCCCGCGGCCAAACGGGAGACGCCCGCAAAGCGGGGCGGCAACAGGCCCTACCGTTTTCCGCCCCTGTCTCTTTTGACGAAGGCGGAAAAGAAAAAGGAACAGGGCGGGAGCGCGGAGCTGAAGGAGACCGCGGCCCGTCTGGAGAAGATTTTACAGACCTTCGGCGTCAATGCGAAGGTGGTGGATTTCAGCCGCGGCCCCGCGGTGACGCGCTACGAGCTGCAGCCGGAGGTGGGCGTCAAGGTGTCGCGCATCTTAAACCTTGCGGATGACATCAAGCTCAACCTTGCGGCCACGGACATCCGCATCGAAGCGCCGATCCCCGGCAAGGTGGCCGTCGGCATCGAGGTGCCGAACACGGAAAACGTCACGGTGACGCTCCGGGAGCTTCTGGAAAGCAAGGCGTATAAGGAAGCGGAATCCCGCCTCTCCTTTGCGGTCGGCAAGGACATCGCGGGAGAGACGATCGTGACGGACATCGCGAAGATGCCGCATCTTCTGATTGCCGGCGCGACCGGCAGCGGCAAATCCGTCTGCATCAACACCCTCATCCTGAGCGTGCTGTATAAGGCGGATCCGGAGGATGTGAAGCTCATCATGGTGGATCCGAAGGTCGTGGAGCTGAACATGTATAACGGCATCCCGCATCTGCTGATCCCCGTGGTCACGGATCCGAAGAAGGCCGCGGGCGCCCTGAACTGGGCGGTGGCGGAGATGGAGAAGCGCTACCGGCTCTTTGCGGACGCGGAGGTCCGGGACCTGGCTGGGTATAACGAATATGTCGGCTTACATCAGGAAGAAGAGGGACTGGAAAGGCTTCCGCAGATTGTTTTGATCGTGGATGAGCTGGCGGATCTGATGATGGTCTCGAAAAGCGAGGTGGAGACGGCGATCTGCCGCCTGGCGCAGCTGGCGCGTGCCGCCGGCATCCATCTGATCATCGCGACGCAGCGCCCCTCCGTGGATGTCATCACCGGACTCATCAAGGCGAACATGCCGAGCCGCATCGCCTTTGCGGTAACGAGCGGCGTGGATTCCCGCACCATCCTTGACATGAACGGTGCGGAAAAGCTGCTGGGGAAGGGCGACATGCTCTTCTTCCCGCAGAACTATTCCAAGCCGGTGCGCGTGCAGGGCGCCTTTGTTTCGGATAAGGAGATCCAGGATGTCACGGATTTCCTGAAGCAGCAGAACGCGGGACAGGAGGAGGAAAAGGCGGAGGCCATCGAAGGAGAGATCGCAAAGCTGCAGGCCGCCTCCGGAGACGGCGCGCAGGGAGCGCCCGGTAATTCCCTCCGGGATGAGTATTTTGCGGAGGCCGGCCGCTTTATCATCGGCAAGGAGAAGGCCTCCATCGGCAACCTGCAGCGCGTCTTCAAGATCGGCTTTAACCGCGCGGCCCGCATCATGGACCAACTGTGCGAGGCGGGGGTCGTCGGGGAGGAAGAGGGCACGAAGCCCAGAAGGATTCTGATGTCCATGGAAGAGTTTGAAGCCTTATGTAGCGAGGAGGCATCCTGAAGAGATGATGCAATGTCCGGACTGCGGGAGTATGGTGCCCGAGGGGCACATGTACTGTGACAACTGCGGCAAAGAATTTCATATGGTGCCGGCCTATGAGCCGGAGATCGACGGACAGATTGACCGCACGCTGACGAAGCTGGCCGGGAAGATCGAGCAGCCGGAGGAGGAGACGGGTCAGCGGAAGACGTCCGCCGCGCATCCGCAGCGTCCCGCATCGGGGAAGAGCGCGGGGGCGCATGCGCACGCGCATTCCCATGCCCATGCGAAGAACGCGCACCGGACGCCCGCCCATCATAAAGAGAGTGCGGGGAAGCAGCGGCAGCGCAAGGCGGCGCAGCGGAAGATGCTGTTCATCGGTGTCGCTGCGCTGCTTGGCCTCCTCCTCATCATCGTGCTCATCACCTCCCTTCACCAGTCCGTGGGGGATGACATCGCCGACGCGAAAAGCGCCTACGGCCGCGGGGACCTGACCACGGCGGTGGCGTCCCTGCACAGTGCGCTGGAGAAGGATGCACAGAACACGGAAGCGATCTTCCTTCTGGCGTCTTATCTCAGGGAGAGCGGGGATCTCCCCGGGGCGGTCGGAGCGCTGGATGCCATCGTCAATTCCGCCGCCTTCAGCACGGAGGATACCATGCGCGCCTACCGTGAAACCGCGGAGATGTATGCGGAGCTGGGGGATGCGGTGGCGCTGCGGACGCTTTTAGAGCGCTGTCCTTATGAGGAAGTGAAATCGCTTTATGCCGTGGACGTGCCGCCGGCGCCGGTCTTCAGTCCGGAGGGCGGAACCTTCGAGGGGACGGTAGCGGTGTCCCTTGTCGCGGAGGTTGGGACGGACATTTATTATACGGTCAACGGCGCGGAGCCCGGTGCGGGGGATACCGTCTATACGGCGCCGCTCACCTTTGACGAACCGGGCACCTATCTGGTCCGCGCGATTGCCATGGGGCCGGGCGGTGTGCCGAGCGAGCTTTCCGCCGCGGAATACAAGGTGGAGGCAAGGCTGGTGGATCCGCCGCAGGTGCTCAAGGACAGCGGCTTTTACGGGGAGGCCACGCAGATCACGGTGGTGGCGCAGCCGGGGCTTGAAATCCGTTACACAACGGAGGAGCGGATGATGCCGGATGCACAGTCGCCGATCTACACGGGCCCGATCGATATGCCGACGGGGGATTCCTACTTCAACTTCGTCTGTATGGATGAGCACGGCACCCTCTCCGAGGTAGTGTCCCGTCAGTATCATCTGGAGATCGCAAGGAAGGTGGACGAGGTCCAGGCGATCGCGAGCGTGAAGACCAGGCTGATGCAGCTGGGGGTTTTAAAGGACGCGACGGGCGCGCTGCCGGACCGGGAGGGCATTCTCGAATTCACGGTGGACCGCATCGTCACGATCGGCAACGAAGGGGAGTTTTATTTCATCACGGAATACTATGTGCCGCCGGGCGGCGCGAGAGAAGGCACGGGCCTGTTTTACGCGGTGAACACGCAGAGCGGTCTGACCTGCCGCATCGGCTATGACGTGCAGGGACAGATGTTCCTGAACAGCTTCTGATATGCGCGGCGTGAGCATTGTCTGTGTCGGCAGGCTGAAGGAGAAATACCTGCGCGAGGCGTCGGCGGAATACGAAAAGCGCCTGGCGCCGTATTTCCGGACGGAGGTGCTGGAGGTCGCGGATGAGCGCGCGCCGGAAAGCCTTTCCGAAGCCGGAAGGAGACAGGTGCTGGAGAAGGAGGGGGCGCGGATTCTTGCCCGTATTCCGGAAAATGCGTATGTGATCGCGCTTGCGCCGGGGGCGGCGGAGATGAGCTCGGAGGCCTTTGCGGCGCACCTGCAGCGGACGCAGGAGAGACATGAGCAGACGGTCTTTGTGATCGGCGGCTCGCTCGGACTTTCGGAGGAGGTATATGCGCGTGCGGACTTAACGCTCGGCTTTTCGCTTCTCACCTTTCCGCACCAGCTGATGCGCGTGATCTTACTGGAACAGCTGTACCGCAGCGCAAAGATCAATCACGGAGAACCGTATCACAAATGAGCATGACGGAACAGACCTTCCGGCTCCCGATGGGACAGCTGCAGGATCTCTTCGGGCACCGGGACATGTATCTCAAAAAAATCGAGAAGGACTTCCGGGTCGAACTCTTTGACCGCGGAGGCGTTTTGCATGTGACGGGAAAGGAAAAGGACGTGCAGCGGGCGGCCGGCGTGATAAGACAGCTTGCGGCGCTCAGCGCACAGGCAGGCGCTTTGGAGGAACAGAACGTGGATTATGCGATTGCACTGGCAAAGGAATCGGCGGAGGCGGCGGATGATAATGTGCTGACGGAAATCGATGCGGACGTGATCTGTCATACGACAAGCGGCAAGCCCGTCAAGCCCAAGACCCTCGGGCAGAAGCAGTATGTGGATGCCATCCGCGAAAACACGGTCGTCTTCGGGACGGGACCGGCCGGTACCGGCAAAACCTATCTCGCGATGGCGCTGGCGATCAGTGCCTTCCAGCGGGAGGAGGTGAGCCGCATCATCTTGACGCGTCCCGCCATCGAAGCCGGGGAGAAGCTCGGCTTTCTGCCGGGCGATCTGCAGAGCAAGGTGGATCCCTATCTCAGGCCGCTTTACGACGCGCTGTATCAGATCATGGGGGCAGACGCCTTTTTGCGCAATTCCGAAAAGGGACTGATCGAGGTGGCCCCGCTCGCCTATATGCGCGGGCGCACCCTGGACAATGCCTTCATCATCCTGGACGAGGCGCAGAACACCTCGCCCGCGCAGATGAAGATGTTCTTAACGCGCATCGGCTTTTCGTCCAAGGTGGTGGTGACGGGCGACCAGACGCAGAAGGACTTACCGCAGGGAACCTTAAGCGGATTGAGCGTCGCGGAAAAGGTGTTGAAAAACGTGGAGGATATCCGTTTCTGCTATCTGACCGCGGCGGACGTCGTGAGGCATCCGCTGGTCCTGCGCATCGTGAAGGCTTACGAGAATTATGAAAAAAAGCGCGCGGCAAAAGAAAAAAAGCGCGGCTGAGCAGAAGGCGCTGACGGTATCGCTGTCCGCGGTTTCCCTGCTGACCGTTCCGCTGACGGCAGGCGCCGCGGCAGCGTTTGCATTTTACCGCGGGGAGGGAAGGGAAGCCTTCCTCCGCATCGTGATCATTGCCTTTCTTCTGGGGGCGGGCATCGCTTTTTGTCTGGGTTCGGACCGCCTGACGCACTCCTTTGAGGGAGATAACGAAGCGCATCCCTGGCGTTTTTTCGGGGTCTTTGCCTGCTGTCTTGCGGCGTCTTTGCTGCTGCTGTTCGTGCCGCTTCCGTGGTGGCCCGTGCCCCTGCTTTTTGTATTGCTGCAGCTTACGTCGGAGAGCATCCTTGCGCTGTTTGCGGGCGGAGGCCTCCTGCTTTTGTCGCTTCAGTTTGTGGCGGAGGGGGCGGAGGGCTACTTCTTCCTCCTGTTTACGGCCTCCGCCTGCACGGTGCTGCTGTACCGGCACACGGACAGTAAGACGCGCTTTCTTTTTGCCATGCTGCCGCAGGCGCTGCTGCATCTGACGGCGCTCGTTGTGTATGAGCTGCTCTTTGCGCATACGCATGCCTCTGCGCGTGTCTTCCTGATTCCCATTGCCTCCGCCTTTCTGACGGCGCTGGTGACGGCCGGCATTGCCAGGGCGTATCTTCTGCGCAACATCCGGAAAAACACGGAGCGTTATCTGGACATCAATGATCCGGAGTTTTCCCTGCTGCAGGCCATCCGCACCAAGCAGAAGGAGGTCTATGACCTTGCCATCCACACGGCGCATCTGACGGAGCGCTGCGCGGAGGCACTGGACTACCGCACCCAGGCGGCAAAGACCTGTGCCCTGTATCACCGGATCGGCTGTCTGGACGATGCGGAGAGCGAGTGGCCGGACGTGGCGCATTACTATACGGATTTTGAGTTCCCGCAGGAGGCGGTGCTGTTGCTTCGCGAATACATCAGGGAGGGACAGACGCATCCGCGGAGCAGGGAAGCGACACTCGTGATGTTCTGTGATACGCTCGTCACACAGATCCGCGCGGTATTTGCAAAGGACAAGGATGCCGGCATGGATTACGATACCATGATCGATACGATGTGTCTGGAGGCCTACCAGAAGGGGACGCTGTCCGGAAGCGGCATGACGATACAGGAGCTTTCCCGGATGCGGGAGCTGTTGAAGCAGGAGAAATTATACTATGACTTTTTACGTTGAACGGGAGGAGAAGGGCGGCTTCTCCTTTGACGAAGAGGCGCTTGCCGCACGCGTGGGGCAGGCGGTGGAGGCGCTGGAAGGGATTCCCGCAGGGGCGGAGGTGTCGCTTCGCCTCGTCGGGGATGAGGAGATCCGGCGGCTGAATGCGGATTTTCGCCGGAAGGACGAGGTAACGGACGTGCTGTCCTTTCCGGCCTATTCCTTTGAAGCGCCCGCGGACTTTGCGGCGCTCGAAGAGGAGATGAAGCGCGATACGGATCCGGAGACGGGCGCCTTCTGGTTCGGGGACATCGTTCTGAACGTCCGGAGAGTCAGGGAGCAGGCGGATGAATACGGGCACAGCGAGGAAAGGGAGTTTGCCTTCCTTCTTGCGCATTCCCTGTTGCATCTTTCGGGCTATGATCACGAAACGGAAGCGGAAGAGAAGGTGATGGAAACGAAACAGGAAGCGGCATTGCGCTCCATCGGCCTTACGAGGGAGGCATAGGTTTTGGAGAAACGCAGGAGCACGGTCAGACCCTATACCATGACAAAGGGAACGCTCTTTCCGGTGGCGTCCCTGATGCTGCTCGGCATTGTCCTTGCGCGCATGACGGAGGACAGGACGGCGGGGATGGCGCTTGCGCCGGTCATGGTCTATCTGATGTGTTACTGCATCTTCATGATTGCCTGCCGCAAGCGTGTCTTCCGCTTCGTGCGGATGTACTGCAACAACCGCTTTTATGTCAATGCGAAGGAGTCCTCGCGCTTTGTGCTGTATGAAACGCTGGGGATCGTTTTTGTGGCGGCCGTGCTGCTGGTGCTTTTTGCGCGACCGGCGGCAGCGCTCATCAGCGGGGATGAGAAGGCCGGGCTCTCCCTGTACCTTTGCGCCGGCTGTCTTCTCTTCTGCGGCGCGGAGGGGATCCTGGCGGGCTTTGCGGAAGGCATGGGAAAGCGCAGGCAGGTGCTGGCAACGGATGTGATCCGCGCCCTGCTGATGATCGGCATCCCCGTGCCCTTCGCCTTTCTCGGCTACCGCTACGGGGCAAAGCTGGATGCCCTGCTCTATACGACGGACTGCGCGGCGGCCTATGCGGCGGCCTTTGCGACCGCGGGGCTTCTGATCTCGGATGTGATCCTGACGCTGACGCTGCTGTTGCTTCGGCGCAGCAGCTTACGTTCCCTGTATCCTCTGGAGGAAACGGGAAAGGAACGCTATACGGGAGAAAAGCCCGCCTTCTTCAAGGCGGTGGCGCCGCTGGCGTTCACGCTGTCCCTGCCGCATCTTCTGGTGATTCTCTTATGTGCCCTGTTCCGGAATTACATGTACCGGTCGGATCCCTTTACGGATACGGCGGCGATGCTCGGCGCGCTGTACGGACATTATCTGCCCTTCACCGTGTTTCTGGGGATTCTGATGGCGCTGCCCTTTCTGGAGGCCTGTTACCGCCTGCCGGAAAACGAGGACGCGCCGGAGAGCGGAAGGGCGGGCACCAGGTTTCTGAAGCTGACCCACCGGCAGTGCGTACTCTGTCTGCCGGCCGGAATCTTCCTGACCGCGCTGGCGGAGCCCGTGGAAACGGCGGTGTTCCGCGTGCCGACGGACGTGACGCAGATGCTGCTCCTCGTCGGCGCGATGCTGACGCCCCTGCTTACCTTTGCCGTGACGAACTGCACATTACTGGCGCTGACGAAGCGCTTTTCGGGAATGATCGGGGGCGGTATTCTGGCCGTGCTGACGGGGACGGTGCTGACCTTTGTGCTGCTACGCACGCTGCAGCAGGGACTGATTGCCGTCGTGGCGGGACTGATGCTCGGCTGTCTCGTCTTTGGTTTTTATGCCTATGTGGTGCTGACAAGGCTCATGCATGTGAAGCGGCTCCGGCTCCTGCAGCTGGCAGGCTTTCCCCTCGTGTTTGCCGCGCTTTCGGCGCTGCCCGTGTTTTTCCTGGGGAGATCGCTTAGCCGCGTGATCGGTGAGGTGGCGGCGGTGGCGGTCTCCGTTCTTGCGGGAAGCGTGATCTATCTGTTTCTGATGGCGCTCACCGGGGGCCTCATCACGGGGGATCTCGAGGGGCTTCCCCTGGGCGAAACGCTGGAGCGGATTTCCCTGCGGAGGAGAAGGAGATGAGGGCAAAACGCGTTGTCATCATCGGCGGCGGTGCCGCGGGACTCACCGCGGGCGTGCTCTGCGCACGCGCGGGCTGTGCCGTGAAGATGCTCGAAAAGACAGAGGTCTGCGGCAGGAAGCTGTCCATGACCGGGAACGGCAGATGCAATCTGTCGAATCTTGCCATGGAGGCTTCCTGTTACAACGAGGCGGCCGCGCCGCTTCTGGAACAACTGTTAGGGCGTTTCGGCGTAAGGGAAGCGATCGACTTTTTCGATTCCGTCGGCGTGCTTGTGCGGGAGGAGGAGGGCTGTCTTTATCCGGTCTCCGGGCAGGCGCAGACGGTGACGGACGCGCTGCTCCATGCCTTTTTGTCTGCGGGCGGGGAGATTCTGTACCGCAGGCAGGCGAAGGAGATTCTTGCGGGAGAGGCTGCGGACGATGCCGCATGGATGGTGCGGACGGCGGGAGAACGCTATCCCGCGGATGCGGTGCTCCTTGCAAGCGGCGCCTTGTCAGGACCGAAGACGACAAAATCCACCGGGGACGGTTATTATATCGCGGAAAAGCTCGGTGCGGAGATTGTGCCGGCGTATCCCGCGCTCTGCGGCCTGCAGTGCGAAGAGGTGAGGCTTCCGAAGGAAACGGGGCTGCGGGTGTTTGCGACGGTGCGGATGCGTTCACCGGAGCAGAGCATTCTTGCGGAAGAAAGGGGAGAGGTGCAGTTCACGGCGGGACGGATCTCCGGCATCCCCGTGATGCAGCTTTCTGCCGCATGCGCGAGGCTCCTTGCGGAGGGGAAGGCCGTGACGCTCTCGCTCGACCTCTTTCCGGAGACGGCGGATGCGGATTTTGAGGATATGATTCAAGCGCGGGTCAGGGACGCATATCAGCAGACCCTCGGTGATTTCCTGCGCGGCTTTGCGCATGCGGAGATCAACCGGATGCTTGCGGAGCGCTTCGGCCTTTCCTTAACGCAGCCGCTGCGGGAGGGTTCGGCGGAGCGGCTTTTTGCGCTGCTGCGCGCCTACCGCGACATCCGTTTTGCGATCGGCGGCACGGATGATTACGTGCATGCCCAGGCGACGGCCGGCGGCATTGCCCTGTCCTCGCTGACGGAGACGCTGTCGCTGCAAAGCGCCCCCGGCGTGTACGCGATCGGGGAGCTGGCCGATGTCAACGGGCGCTGCGGCGGCTACAACCTGCAGTGGGCCTGGACCTCCGCCATGTGTGCGGCGGAGGCGGTGACGGGTCAGCGCTTCCCGTGGAGGAGAGGATAAAAGGAAAGAGCGTATGCGCCTGTTGCACATTGTGATTTCCGGACTGAAAGGCAGAAAGCGGGATACGGCCGTTCTGGGCAGTATTCTCTTTCTGGCTTTTTTCTTTCTGACGCTTTCCTCCATCCTGCTGTCCTCCTTTTCAGGGACGGCCAAACGGGAGCGGCAGAGGCTCCACGGTGCCTGGCAGATGCTGTATTACGGGGCGGAGGGAGACAATCCGGAGCTTCGTACCGGGCTTCCGCCCTTTGCGGAAATGCGTCTGGTCGGTGAGACCAACAGCGGCCGACTGATCGGCACGATCGATGAAGCGGTGCTGCAGACGGCGGGCTTCAGCCTGACGGAGGGAAGGCTTCCGGAGGGAGAGGATGAGATTCTGCTCGTGCGGGGGAGGATGCCCGCGGAAGCAGCGGTGGGGGAAACGCTGGATGTGACCTACAGCTTTGCGGATATGCGTGCGGGAACGGCTTCCGGCGCGGAGTCCGTGGAGAAGGAGTCGGTGCTTTCCTCCGTCCGGGAGATGATGACAGAGGCGGACCGGGAGAGCTTCCGCGAATACCTGCTGGAAAACTACAATCCGCAGGAGGGAACCGTCACCATTACGGAAACCGTGCAGGGACTCTACGGCGAGGAGGCGCATTCCTATTCCTACCAGCTGCCGGAGGGCATGGATCCGGAGCATGCGGAACAGCCCGTCGAGGAGGATTTGCTGTATCTCTGGGCGCATTACGTTTACGGTCCCGCGCAGTTCGGGTTCCGCCCCTACCGCACCAGCAGCATCCTGCGCAAGGACGGTGAGCTGTACGGATACGAGGACATTTCGGTGGATATCAACCGGGAGGGCTACCGGATTTATTATAACGGTACCGGATTCGTTGACGGGATCCGGAACCGCTACGATGATACCGCCATGCATACCTCCGGTGTACTGCTCCGCAAACAATACACCGTCACAGGCTACGTTTCCCCCTATGCGGATCACTGGGACGTGCGCGGGCTTGCCATGCCGGACGCCTTTGTGTCACCGGAGGCAAATGATCAGGTACTGCGCGCACTGGACTTTGCCGCACAGTATTACAGCGAGGGCTCCAAAGCGCATCATACCACGGGGATTCTGCTCTTTGCGGAAGAGGGTCTGCCCCCGGAGGAGAAGGCGGAACGGATCCTCCCGCTGTACCGGGCCTCCGTGAAGACTGGCTTTCGCAGGGAGATCGGCGCGGAGGACAGCTATGGCGGGATCACGGACTTTCTCACCGGCCGGGATCCCGAAAGCGGCGAAGAAAAAACGGTGCAGCTTCATGTTTACCGCAATTACGACACCCACTTTGTCACCTACGTTTTACAGGATGCGTCCGGGGAATGGCGGCTCCTCACCGGTGATCCGACG
Source organism: Lachnospiraceae bacterium (assembly GCA_017443065.1). Classification (GTDB taxonomy): domain Bacteria; phylum Bacillota; class Clostridia; order Lachnospirales; family Lachnospiraceae; genus Butyrivibrio. The sequence continues at coordinate 54,523 of JAFSPF010000096.1, forward strand.
GAAGAAGACCGCTGGGGGGAGTTTGCGGATGTCCTGTTGCCGCTGGCGCCGCCCGAGCTGACCTTTGCGGAGCTGGAACAGAACAACGGCTATCCCCTCAGGCTGAACAATTACACCTATCCGCCCTCCGGCAGCGCGGGGCAGTCGATGCAGCTTCTGGCCGGCGGCGTCCTGATCGGCGTGGCGGCATTTTCCGTCTTCCAGGTGTACTGGACCCAGCTGAGAAGACGAAGGATGCGCCTTGCGACCATGATGAGCGTCGGCGCCACGGACGGACAGATCCTCGGGATGCTGCTCCTGGAGGTGCTCCTGCTGCTGTCCGCAGCCCTGTTGCTCGGAACGGCGTCGGGCTTTTTGCTTGCACGCCTGATTACGGGGCTCAGGGACGCGCAGTTTATCGTGGAGGGGGGCATCCTCGTCGCAGGGGAGGCGGGCTGTGTCCTGGCGGTTCTGACAGGTGCGCTGATCCCGATGCTCCTCGTCCGGAACATCCCGCTGACGGGGCGGGAACAGCTGAGTAAAAGGACCTTAAGGCTGCGCGCGCCGCGCCGCGCCAAACGGCAAACCTACGGCCGCATCCTGCTGCGCCAGATGGTCGTCAACCGGGGGCGGACCCTGCTGCAGTTTCTGCTGGCGCTGCTTCTTGCGGTGACGCTTCTTCTGACGCTTTTCCTCTGCCATGACGCCTACGGGGTTTACCGCCGCAGCGTGACGGAGACGGCGATGCCGGAATATGAGATGGTCGCGCCCTACGGGATGAGCAGCAGGATGTTTGAGCGGAGCATGGAGGCCTCGGAGGGGCTCCGGCAGGGCTCCGCGCTCACGTATGTAAAAGAAGCGCCGAATGTCTGGCTGCACTGTGATGCTCTTCTGAAAAGCAGCCCGATTCTGAAGACCCTGCAGGGGATGCCGGAGGCGGCGTCCATGTTCCGGGAGCTGGAAGGGGGAGAGACCGGATTTGCCGTGCGTGTCACCGGCCTTCCGTCTGACAGTGATCTTTTGCAAACGCTTCTGGATATGCTCCCGCCGGATACCGTGGACAGGGAGGCGCTGGAGCAGGGGGAAAGCTGCATCCTGCTGGTGCCGCAGTATCTGCCGGACGAAGCGCGCGTCATGCAGAAGCTGCCGGATGCCGCGGCGCTGAAGGAGCTGCGCGCGGACGAGCTGGCGGGGGAACTGCTGGAGCTGCATTTTCCCGCGCGTTACGCATCCGTCTGCCGGACGGATACCGCCGTCGGGGCGGGAGATGAGATCACGCTGACGGCCTACCGGCAATTCTTCCTGAATGAAAACAACGAGACAAAGCTTGTCGAGGCCACCGAGACCATCCGTCCCAGGGTCGATGCGGTGATTCATGTGCTCGGAGAGGGGATCTGGCCGTTTTCGGAACGCAACGCCACACACATGGTGATCTCCGGGGAAAAGATGGTAAGGACGCTCTATCCGCAGGCCAATATGACCATGTCGGCGGAGCAGGCCACCTTTCACCGGATCATGGCAAAGCTTTATTATCCGGACTGCTACGGCCTCACGCGCTTTACGCTGCGCAACCTTCCCGGGAGCGATCCGGTCACACAGGATACGCTGGCCGCGGATTTCGCCGAGGCGATCGGCATGGATTTCACGAATTACCGGATCCGGATCGAGCGGGAGGCGTCCTCCGCACAGATGCGGCGGATGATGTTTTTCCTGCTGGGGCTGGAGATGTCCCTCGTGATCCTCACCCTGCTGTATTCCACCGCGGATGTGGCGGCGGAGCAGGACCGCTACCGGATCGGCACGCTGCAGGCCTTTGGCCTGACGGAGGGACAGATCAACGCGGGGCAGGCGCTGCAGTCGGCGGGGATTGCGCTTGCGGCCTGCATCACCGCGCATCCGGTCATGGCGGCGGTGCATCTCGTCACCGCCCTGTTTGCCCGCAATCCGCAGCTGGCGCTTCGGGAAAACCTCGCAGACTACCCTTGGGGGATGCATGCGCTGATCTGCCTGCTGTTTGTTCTTGTTTACACGCTGCTGCAAAGCCTGCCGGTCAGAAGGGTCAGTCAGCTTGACCCGATCGAAAACATAAGGAGCTAAGCCATGGAGTTCATTCTGGAAACAAGGAACCTGAAAAAAACCTACAACGCCGGCACGGTGCAGGCCGTGGAAGCGCTGCGCGGGATCAGTTTACAATTTGAGAAGGGGCGGTATTACGCCATCGTCGGGAAGAGCGGCTGCGGGAAATCGACGCTGATGCATATCCTCGGGGCACTGGATACGCCGACGGAGGGAAGCGTTATCTGTGCGGGAGAGGATGTCTTCGGCCGTTCAAGAAAAGCGCTCGCGGCCTTCCGCCGCAGGCAGATCGGTTTTGTCTTCCAGTCCTATAACCTGCTGCAGGAGCACACCGCCCTGGAAAACATCCTGATGCCGCTGCACCTCGACGGCAGGGATCCGGATGAGGACTATCTGCGGCGGACGCTGCAGATGCTGGAGATCGAAGGACTGAAGAATAAGTTTCCCTCGCAGCTTTCGGGCGGAGAGCAGCAGCGCGTGGCGATCGCCCGGGCGATGGCCGCGAAACCCGCCATCGTGCTGGCGGACGAGCCCACGGGAAATCTGGATCCCAACACCAGCAGGCATACCCTTGCGCTGTTAAAGGACACGGTGGAGCAGCTCGGGCAGACCCTGATTCTGGTCACCCATGATATGGACATTGCATCGGAAGCCCATGTGCGGATTCGCATCCATCAGGGCGAGATCGTGGATGTTGCTTAGCGGAAAGCCTTGACTCAGCGCCGCCCGGAACGGGAGGAGCCGCCGGATCTACCGCGGGAGGAAGCGCCCTGTGCGGACCTTCTCTGGGAGGAGGCTCTGCCGGAGGCGCTGCGCTGTGAAGAGGACCTGCGGCCGGAGGAAGCGGATGCGCGTGCACCGTCCTCCTGTCGGGCAGCGGCCTGTTTGGAGGAGGTCTTGCGGATCACAGGCTTTGCGGGCCTTGCGCGTTTGCTGTCGTCCTCGCGGGCGGCTTTTTTCTTTGCCAGGTCCTTGACGGTGTCGCGCTCCTGGATGCCGCGGGGGCTGCGCACCTTGATGTCCTTGATGCCGCGCACGAGATCCCTTGCGATCGCGTAATCCGCCTTGTTAATGCGGATGGTGCAGGAGATGCGGTTGCCCTTCGGCGCAAAGATGCGCTGCCAGAAGCCCTTGTCCTGCCATTCCACAAAATAGGAAACACGGTGGCGCAAAAACGCACGCTCCAGCTCCTGCTTGGCCTGTGTCGTATAGACCTTGCAGAAACTGATTTCGTTATCGAATACCTGGCCGTCCATCAGTACGGATGACAATGCCGTCACCTCCCCTGTCAGATGCATCCTCTGCGTTTCGGATTCCGCTTTCGAACAGAACCATTTTATCAAAAGGCCATGGGACATGCAAGCCGTGCGCGGGGTGCCGTTCTGTGGTATCATGTTTTCACGCAGACGGAGGGCAGCTGTCCGGCTGCGCGGGAAAGGGTGACGGTATGCAGACGATCCGGATTTCACAACTGAATCTCCCGGTGAAGGAAGATGCGGCGTCCGCGCCGGGACAGACGGAAAAGGAAAGGCAGGCCCTGCTGTTAAAGAAGGCCGCGCGGATGCTGCATGTGCGTCCGGAAATGATTTCGTCCCTGACGATTGTCAGGCACGGCATCGACGCGCGCAAAAAGCCGGACATCCTGCATGTGTACAGCGTGGACGTGACGCTTGCAAAGGGCGGCATCTCCGCGGAAGAAGTGGTGAGAAAGTGCAAGGATCCGCGGGTGAGAGCGGCGGAGCGGCCCGCTTTTTCCTTTCCTTCCGCAGGCAGGGACGCGGCGGCGCGCATGGCCGCACATGCGGGCGGGGACTGCCGTCCCGTGATTGTCGGCAGCGGTCCCGCGGGACTTTTTGCCGCTTACCTTCTGGCGGAGCACGGACATAAGCCGCTTCTATTGGAGCGCGGAAGGTGCGCGGAAGAGCGCACAAGGGATGTGCGGCGGTTCTGGGAGAGCGGAGAGCTTTCTCCTTCCTCCAACGTGCAGTTCGGCGAGGGCGGCGCCGGGACCTTTTCCGACGGCAAGCTCTATACCTCGGTGAAGGACAGGGAGGGCTTCTTTTCGGAGATCCTGCGGATTTTTGTCGCGCACGGCGCACCGGAGGAAATCCTGTACGAAGCGCATCCGCATATCGGTACGGACTGTCTGGTGAAGATTCTGAAAAGCATGCGGGAGCGGATGCTGGCGGCAGGCGCGGACATCCGCTTTGAGACGCAGATGACGGGGCTGGTGACGGAACAGCTGAGCGGCGAAAGCGCCGGAGCTTCGGGCAGCGGCCCGGCATCCGGCAGGAAGCGGCGTATCACCGGCATCCTTACGGACAAGGGAGAAATCTCCTGTGCCCGCGTCATTCTTGCGATCGGGCACAGTGCGCGCGATACCTATGAGATGCTGCATGCGGAGGGCATTGCGATGGAGGCGAAGCCCTTTGCCGCCGGCTTTCGTATCGCGCATCCGCAACATCTGATCAACGAGGCCATGTACGGCATCGCGGACCCGAAGACCCTGTCTGCCGCACCGTATAAGCTGACATACCGGACAGCCTCCGGCAGAAGTGTTTACAGTTTTTGCATGTGTCCCGGCGGATACATCATCAATGCTTCTTCCGAGGAGGGAAGGCTTTGCGTCAACGGCATGAGCTATGCCGACCGCGGCGGGAGATACGCCAACAGTGCGATCGTCGTGAATGTGACGCCGGAGGATGCCGGGCCGGAGCTTCTGTTGGGCATTGCCTTCCAGCGCCGCATGGAGGAGGCAGCCTTTCTTGCGGGGGTGGGTGCCGTGCCGGTCTCGGATTTTGCCGCGTTCCGGAAAGGGGCATCCTGCGCGGAGCAGGGCCAGCCGCCGGAGGGCGGAGGGGCAGGAGGCGGCATGGAATTGTCCGGGGAGGTCTTCCGCGGAAAGGCGGTTTCCGCCTCCCTGAACGGCATTCTGCCGCGCCCGCTCGAAGAGGCGCTGGTCGAAGGAATATTGCAGTTTGACCGCACGATTCCCGGCTTTGCCGGAGGAGACGCGCTGCTGGCCGCGGTGGAATCCCGCACCAGTGCGCCGCTGCGGATGGTGCGGGATGCGGCGGATCTGCAGTCCGTTTCCCTTTCGGGGCTTTACCCCTGCGGCGAGGGGGCGGGCTATGCCGGCGGCATCATGAGCGCCGCGGCGGACGGCATCCGCTGCGCGAAGGCCTGCGCGGCGTCCTTTGTTTCGTAAAAGAATGCCGGAATGCCCCGGTTCTGCGCTGTCTGAAAAAAGCATTGAAAAAAAAAGGCGACCGTGGTATGATATCTTTTGTTCGTCCGAGACGGACGTTCCGGGCTCATAGCTCAGTTGGGAGAGCGCTGCGTTCGCAACGCAGAGGTCGAGGGTTCGAATCCCTTTGGGTCCATTCGTTGCACTCATGGACTGCGCCCATACAGGCATGTGTAGTTCATCGGTAGAACGCCAGCTTCCCAAGCTGGAGAGGTGGGTTCGACTCCCATCACGTGCTCATTGAAAAACCCGCCATGTGCGGGTTTTTTGCTGTCCGTTTTATCGTACCAAAAATCTGATACCCTTATCCTGTGAAAGGCCTGCGGAAGGCGTGAATTTACAGAAAAAAGATTTCGGGAGGATCAAACCATGGCGCTTGCATTGTTGATGATGTACTGTCTGCTCATGCTCCGGCTGATGCAGCAGATGCTGAAATTCGGCCGCGGCATTCTCGGGAAATATGCCGTCTTCATGATGGCGCCCGTCGTCGCCTGCGGTGCCGCGATCTGCATCCTGCTGACGATCAGCGGCGGCATTTTCATGCTGCTGTTCGCGAGTCTCACGGTTGCCCTTGCGGGCTACGTTTTTGAGGAAGATGAAGAGGAGGCCGGCCTTACGCGTCTCCCGGTTCCGCGCCGGGGAAGCAGACGTCACAGGGATGGATGCCCTGCTTCAGCGCCTGCTGCAGGGTCACGCGGGAAGCTTGGTTCGGGTCCATGTGTCCGCAGCCGTTTTTCTCATGAAAGAAGTCCTCGTCCGGAGATAACCAGACGTGGGCGGGAAAGTCATAGTTGTAGGGGGTTTGCATCGTAACGGCCTGCACGTTCACCGTGTTCTGCGTGTCGCCGCTGTTGGCGGAGCCCTGTGCCGGGGGAGCACTCTGCGTATCGCCGCTGTTGGCCGTGCCGGAGGGTGCCGTGCCAGAGCCGGAGGGCTGCTGCGAGCCGCCGCCGGTCGTTTTGTTATCATCCCCGAAATAGTCCGAAATCACCTGCCCGTTTTGGGAGGTGAGCAGGTTGCGGCCGTCGCTCGCCCTGTCCCAGAGCTGGACATAGGAGGCGGTATCGGTAAAGCCCCGCTCCTCCAGCCCCTTTTGCAGCGCGGAGGAGATCGCGTTGACCTCGGCGGTGATCCTTTCCCAGGTTTCCGCATCGATCCGGTCGCCGGTGAGCCTTTCCCTGGAATAGGTCTCAGAGCCGCTGTCCGTCGGAATCATGAACACGATCATATTGTCCCTGGTGTAGTTGTACGAAAGCTCAAAGCGGATGCCGTCCTCCTCAAAACCGGAGAGGATGTCGCTGAGGTCGGATAAGAGACGGTTCAGGGAGTCGGATTCTCCGGTCTGTGCCGCAGCATCCGTGTTGCCGGGAGCATCGGAGACAGGCTCCGTGCCCCGGGCGGTATCGTCCGCGGGTACATCTGCTTGCGTGGAAGGTGCTGTATTCTGCGCCAAGGATACGAGATAGGAGGTGTTGGTATAGTAGGGGGCCGTGCCTGTGGCCTGCAGGGAGGTTCCCGCAGACGTCGAGGCGGAAGATGCCGCGCTTCCGCTTTGCTCCGTTTCGGTGCCTGCACCTTCAAGTGCAGACTTGAGATAGCCCGCGCCGATAATCACGCCGCCGGCAAAGATCGCGAGTGCGGCGATGATGCCGATCAGGCCGTTCAGTATATCCTTCATGTTTCCTTACCTCCGCATCCAGAAGGCACACAAGATGTTGCGTTGAAACCGGCCGGGGGCGTTATTGCAACACAAGTACACCCGATCCGGGTCATCTCTATATCGGTGGCCCCGTGGGAAAATATTAGGGGAAAATTCTTATTCTTTTTTTCATGTGCAAAGTGTGCTATACTCTATGAGTTGATGATTTGTCCCGTTGGGGGCAAAGATGGGTAGCATCCTGTCACTAGGCCCGAAAGGACCGGGCGAAGTGTCAGGATGTACGTTCGCACATAAGCGGCCGGAGAACGTCCGCTAAGTGCTCACAGCAAAAAGGGGGAAGGCTTCATGACGAGAGTCAGGACGCTGACCGTCAGGAATCTGAAAGAGACGGTCAAAAACGGCGGCTGCGGCGAATGCCAAACATCCTGCCAGTCGGCCTGCAAGACCAGCTGCACCGTCGGCAACCAGAGCTGCGAGGCCGTTAAAAAGCAGTAAGCTTTGGTACATCAGTTTTGCAATAACGGCTACAATATTGTCATGGACACCGGAAGCGGCGCCGTCCACGTCACGGACGACGTCGTCTTTGACGTGTTGCCCGTGGCGGAGCAGACACTGAAACGCCTTCAGGGAGAAAACGCCGGAGCGGACGGCACGGCGTTTTTTTCACCGGAAGATGCGCCCCTGCAGGGAAAAGCCGCAAGGGACGCGCTGCGGGAGGCGGTCTGCAGTGACCTTACGCTCCGCAGACGGTATGACAGGAAGACGCTGGACGAGGCGCTGGAGGACATCTTTACGCTGATCGAAACGGAGCAGCTGTTCACGGAGGATGTTTACGAAAGCGCGATTTCCGCATTTACCGCCCGCGAGACGGTGGTGAAGGCCCTCTGCCTCAATGTCGCCCATGACTGTAATCTGCGCTGCAGCTACTGCTTTGCGGACGAGGGCGAATACCGCGGCAGGCGCGGCATGATGAGCGCGGAGGTGGGAAAGGCGGCACTGGATTTCCTTGTGCGGTCCTCCGGGAATCGCAGGAACCTGGAGGTGGATTTCTTCGGCGGGGAACCGCTGATGAACTTCCCGGTCGTGAAGGAGCTGGTCGCCTACGGAAGGGAGCTGGAGCAAAAGCATGACAAGCGCTTCCGCTTCACCCTGACGACGAACGGCGTTTTGCTGACGGACGAAATCCTCGCCTTCTGTAACAGGGAGATGGGGAATCTTGTGCTCTCCATCGACGGACGCAGGGAGATCCACGACCGGATGCGTCCCTTTGCGGACGGCACGGGCTCCTATGACCGGATCGTGAAGAAGCTGCGGAAGGCGGCGGAGAGCCGCGGGCAGAAAAACTATTTCGTGCGCGGCACCTTCACGCGGCATAACTTAGACTTTGCAAAGGACGTGCTGCATCTGGCGGACCTCGGCTTTGAACAGATTTCCGTGGAGCCCGTGGTGGCGCAGCCTTCGGATGATTACGCGCTGCGCATGGAGGACGTGCCGCTGCTCTGCGAACAGTATGACCGTCTCGCACAGGAGATGTTAAAACGCCGGGCGGAGGGAAGGCCCTTCAACTTCTTCCATTTCAATATTGATCTGGAAGGAGGCCCTTGTGTGTATAAGCGTCTGTCCGGCTGCGGTGCCGGCTGCGAATACTTAGGCGTTACGCCCTGGGGCGAGCTCTATCCCTGCCACCAGTTTGTGGGAGACCCGGATTTCATCATCGGCGATGTCTGGAAGGGCGTGGACCAGGAGGACATCACGGGACAGTTCAAACAGTGCAACGTGTATTCCAGAAAGGAATGCCGTGACTGCTTTGCGAAGCTTTACTGCTCCGGCGGATGCGCGGCGAACGCCTATCACTTCGACGGGAAGATCACGGGCGTTTATGATGTGGGCTGCGCCCTGCAGAAAAAAAGGATTGAATGCGCGATCATGTTAAAGGCCGCGCTTTCGGAAGAAGAAGAGATACGAAAGGAAGAAGCAAGATGAAAAAGGGAAAGTGGTTTCTGGCGCTCGTCTGCGTGCTGGCGGCGCTTGCCGGGCTCGGGTATATTGCCTACAACGGCGTGAACGAGGCAAAGGACGGCTCACTGAGCAGCATTGATCTGGGTCTGGACCTTGCGGGCGGCGTGTCCATCACCTACGGCATTGTCGGAGAGGAGGAGCCGGACGCAACGGATGTGTCGGATACCATCGTCAAGCTGCAAAGACGTCTGGAGGATTATTCGACGGAGGCGCAGGTGTACCGCGAGGGCTCCGACCGCCTGACGGTGGAGATCCCCGGCAAGACGGACGCGGGTGAGGTTTTGCGTGAGCTCGGACAGCCCGGTAATCTGTATTTCCTGAGGCAGAACGATCCGGAGGGCAATCCCAACTATATGCCTGTCGGCATCGATGAAACGGGCGAGCTGGTGTATGAAATGGCAAAGACGATCGAAGAGCTGACGGAAGAGGGCAGCGTTGTCCTGAGCGGTTCCGACATCGCCGGTGCCGATGTGACAACGGGACAGAATGATTACGGACGGAGCGAATTCCAGGTCCGCCTGATCTTAAATGAAGAAGGCAAGAGCAAGTTTGCGGAGGCCACGCGGGAAGCCCTGGCCGCAGGGGAAAGGATCGGTATTTATTACGACGGAGAGATCATCAGTGATCCGGAGGTGAAGAACGTGATCTCGGACGGCATCGCCAGCATCACCGGCAACTTCACGGTGGAGAGCGCGCAAAACCTCGCGACCATCATCCGCATCGGCGGACTGAGGCTGCAGCTGGAGGAACTGCGTTCCAATGTCGTCGGCGCACAGCTCGGCCAGGACGCGATCCAGTCCGGCATGAAGGCCGCCGTTTACGGCTTTGCGGTGATCATCCTGTTCGTGCTGGTGATCTATCTGATCCTCGGTCTTTCCGCGTCGCTAGCCCTGGGCTTTTACGTGACGCTCATGATCATCCTCCTGGACGGCCTGGAGATCACGCTGACCCGGCCCGGTATCGCCGGTATCATCCTTTCGATCGGCATGGCGGTGGATGCGAACGTGCTGGTGTTCTCCCGCATCCGCGAGGAAATGGCGGGCGGCAAAAACGTGAAGGACGCGATGAAATCCGGTTACCAGCGGGCGCTTTCCGCCATCCTCGACGGCAACATCACGACGATGATTGCGGCCGTCGTGCTGATGATCTTAGGCTCCGGTCCGATCAAGGGCTTTGCCTACACGCTGGCGCTCGGTATCGTGCTGTCCATGATTACGGCGCTCTTTATCACGCGCATCATTTCCCTGATCCTGTATCACCTCGGTTTTTCAAATGAAAAGATCTACGGCAGGAGCCGTCAGATGAAGCGGCTGCCGGTGGTGGAGAAGCGCAAGATCTCTTACGCGATCGCCATCCTGCTGATCTGCGCGGGCATTGCCGGCATGGTCATCAACGGCACCTCCGGCAAGGGTGCGCTGAACCTCAGCCTTGATTTTGCCGGCGGCACGTCCACGACCGTTGCCTTTAACGAAAGCTGGACGCTGGAGGAGCTGGACAGCGAGGTGGTACCGAAGATCCGTGAGCTCGCGGGCGTTTCCACCGTGCAGACGCAGACGGTGGCCGGCTCCAATGAGGTCATCTTCAAGACGCTGACCCTGAATGCGGACCAGCGCGCGGACATCGCGCTGATGCTGCAGGAGGATTATGCGGTGGATGCGAACAACATCACGACGGAATCCATCTCCGCGACGATCAGCCGGGAGATGACGTCGAGCGCCATCCGCGCGATTCTGGTCGCCCTGGTGCTGATTCTGATTTACATCCGCATCCGCTTCAAGGACATCCGCTTCGGTATTGCGGCGGTCATCGCGCTCTTACATGACGCGCTGATCGTTGTCACCTGCTATGTGCTGACGCGGATTGAGGTCGGAAGTACCTTTGTCGCGGTGGTGCTGACGATCATCGGTTATTCCATCAACGATACGATCGTCACCTTCGACCGCCTGCGGGAGAACAGAAAGAACGCGGCCTCCAGAGAGTCCCTGGATGAGCTGATTGACAAGAGCGTGACGCAAACGCTGACACGCTCGCTCTTTACCTCGATCACGACCTTCATCATGGTGCTGGCGCTCTTTATCTTCGGTGTCAATGACATCCGGAACTTTGCGCTGCCGCTGATGGTGGGTGTCATCAGCGGTACCTTCTCCTCGGTCTTCATCGCGTCGCCGCTCTGGAGAGACATCCGGAACGCAACGCATAAAGAGAAAAAATGAGCACCTGGATGGTGGCTGCCAAACGGGCAGATTTTGATGCGATCGCCGCGCGGTACGGGATTTCTCCCGTTACCGCGCGTTTGCTTCGGAACAGGGAGCTGCGGACGGAGGAGGAGATCGGGCGCTTTCTCTCGACGGATCTTTCCGCCCTGCATGCGGCGCAGCTCCTGCCGGATGCGGAGCGCTGCGCGGGGATTCTTTCGGAACGCATCCGGGAAGGAAGGAAAATCCGTGTCGTCGGGGATTATGACGTGGACGGGGTGACCGCCACCGCGCTGCTGCTCAGGGGTCTGCGCTTCCTCGGGGCGGACGCGGATTACCGCATCCCGCACCGCATCCGTGACGGCTACGGCATCAATGACGCGATCATCGATGAGGCCGCTTCGGACGGCGTTCATGTGATCCTCACCTGCGACAACGGGATTTCGGCGGCCGCGCAGGCCCTACGCGCAAGGGAAAAGGGCATGACGATCCTGATCACGGATCATCATGACATTCCCTTTGATGAGGAGAGCGGAGAAGCGGTTTTGCCGGAAGCGGAGGCGGTGGTGAACCCGAAGAGAGCGGGAGACTATCCCTTCCCCGGCATCTGCGGGGCCTTTGTCGCGTACAAGGTGCTGACGCTTGTGTTTGAAGCCCTGGGGAGGACGGAGGAGGAGGCGCAGAAGCTTCTGTATGAGCTGACGCTGCTTGCCGCCGTCGGTACGGTCTGCGACGTGATGGAGCTGAAGGACGAAAACCGCGTGCTGGTGAAGGACGCGCTGCCGCGCCTGAAGGACACGCAGATCCGGGGCTTAAAAGCGCTGATCGGGGTGACGGGGCTTTCGGGAAAGGACATCGGCACCTATCACCTGGGCTTTGTTTTAGGCCCCTGCATCAACGCGACCGGGCGCCTGGATACGGCGGCACGCGGGGTGGAGCTTCTGCTCACGGAGGACGAGGGAGAGGCGCTGCGCCTTGCGACGGAATTAAAGGAGCTCAATGAGAGCCGCAAGAATATGACGGCCGTTCATGTGGAGGAAGCAAAGCGGATGATCGGAGATCATCCGGACAAGGTGCCGGTCGTGTACCTGCCGGAGGCGCATGAATCCGTTGCCGGCATTGTGGCGGGGCGGCTGAAGGAAGCCTGGCACCGCCCCGTGATCGTGATGACGAGGAGTGAGGACGGCGTCAAGGGAAGCGGACGCTCCATTCCGGCCTATGACATGTTCCGCGCCTTAAGCGCCGTGGGAGATCTGTTTACGCGCTTCGGCGGACATCCCATGGCGGCGGGTCTGTCCATGCGGACGGAGGAGGACATCGGTCTGCTCCGCGCGCGTCTGAACGAAGCCTGCACGCTGACGGAGAAGGATTTCGAGGAGGTATTGCACCTGGACATGGAGCTGCCGCCGTCCTATGTGACGACGGAGCTGATCGAGGAGTGGAAGAAGGTGCTGGAGCCCTACGGCAACGGAAACGAAAAGCCGCTCTTTGCCGCGCGTGACATCCGCCTTCTGCGTGCAAGGACGCTCGGGAAGGACGGAAAGGTCGGCAAATACACGGTGCAGGACGCACAGGGCCGTTCCCATGAAATGATTCTGTTCCGGGAAAAGGAGGCCTTCGATGCCTTCCTTGCGGAACACTTCGGAAGGGAAGCGGCGGAGGCGCTTTATACGGGAACGGGAAATCCTCCCGACATGAAAATCAAGATTGCCTATTACCCCGATATCAACGAATACCGGGGACAGCGAAGCGTCCAGCTGGTTCTGGAGGATTACAGAATATGAGAGGATGTGCCGCGACGGGTTCCCGGGAGGGGAGTACGACATGAAGCAGAGAGAGCGGATCTTTACCATCATCAAGTATGCCTTTTCCGTGCTCTTCACGCTGCTTGCCTTTACGGAAGGGTTTCGCAAAAAGTATTTGCTGGCGCAGCTGACGGAGCTGGGCATCATTTTCCTGCTCTCCAACTATCTTCTCCGGAAAAAGCGCATTGCGGGGCTGATTGTCAATGCCGTTCTGCTCATATTGTTTCACCTCCAGATCGCCTTCATGATGTTCGGGAACAGCTATCTGACAAATGCCATGATCACCAACGTACACGCGATCCGGATGCTGGGCGGCAAGGCCCTTCTCTATATCGCGGCCGCGGTGCTCCTGGTTGCGGCGTCCGTCCTCCCCGCGGGGGTGGTGAGCTTCCGGAAGCTGCGGGAGCCGGAGCTGCTGTCGGTTGTTCTTGCGCTGGAGCTGGCGTTCACCCTGGTGTTCGGCAATACCTATTCCCCGATGTATGCGTATGCGGACCTCGCGGGAAAGGCCTTCCGGACCGCGGCACAGCGGCGTCAGATTGCGTCCATTGAGGATGCGGGGGCTTCCTTTTACCGGGAGGAGGTTCCGGATGAGATTCCCGGACATCCGTCGCTTCCGGAGAAGCCCGATATTGCCCTGCTCTTTACGGAGGGCCTGTCGCAAAACATCATTGACGACGAACGCGACATCATGCCGCGCATCCGCGCGTACCAGGAACGCTCCGTCAATTTCATCAATTACTACAATCATACCTTTGCCACCTATCGCGGACTGATCGGGCAGCTGTATTCCGGCTATCAGCTGGATGATTTCGATACCAATTCGCTGGTGTCCATGCAGCAGATTCTCGGGGACCTGGGCTATGAAACCGTGCTCATCAACACGGAGCCGCACAATGCGGGCTTTACCTCCTACCTGAATTCACTGGGCTTTGATACCGTCCTGGATGTGGAGGGAACGGAGGAAAAGAGAGTCAACGGAACCTGCTCGGACCGTGAGGCCTATGAGGCGCTGTACCGTCTGATGACGGAGCGGGAGCCGGACGCGCCGCCCTTATTTGCCGTCCTCTATACCGTGGGGACGCATGTCACCCTGTATTCCACGGATGAGGTGTACGAAGGGGGCACGGCAGGAGACTTTTTTGATAAGTTTTACAACCTGGATTACCAGTTTGCGTCCTTCGTGGAACAGATGGAGGCGTCCGAACGCTGGGAGGATACCGTTGTGGTGTTCACGGCGGACCATGCCACCTTTGCGGATGAGGACTTTACGCGGGCCTTTCCGGACTATCCGCGCAAACAGGGCATCCTGGATACCATTCCCTTTTTCATTTATCATGCGGGTGTCGAGGCAAAAACCGTGGATGCCGGCGGAAGAAACACGCTTTGTCTGGCGCCGACCGTGCTGGACTATCTGGATATCAACGCGCCGAATTATTTTCTGGGCAGCTCCCTCTTTGGCCCGATGTCTTCGGAGATCACGCCGGACACGATCTACCATGATCCGGACACCATCCTGTCCTCCAAATACGGCATCATCCGGCCGCTGATCGAGGCGGAATCTGAGGTGTTCCAACCCCTCCTGGAATTATATCTTGCGGCGAAGCTGCACGAAAACTGAACATCGTCCGGATTGTTACACGGCGACGGGAATGTTTTTGATCTGCTCCCCCGTCACGTAGTTTTCGACGATCAGGTCGTCTGTCGTGAAGGCGTAGAAGTCCTTCACCTCCGGATTCAGGGAGACGGCAGGCGCGGGGTGTTCCTCCCGCGTGAGCAGCTCCTCGATCATGGGGACATGACGGTCATAGATGTGACAGTCCGCGATCACGTGGATGAGCTGGCCGGGGATCATGTCATTCACCTGCGCAATCATCATTAAGAGAATGGCGTACTGCGCCACGTTCCAGCCGTTCGCCGCCAGCATGTCCTGCGAGCGCTGGTTGACGATGGCGTTTAAGACGTTTTTGCCCTCCTCCACGGTGACGTTGTAGGTCACGGAATAGCAGCAGGGATCCAGTGCGCCGGTTGCAAGGTTGGCGTACTGGTACATGTTCGTCATGATGCGTCTGGAAAAAGGGGTCTCCTTCAGCTGCTTCAGCACATAATCCATCTGGTCGGTGTCTTCGCCCCTGTACTTGAATTTCTGGCCGATCGTATAGCCGTAGGCCGTGCCGATGGAGCCCGTTTCGTCCGCCCACTCATCCCAGATATGGGAATGCAGGTCATGGATGTTGTTCGATTTCTTCTGGTAGATCCACAGAACCTCGTCCATGGCGGATTTTAAGGCAATGCGCCGGAGCGTGATGGCGGGAAACTCCTCCCGGAGGTCATAGCGGTGGACGACACCGAACTGCTTGATCGTGTATGCCTTCTCGCCGGTATCCGGCCACACGGGCCGGATTTCCTGATTCCTGGTATCGGTCCCGTTCTCCAGAATGTCGCGGCAGGTTTCCTTAAACAGCTTGTCTGCGATGCTCATGTGAATCTCCTTTGACTGATGGCTCCGGACGGCCTCCCGCCGGGTTAAACTGATTATAGTTTTGCGTGCTTTTTCTGTCAAACACCGGTGACGTGTTACTCCATCCGGGTTACAATTGGAAACACCGTCTGCTGTTCCCAAAAGAAGATGGCAGGCATGAGCCCGCCATCTCGTTTTCATTGTGTTTTAATTCGCCTATTATTTTCCTGCCGTTGCCAGCAATGCGGGGAGATTTGCCTGTACTTGTTTAAATGCAGCATCCGGAGACATACCGCCCGACACCAATTCGGTAAATGCCTGTTGTATGATCTGCTCCGCTGTCAGGCCGGATGCTGTGCCCTTCGTTGCAGACGGCAGTGCTGTTTTTGCTCCTGCCAGATCCGACTGTACAAAGCGGACAACCTCTTCCGCACTTTTACACTTCACAAGAGAAGCGGTGTTTTGTTGTGTCCTCGAAAATGCCGCGTCTGAAGCCAATCCGGCATTCATGTATGTCTGATATGCGGTTTGCACCGCAATTTCTGCGGTAAAGGCGCCTGTAACAGCGGGTTTCACTCCGCCGACAGGTGTTGCCGCAGGCGCCGCTCCTGACAAATCATTCTTCACATACAGGACAACCTCTGCCGAACTCTTGCACGCCGCAATACCGGCGACATTTTGCTGCGTCCGCAAAAATGCGGCATCGGATGCCAAACCGCTGCTCATATATGTTTGATAAGCGGTCTGCACTGCCATTTCGCCGGTAAAAGCAGAAGCAGGTGCCGGGGCGGATTTTACGGTCAGGCGATGCGCGTAGCATTTTGTGCAGGGAGTATGGCTTTTTTGCGCATTCGACAGGGAAATCGCTATTTTACTCTTTCTCAGGTAGGAACAACCGTCCAAATGGTACTTATCACCCGTCTTTGTAACATAAACAATCGGATCATTCTCCGCTGCCTTTACCTGTACGGGAAACGCCATCAAAAAAACAGACAAAATCAGTGGCATCAGTTTCATTAATCGTTTCATGATAAACCTCCTTCGAAAAAAAAAACATCGCAGGAACCGCGATGTCATTCGTTGTAGCTGGCTGACTTTTCGGTCCCTTTAGCTTTGCGTCGCCGGGTTTCCCCGGTTTTGCCCTGAAACAATATGTGTAAAATCATATTACCTGCTTTCTCATAAAACTTCAATGCCTTTTCCGCGCTTTTATCCTTTTTTCATACCTGTCAAATTTGAAAATCGCCCCGGTAGATTCGGGTTGATTCATCAAGGCACAATCAAACTGGTACTTCCCCCAATCTCATGATAGAATTTGAGTGTATTATTGTGGAGGGTGACGATTCGTAATGCAAACCTCACATCATTTGGAAAAAAAGATATGTAACGCAATAGTTGTTGAATACGAATACCACTCAAAGGGCGGTACACTCAACTAAAGGAGGTGTAGTTATGGCTATCAATTTTAACTCAAACGCTGGCGCATGGAACCTTACGGGGATGAGCATTGACAATGTTCGGGATGAGGTTACCGGATTATTGATTGAAGGCGAAGAAATGGTATCCGCATTCAAGACAGGGCGCGATCAACTTGTATTCACAAACAAGCGCATTATTTCTGTCGATGTGCAAGGGCTTACAGGGAAAAAGAAGTCGTTTTCTTCGCTTCCATACTCCAAGGTTCAGTTTTTTACAATTCAAACGCCTGGCTTCGCAGAGCTTTATCCCGATTCTGAATTATTCATGACCTTCGCAAATGGTTTTACGGCAAAGTTTGAATTTAACGGAACCGTTGATATCGGTAAGATCGGACGCTTTCTGTCCGAATATGTTTTAACAGCATAATGGCATCCCGCAAGCACAAAATACAAGTGCGGTGAATACGAAGCCCGTATATAGGACGGTACATACAACCCTGATTGTTCCGTGTGAAGGGAGAAAGTGAATGCAAAGTGTCCCCCACTGATTATGGGACATGTATTGATAATATGGAAATACAATGCCAAAACAACGCTGCCGATGCCAGAACCATGGCGAACGGACAGCGAACATCACCATATCATATACTCTCCGAGGACGAAATCAACAGCCTGATGGAGGATATAAAAGCGATAGGCGCAGATCCGTCGGTGTTTTCGTTTAATACCGGCGTGCGAACCGGTTACATTGATGAACTTGACATCATAAATGTAAGAGGAGATGTCCTGCCGGATTTGTCTTCTGCGAACGCGAGGGACAGAATGAGTCCGAGAGCCGTGCTCGCGCACGAATACTATGGACATCGTGCAAACAGGGGGACGACGCTCGCCAAAGGGAGTTGGAATGATGAATTCAGAGCGAGTTATCTGGCGGCAAGGAATTGTCCAGACCTGTCAAAAGAGGACTGTACTTTTTTGATCAGGGACGCTATAATGAGAGCACAGGAAGCGGGTGTAAAAATAACAAACAACGCATTCATGAAAGAGGTGCTGTATGGTCGCTGAAAAGAGAATTCTTTCCAGAAAAGACGGGGTGATACTCCTGAAAGCCGCGGAAGAGATTGACAGATATGGCCACACGGAAATCACCTGTCCTCTGTGCGGTGGAGAGTTGCAACTGGATATGCTTGGCACAAGCTATACCATCCGCTGCGAACGTGAAGGGTGTGCGGAATTGACGTCCCGTGGGATTTAAGAAGAGTTTTCGGAAAAGATCCACGCGTAAATAACGATCAGACTGAATAATATCGACAAAGAACAGCCGCTCTGTTTTTAAAACGGGGTGGCTGTTTTCGTGTTGCCGGTGGCGGGAGCGGGTGCTGGCGGGTATTTGTGCGGATATAGTATAATAAGAGGTACGATTTTTTACGGGGGAGTACACGGAATGAAACTATCCACATTGTTAGAAGGACTGGAATATGACTTCGTGGCCGGCGGAACGTCAGCGGGCGGTACGGCAGCGGCGGACGCAGGCGCGATCGAGGTGACGGCGGTTGTCAATGACACGCGCAAGGTCGTGCCGGGCTGTCTTTTCATCTGCATCACGGGCGCGCGGTTTGACGCGCATGAGAAGGCGGGGGAGGCCGCCGGAAAAGGCGCGCGGGTGATCGTGACGGAAAAGGCGGTCACGCTGCCTGCGGATACGGAGGCGGTCGAGCTGCGCGTAAAGGATACGCGTTACGCGATGGCGCTGATCAGCGCGGCCTGGTTTGATTATCCGGCGAAGAAGCTGAAGACGGTCGGCATCACCGGCACCAAGGGAAAGACCACGACGACCTGGCTCATCCGTGACATGCTGACGAGGGCAGGAAGGAAATGCGGCCTGATCGGCACGATCGAATACATCATCGGGGAAGAGCACATCCATGCCACGAACACCACGCCGGAATCCTATGACCTGCAGGAGATGCTGGCGAGGATGGTCGGGGCGGGCTGCGACAGCGTGGTGATGGAGGTGAGTTCCCAGGCGCTGATGCTGCACCGCACGGCGGGCATTCAATTCGATATCGGCATCTTCACGAATCTGGAGGCGGATCATATCGGCGAGCATGAGCACAAGGATTTTGCGGATTACATGCACTGCAAATCCCTGCTGTTTACGCAGTGTGATCTCGGCATTGTCAATATGGACGATGCGCACTGCGAGGGCGTGACGAAGGGACATACCTGCAAATTGCTGACCTACGGCTTTTCGGAACAAGCGGACCTTCGCGTCGTGAACCTCGCCTACATCCGCAAGCCCGGCGCACTCGGCGCCTTCTTTGACACGGAGGGGGAGCTGCGTCTGCATGCGGAAATCTGCAATCCGGGGAAATTCTCCGTTTACAACGCGCTCAGCGCGATCGCGGTCGCGCACGCCCTGGGCTGCGAAGAGGAGGCGATCCGCGCGGCCTTAAAGGAAGCAAAGGTGAAGGGCCGCATCGAGATGATCCCCGTGTCCGAAAAATACACGCTGATGATCGATTACGCGCACAACGCGATGGCCTTAAAGAGCCTTTTGACGACGCTTCGGGATTACCGGCCGGGGCGGCTGGTCTGCCTCTTCGGCTGCGGCGGCAACCGCGCCAGGGACCGCCGCTTTGAGATGGGAGAGGTTTCCGGCAGATACGCGGACCTCACGATCATCACCTCGGACAACCCGCGGGACGAGGACCCGCAGGCGATCATTGATGACATCAAGACGGGGATGGCGAAGACGGACGGCGAATACATCGAAATCATCGACCGCAGGGAGGCAATCCGTTACGTGATGGCGCATGCCGAGGACGGCGACATCATCGTGCTGGCCGGAAAGGGGCATGAGGACTATCAGGAAATCAATGGCGTCAAATACCCGATGGATGAACGCGACATCGTGAGAGAGATCGCAGAAGAGTTACGGAATGCACAGTAGCAATCAGCAGACGTGCACGCCGCTGCACGAGGGCGCAGCTTTTGCCGACATCATCATAGACATTTCGCATGAGAAGGTTGACCGCCCCTTCCAGTACCGGATCCCGGAGGCATTGCGGGAAGCGGTCACGATCGGCTGCTGCGTGTCCGTGCCCTTCGGCCGCGGCAACACGCCGCGCAAGGGCTATGTGACCGGCATCTCCGACAGGGCGCAGATTGAAGAAGATCGCATCAAGGACATCACGGGTCCGGCGGAAGAGGAGGAGAGCGTCGAGCACGCCATGATCCGCCTGGCCGCCTGGATGCGGGAGTGCTACGGCGGCACGATGATCCAGGCCTTAAAGACCGTGCTGCCCGCCCATAAAAAGATGAAATCCCTGGAGCAGCGGGCCGTGCGGCTGACACTGCCCCGCGAGGAGGCGCAGGCGCTGCTTGCGGAATACATCAGGAAGCATCACCTTGCAAGGGCAAGACTGATCGAGGCCCTGCTGCAGACGGCGGACGGCGTGCTGCCCTACCCCCTGGTGACGGGGAAGCTGCATATCGCAGCCGCGAACATCCGCGCCCTGAAGGAAAAGGGGATTCTTGCCGTCGATACAACAAGCGTTTACCGCAATCCGGTGACGGAGCGGGTGCGGAATGCGGCGGAGGAGGAGCGGAAGCGCTTAAGCGATGAACAGTCACATGTCGTAAAGGACATGATGGCGCGTTTTGCGAAGGGCGACCTGCGTCCTTCGCTTGTGCACGGCATCACCGGCAGCGGCAAGACGGAGGTTTATATCTGCCTGATCGAGGAGATGGTGCAAAGGGGCAGACAGGCGATCGTGCTAATCCCGGAGATTGCCCTGACCTACCAGACGCTTTTGCGCTTTTACCGTCACTTCGGCGACCGCGTCTCCGTGATGAACTCGACGCTTTCGCCCGGCGAAAAATACGACCAGTTCCGGCGGGCCAGGGAGGGCGAGATCGACGTGATGATCGGACCCCGGAGCGCCCTGTTCACGCCGTTTCAAAACCTCGGGCTCATCATCATCGACGAGGAGCACGAGCTGACCTATAAAAGCGAAACCGCGCCGCGCTACCACGCCAGGGAGACCGCGATCGAGCGGGCACGCCTGACGGAGGGGAAGGCCATGGTGCTGTTGGGCTCGGCGACCCCTTCGCTCGAAGCGTATACTGCTGCAAAGAAGGGCGCATATCAGCTCTATACGCTGACGAAGCGCCTGACCGGCGGCACCCTTGCCCGGGTCCGCATCGCGGACCTGCGCGCGGAGCTGAAGGCGGGAAACCGTTCCCCCTTCTCCCGCGACCTGACGCTGCTTTTGGACGACAGGCTTACGCGCGGGGAGCAGGCGATGCTGTTCCTCAACCGTCGCGGTCTGCATTCCTTTCTGTCCTGCCGCTCCTGCGGGCATGTGTTCCGCTGTCCGCACTGCGACGTGTCTCTGACGGAGCACCGGGGCGGGAGGCTGGTCTGTCATTACTGCGGCCATACGGAGGCGTCCGTCAGAAGCTGCCCCTCCTGCGGGTCACACTATGTTTCGGCCTTCAAGGCCGGGACGCAGCAGATGGAGGAGCAGCTCAAAAAACAGTTTCCGGGCGCGCGTGTGCTCCGGATGGACGCGGACACGACGCGCACGAAAAACAGCTATGAGGAGATCCTGTCCGCCTTTGCGGATTACAAGGCCGATGTCCTCGTCGGCACGCAGATGATCGTGAAGGGGCATGACTTCCCGCTGGTGACGCTGGTGGGCGTGCTGGCGGCGGACCTTTCCCTCCATGACCAGGACTTCCGCGCGGCGGAGCGCACCTTTCAGCTGCTGACGCAGGCGGCGGGCCGTGCGGGACGCGGGGAGCGGCCCGGCGAGGTGGTGATCCAGACCTACGAACCGGAGCATTACGCCATCCTTGCCGCCGCGGCACAGGACTATGACCGGTTTTACGAGGAGGAGATGTTGTACCGCTCGCTCTTAAAATATCCGCCGGCCGCGCACATGCTGGCGGTCTTCCTCTTTTCCCCATCGGAGGAGGCGGCGCTGACCTTTGCGGGGAAGCTGCGGATGCGCCTGGAGGAGGCGGAACGGGAGGAGGCGGAGGAGAAGCGGGCGCTGCTGATCGGGCCGACACCGGCCAGGATCAGCTTTGTGGAGGATGTATATCGCTTTGCGCTGTATCTGAAGCATGCGGACATGGAACAACTGGTGCGGCTGCGCACAATCCTCGAAGCGGAGGAGGTGCCGGCGAATGTGAGCATCCAGTTTGACTCTGACCCCATGCGCACATTATAGAAAGCAGGAGGAAACAACCACATGGCAATCAGAACGGTCCGGCAGGAGCCGGATGACGCGCTGCACAAGCGCTGCAAGGAAGTCAAGGAAGTCACGGGAAGGATCAAAGAACTCGTAGCGGACATGATCGAGACGATGCACGAGGCCGGCGGTGTGGGACTTGCCGCGCCGCAGGTCGGCATCTTAAAGCGCGTCTTCGTCGTGGATACCACGGGGGAGGAGCCTTTTTGCTGCATCAACCCGGAGATTCTCTCCGAGGAGGGGGAGCAGACGGGCTACGAGGGCTGCTTAAGCCTCCCCGGTTATTCCGGCAAGGTCACGCGTGCGAAGAAGGTAAAGATCCGCGCGCTGAACGCGGAGGGGGAGAGCTTTGAGATGGAGGCGGAGGACCTCGTCGCCAGGGCGATCCTGCATGAATACGATCACCTCGAGGGCATCATGTACACGGAGAAGATGATCGGGGAGCTCGTGCGCAACGAGGACCTGACGGAAGAGGATTTTGAGGAAGAGGAAGCCTGAGACCCGCGGACAGAGTCGGAGGTGGCATCTGTGAAACTGGTATTTTTCGGAACACCGGATTTTGCCGTTTCGGCGCTTGCGGCGCTGCATGATGCGGGACATACGATTGTCTCGGTCGTGACACAGCCGGATAAGCCGAAGGGCAGGAGCGGTAAATTACAGGCATCGCCGGTGAAGGAATTTGCGCTTGCCCATGACATTCCCGTGCTGCAGCCTGTGCGCGTGCGGGAGGAGGCGGCGGTGGAGGAACTGCGCGCCACGGGCGCAGAGGTCTTTGTCGTTGCGGCCTTCGGGCAGATTCTGCCAAAGACGGTGCTGGAGATCCCGCCGCTTGGCTGCATCAACATCCATGCCTCCCTTCTGCCGAAGCTGCGCGGCGCTTCCCCCATCCAGACGGCCATCCTCACGGGAGAGGAGAAGACCGGCATCACGATCATGCAGATGGATGAGGGCTGTGACACCGGCGACATCCTCTTGCAGGAGGAGCTGCCCATTGCCCCGGACGACACGGGGGGCAGCCTGTTTGACAAGCTTGCGGCCCTCGGCGCGGAGGCCGTCGTGAAGGCCCTGCCGCTCCTTGCGGAGGGGAAGCTTCCCCCAAAGAAGCAGGAGGAGGAGAAGGTAACGCTGTCCGCGAAATTCACGAAGGAAAGCGGAAAGATCGACTGGCAAAAGGACGCGGCGTACCTGTCGCGCCTCGTCCGCGCGGTGAATCCCTGGCCCTGTGCCTATACGACCCTCGGCGGTAAGACGTTAAAGATCTGGGAGGCCTTTCCCCTGCAATCGGGAGAGGAGGTTCCGGTGACGGCGGACGGGAAGGCAGGAGCAGACCGGGCGCCCGGCAGCGTGCTTTACGCTGCGGCGGAGGGCATCCTCGTACAGACGGGGGACGGCATTCTGAGGATTACGGAGCTGCAGCCGGAGAGTAAGAAGAGAATGCGGGCCGCGGACTTCCTGAACGGAACGCGGCTGACTGCGGGAGAATTGCTGGGAAGGTGAAGACGGAAAAGGATAAAGCGCGGGCAACGGTCCTGCGCGTCTTATGTGAAGGAGAACAGGAGGGGGCGCATGTGTACGCCCTCTTACAGCGTGCGCTCGAAGACCATGCCCTGAACGCAAAGGACAGGGCCTTTGTGCGGATGCTCGCGGGGGAATGCGTGAAGCGCCGCATGTCGCTGGATGACGTGATCGACCGCTACGCCCGGACAAAGAAGCCCCTGAAGCCCGTGATCCGCAACATCCTGCGGATGGGGGCCTGCCAGATCCTGTTTCTGGACCGCGTCCCGGATGCGGCGGCCGTCTCCTCCTCCGTGGAGCTCACGCGGGGCAGGGGCTTTCGTCAGCTGACGGGCTTTGTGAACGGGGTGCTCAGGAGGATTTCCACAGAAAAAGAACATATCGAATATTCGTCTATATATACACGGTATTCCGTGCCACAGTGGATGTATGACAAACTGGAGGAGACCTACGGACCGCAGGAAACGCAGCGGATGGCGGAGGCCTTTCTGCGGACGCCCGCGCTCACCCTCCGCCTGGATACGCGTCTTTCGGAGGAGGAGCGGGAGGCGCTTTGCGAACGGATCCTCCGGGAAGCAGCCGGCGCACATCCGGACTGCGAGGCAGGGAAGCATCCCTTTTTCCCCTACGCACTGCAGCTGCGCCGGGCGGGGGATGTGACGAAGCTGTACGGTTATAAAGAAGGCCGTTTCATGGTGCAGGACGCGGCGGCGATGCTGGCAGCGGCATGTGCCGGAATCCGCGCGGGAGACACGGTGATCGATGTCTGCGCCGCGCCGGGCGGCAAGGCCCTGCATGCGGCGGAGCTGGGCGCGAAGGTGTATGCCTTTGACCTGACGAAGGACAAATGCGATAAGCTCCGGGAGAATCTGCGCAGGATGCGCCTGGACAAGGTGGAGGTCCGGCAGCAGGACGCCCGGGAAAGCGTTGCGGCGCTGGAGGGATGCGCGGATGTCGTCATCTGCGACCTGCCCTGCTCCGGTCTCGGGGTGCTGGCCCACAAGGCGGACATCAAATACCGCCTGAAGTCTTCGGACATTACGGAGCTTTCTGCCCTGCAGAAGGAGATTCTGACCGCCGCCGTCCGTTATCTGAAAGAGGGCGGGACGCTGCTCTACAGCACCTGCACGCTCACAAGGGAAGAAAATGATGAGATCGCGGACTGGATCCGGGAGACGCTGCCACTGACACCGGAGGACCTGAGGCCGTATCTTCCGGATGTGCTGCGGGGAGATGTCAGCGAAGCGCATCCGGAGCGCGTGACAATCCTCCCCGGGCGGTACGATACGGACGGATTCTTTATCGCGCGTTTCGTGAAAGGAAGGGCAGCAGGAGAGGCAATATGACGGATGTCAAATCCATGACAAAAGCGGAGCTTGCGGCATACCTCGGCGGCATGGGAGAAAAGCCCTTCCGCGCAAAGCAGCTCTATGAATGGCTGCAGGTGCACCGCATCCGCTCCTATGAGGAGGCGACGAACCTGCCGGCTGCGCTTAGGAAGCGCCTTTCGGAGGAAGCGCCGCTCACGGTCCTTGCGCCCCTTGCGGTGCAGCGCTCCCGGATCGACAACACGGCGAAGACCCTCTTTGCCCTGCCGGACGGTGAGGCGATCGAGAGCGTGGCCATGCATTACCGCTTCGGCTTGAGCGTTTGCGTGTCCTCGCAGGCCGGCTGCGACCGGGGCTGTATCTTCTGCGCCTCCGGCATCGGCGGGCTGTCCCGGAACCTGACGGCTTCGGAAATGCTGGAGCAGGTGTATGCCGTTTCCGCACAGGAGGGGGAGGCGGTCAAAAGGGTGGTCGTCATGGGGAGCGGCGAGCCCTTCCTGAATTATGAGAACCTGCACCGCTTCCTCACGATCCTCACGGACAAGGAGGGCTTTGGCCTCGGCACGCGGCATGTGACGGTCTCCACCTGCGGGATCGTGCCGCGCATCCTGGACTTCGCAAGGGACTTCCCCCAGGCGGGACTGGCCGTTTCCCTTCATGCGCCGACGCAGGAGAAGCGGGAGAGGATCATGCCGCGGGCAGCGGGAGACTATGGCCTGAAGGAACTGATCGGGGCGGCAAGGACGGTCACGGAACAAACCGGGCGGAAGATCACCTTCGAATACGCGCTGATCGGGGGCCTCAACGACGGGGAGGAGGACGCACGGGCACTGGCGGCGCTGCTGAAGGGGATGCTCTGCGTCGTGAACCTCATTCCGGTGAATCCCGTGACGGAAAGGAGGCTCCGGGAGCCAAACAAAACAGATGTTCGAGAATTTAAAAAAAACCTTGAAACATCAGGTATAAATGTTACAATTAGAAGGGAAATGGGAAGAGACATTGACGGCGCATGCGGACAACTTCGTCATCGCAACAGCCGGGGGGAGAGGACTTGCTGAAGAGTTTTTCCGTTACCGACATCGGCAAGAAGAGAAAACTGAATCAGGACTACGTGTATTCCTCGGATACACCGGTGGGGAATCTTCCGAACGTCTTTATCGTGGCGGACGGCATGGGGGGACATGCCGGCGGCGGCTTTGCCTCGCGCTTTACGGTGGAGACGATGATGGAGGAGATCAGCGCGGACGAGCATACGAAGGACCCGAAGAAGATTCTGCGCCATGCCATCGAAAGTGCCAATGAAAAGCTGCGCGCCAGGGCCGCCGAGGACAAGAAACTCTTCGGGATGGGGACGACGATCGTCGCCGCCACATTTCAGGAGGACCAGCTCCTCGTCGCCAATGTCGGAGATTCCAGACTCTACATCATCGGCAAAAAGAAGATCCGCCAGATCACGAAGGATCATTCCCTCGTGGAGGAGATGGTGCGCGCCGGCGGGATCGATGAGGAGACCGCAAGGCACCGTCCGGACAAAAACATCATCACCCGTGCGGTGGGTGCCATGGAGGACGTGGAGGTTGATTTTTTCCAGGTGAAGTTAAAGCCCGGGGACATCATTCTGATGTGCTCCGACGGGCTGACGAATATGCTCGAGGACGAAGAGATCCGCATGATCGTGGACGGTCAGCGGGATATTATCGAAAAGACGGAAAAGCTGGTGGAGGCGGCCAACAACGAGGGCGGCAAGGATAACATCGCCGTGATTTTGGTGGAGCCTTTTGCCGGCGCTGAGGATTATGATGATTAAGATGGGCGTAATCATAGGCGACCGCTATGAGGTGCTGGAGAAGATCGGCACCGGCGGGATGAGTGACGTCTACAGAGCCAAGGACGAAAAGCTCTCCCGTATGGTTGCCGTGAAAATCTTAAAGCAGGAGTTCTCCGAGAACGACAACTTCGTTCAGAAGTTCCGTACGGAGGCGCAGGCTGCCGCGGGGCTCATGCACCCGAACATCGTCAACGTCTATGACGTCGGCGATGAAAAGGGGATTTATTACATCGTCATGGAGCTCGTGGACGGCATCACCTTAAAGCGCTACATTGAGGAGAAGAACCGCCTGACGGTCAAGGAGGCGGTGAGCATTTCCATCCAGGTCGCGATGGGCCTGGAGGCCGCGCATGCCGGCGGCATCATCCACCGCGACATCAAGCCGCAGAACATTATCATCTCCAAGGACGGCAAGGTCAAGGTCACGGACTTCGGCATCGCGAAGGCCGCCACCTCCAATACCATCACCTCAAATGTCATGGGCAGCGTCCATTACACCTCCCCGGAACAGGCCAGGGGCGGGTATTCCGACGCCATGAGCGATATCTATTCCCTCGGCATCACGATGTTTGAGATGCTGACGGGGCGCGTGCCCTTCAACGGGGACACGACGGTCGCGATCGCGATCAAGCACATCCAGGAGCCGATCGTCTCTCCCGCGCAGTATGTGCCGGACATCCCGGTGAGCGTGGAGAAGATCGTCTTAAAATGCTGTCAGAAATCCCCGGACCGCCGTTACCAGACGGCATCGGACCTGATCGCGGACTTAAAGCGTTCGCTGATCACGCCGGATGAGGACTTTGTGCTCCTCGCGGATTTGGATGAGGAGCGGGCGACCCGTGTCGTATCGGAGGAAGAGGAACGGGAGCTGCGGGAGAATCTCCAGCAGGAGAAACGCAGGCCGCAGGGGACGACGGTGCCGCCCAAGGCTTCCTCCGGCAGCAGGAACCAGACACAGCCGCCGCGCAAAAAGAGCGGCGCCTCCTCCGCACAGTCAAAGAAAAAGTCGCGGCGGGAGGAGGAAGAGGATACGAGCGGCATCGAGCGCGTGACGATGATCACGGCGGTGGCGATCGCGGTTCTCGTGCTGGCCATTCTCGTTTTTGCCGTCGGCAATGCGCTCGGCATCTTCAGCTCCTCCGGGAATATCGCGGCTTCGGATGAGGTGAGCACCGCATCGACCGCGAACAGTGCCGCAACGGAGGTCACACAGGAGGCGGGGATTGAGATCCCCGGCGTCGTGGGGGCGTCCTTTGCGGAGGCCAAGGCCACTCTGGAGGCCAAGGGCTTTACCGTACTCAGGGAGAATGATACAAGCAATACTGCGGCCCGCAATACCGTGACGGGCCAGATTCCGGAGGGCGGCGGCCACGCACCGAGCGGCACGCAGATTTCCCTCTTTGTCAGTGACGGCTCTAATGCATCGACTGCCGTGAGCACGCCGGAACAGACGGAGGATCCCGGCACGACGGATGCGGCCGGCGGGGAAGAGACCACGGGGCCGCAGATGGTGGAGGTGCCGAACGTCGTCGGACAGGATGAGCAGACCGCCGCACAGATGCTGGTGGCCGCGGGACTGCGCGTGGCTTATGTGCAGGATGTGTATCATGACGACGCAGCGCTCACGGGAAAAATCTGCAGACAGTCGCCGGCGGCGGGGACGCAGGCGGAAAGCGGCTCCGGCGTGAATCTGGAAAAGAGCAAGGGGCCGGAGACCGTCACCTATTATTACGTCGGTCAGATCGAGGCGCCGACGGAGAGCGAGCTGTATATGGCGGGGGTGGAGGTCCATGTCCGCTTTGAGATTGCGAATGACCAGTCCATCATGGACACGAAGACGACAACCTTCCCGCTGGATGTGGAGGCGCGCGGCCTCACCAGAGGCTCCGGCACGATCTTCCTGACCTTTACCGCGCCGGAGACGAGCGAGCAGGTGACGATCACCAGAACCGTCCAGTTCACGACGGAATGACGGGCGGGGAGCTGTTGGAAGGCAAAATCATCCGCGCGGTCGCCGGATTCTTCTACGTCAGAAGCGCCGACGGCACGGTCTATCAGTGCAAGGCGAAAGGCACCTTCCGCCGCGAGGGCATTCGTCCGCTTGCGGGAGACAACGTTTCCTTCGAGGTCACGCATGAGGGTGACCGGGAAGGAAACATCGAAGAGATTCACCAGAGAAAAAACGAACTGATCCGTCCGCCGGTCGTCAACATCGACCAGGTGCTTCTGGTCTTTGCCTGCGCATCCCCTGCGGTCAATCATCATCTGCTCGGACGCTTCCTTGTCATGATGCGGCAGAAGGACCTGTCGGTGGTGCTTTGCTTTAACAAAAAGGACCTGTCGGAGGATGCGGCGGAGGAGCTTTCGGCGGATTACGCGGGGAGCGGCTGCGCACTGCATGCCGTGAGCGTGCAGACGGGCGAGGGAATCGAAGCGCTGGCTGCGCAGCTGAAGGGAAGGACCAGCGTCCTTGCCGGCCCCTCCGGTGTGGGCAAATCCTCCCTCATCAACGCGCTCTGCGAAGAGGCCGTGATGGAGACGGGGGACGTCTCCTGGAAAACGGGCCACGGCAAAAACACGACGAGGCACAGCGAGCTCTTTGCGCTTTCGGAGGAATACGCCGGGGACGTTCCATCCTATCTCTGTGACACGCCGGGCTTTATGTCCTTAAAAACGGAAAACATCGAGCCGCGTGATCTGCACGCGTATATTGCGGAGTTTGCGCCCTATGAGGAACGCTGCCGCTTTGATAACTGCACGCATTTGACGGAACCGGACTGCGCGGTCAAGGAAGCGCTTGCCGCGGGGGAGATCGCAGGAATCCGCTATGAGGATTATAAGCTGCTGTATGAGGAGCTGAAGGGCGAACGCCCGGTATATGTGAAGAAGGCAAAGAAGTAACTCTTTTGCTGAGCCTCCGCCCCCTGTTTTGACAATGGTCAAACACGATGTCACTGATTGACAGAAGATATACAAAGATATATAATATTTTCATTGATATATAGAGATATATAAGAATTCAGAACATATATAAGGATATATAACATTCAGAAAGATATATAAAAATGAAGCATAACCCGTATACGATGATATTTGGGAAGGAGCCTTCCCAATCCATAACAAGGCTGATGCAGACGGATGAAATTATCACGCAGTTCCTGTCCGAGCCGCCGGCACAGCAGATCTATATGATTACCGGTGTGCGCGGCAGCGGAAAAACCGTTTTTCTGACGGAAATTGCAAAGAAAATCGGGGCGGAAAAGAACTGGATTGTCACAGAGTGTAATGCGGCGAAAGATCTGCTTACCGGTCTTGCATCCGGCCTGTATCACGATAATCGTCTGACGTCATATTTCAAATCCGCAAAAATCAACCTTTCTGTTTTTGGCATAGGCATTGAGATCAGCAGGGCCGAACCGATCACGGACATTGAAATCGCTGTGAGACGTATGCTGGAAACCGTCCGGGATAAGAAAAAGAAAGTACTTGTCACGATTGACGAGGTGACAAATACAAAGCAGATGCGGGAATTTGCGAGTGCCTTTCAGATTATGGTCAGGCAGGATCTTCCGATTTTTCTGCTGATGACGGGATTGTATGAAAACATTGATGTTCTGCAAAACAATAAGGCGATGACCTTTTTACATCGTGCGCCCAAGATTCATCTGAAGCCGCTGAATATCGGCTCTATTGCATCAAACTACCGTAAGGTTCTTTCCGTCAACGAGGCGGATGCTTTGCAGATGGCAAGAATGACGCGCGGCTATCCGTTCGCGTTTCAGGTTCTGGGATACTATACATTTGAACATAACGGACACTATGAGGAAGCGTTGCCTCTGTGTAAACAATATCTGGAAGAATATGCTTACGATAAAATCTGGTCGGAACTGTCCCGTTTGGACAAGCGTATATTAAAAGCGCTTGCCGCCTCAAAGACCGGAAGTGTCAGTGAAATCCGGGAAGACCTTGGGATGACACCGAATCAGTTCGGCTCCTACCGGAACAGGTTGCTCAAACGCGGCCTGGTGAACGGGGACGAATACGGTTATTTATCACTGTCGTTACCGTTCTTTGAATCCTATATCGAAACCCATCAGACATGAGTGATAACTGCAGCGTCGCAGGGATATCCGGTTTGCGAGATAAGGGATCAACGCCTATGCGTGCATGCAAACAAATCATAGTGATTATACTTCTGTGCTTCCTGCCGGCCGGCTGCGGAGGCGGCACGGAGGTCACGCCGCCCGTGATATCGGCGGATGCGGTGCAGGCGGCCGCTTCCTCTTCCGGGGTGACGGAGGAGGTGACGGCGGAGGCGCCGGAAGAGAGCGGCATCCCGGTGGAGAGGCTCGCGCTCCTTGAGCGCATGGTCGAAAGGGATGTGGCGCAGGGCTTTCCGGGCGCGCAGCTTGCCGTCATGAAGGACGGGGTGCTGGTGTATGAGAAGGCCTGGGGAACGACCTGTATCGAGCACCCTCTTGTGAACGGGGAGGTTGCGCAGGTACCGGTTACATCCGACACGCTCTTTGATCTGGCCTCAGTCACAAAAATGTTCGGCGTCAATTACGCCCTGCAGAAGCTCGTGACGGACGGCGTCATTTCCTTTGACGATACCGTAGCCTCCTTCCTCGGGGAATCCTTTCTGGATCACACGGAGGAGCGCAGGGAAACGGACGCGGAGACGATGCGCAAATGGAAGGAAGAGATCACGCTCCGCGATCTCATGCATCACAGCGCGGGCTGTCCGGCGGATCCGCGCAGCTTCGGTTTTTACCTCGATACGATTCTGCATTCCGCGGACCGGGAAGAGATTCTGCAGGCGCTCTACCGGGTGCCGCTCGTCTATGCGCCGGGCACGGACGCGGTGTATTCCGACATGGATTACATGCTGCTGGGACTGGTCGTGGAGCAGGTCACGGGAAAGGATCTCGATACCTATCTGAAGGAAAGCTTCTGTACGCCCCTCGGGCTTTCGCATATCACTTACACCCCCCTGGAACACGGATTCTCCAAAGAACAGATCGCGGCCACGGCCCTCACGGGAAACACCCTGGACGGACGCGTGCGCCTGCAGGGGCTTCGCGCGCACACCCTGCAGGGGGAGGTGCATGACGAAAACGCCTGGTATGCCATGGGCGGTGTCTCCGGCCATGCGGGGCTCTTCGGGAATGCGACGGATCTTGCGAAGCTGGCCTCGCTGATGCTGGACGGCGAATATGAGGGGCAGCGCTTTTTCTCCGAAGAGGTGATCCGCGCCGTCACGGCGAAGGGGCTTATGCCGGAGGCAGGCTGGGGGCTCGGCTGGTGGTATATGGAGGACGGCGGACGCGGTGCTTCCACGGCCTTCGGGCATAACGGCTTCACGGGCACCATTGTCCGGATCGATCCGGAGGAGAAGCTCGTGATCGTCTATCTGACGAACAGGATCAATTCGCCCGTCGTGCAGGACCCGGGAAGCGAGTATCTTTTTACCGGCAGCCGCTATACCTCCGCTTCGCTGAATACCGTATTAAATATTCTGGTGACGGGGACGATGCCGGCGGACGTCCTCAGCGCGGACGCGCGCTTTTCGGAATACCTTCCGCTGCTCGAAGGAAAGCGCGTGGCGCTTTACGCGAACCATACGGCGGTGGTGAAGGACGCGGGGGAGAAGAAGCATCTGGCGGACGCGCTGCTGGAACGGGAGGTGCGGCTGGTGCAGGTCTTTGCGCCGGAGCACGGCTTCCGCGGGGAGCGACAAGCCGGGGAAGCGGTCGCCGACGGGACGGACGCGCAGACCGGGCTTCCCGTGATTTCCCTGTACGGCGGTGCGCAGAACGCGCCGACAGAGGAGCAGATGGCTGCCTTCGATGTGCTGCTCGTGGACATCCAGGATGTCGGTTGCCGCTTTTACACGTATTACATCACGATGCTGCGCCTGCTGGAGGCCTGTGCCGCTTACGGCAAGGAGGTGATCCTTCTGGACCGCCCCAATCCGAACGGACACTTTGTGGACGGACCGCTGCTGCAGGATGGATTTGCCTCCGGGGTCGGCGTGATTCCGATTCCCGTCGTGCACGGCATGACGCTGGGGGAGATGGCGCAGATGATCAAAGGGGAGGGCTGGATGGAGCATGCGGATGCGCTGAAATTGACGGTCATTCCCTGTCAGGGCTATACGCATGATACGCCTGTGGACATCACGACCGCACCATCGCCCGCACTGCAGGACACGCGGGCCGTGCTCTTATATCCCTCGCTCTGCTTCTTTGAAAACTCTGCGGTTTCCGTGGGGCGCGGCACGGACATGGCCTTCACCGTGTACGGCTCGCCTTACCTTGCGGGCGCGGGGGGCTTTGACTTCTCCTTTACGCCGGAGGCTTCCTCCGGACAGCCCTTTGCGGGAGAGGCCTGCGCGGGAAGAGACCTGCGGTCGCTCCCGATGACGGAGCTTCGTGCGAAGGGCGCGATCGACCTGTCGTATCTCCTGGAAGCATACCGTGCGATGAAAGCGGCGCATCCGGAGATTTCCTTCTTCGGGCAGGCGGACGCGAAGGGACGAACCATGGCGGATTACCTCTTCGGGACGGATGAGGTGCGCCGGCTGATCGAAGAAGGTGCGGAGGAAAGCGCCATCCGTGCCTCCTGGGAAGACGATGTCGCTTCCTTCCTGACGCTGCGCGCGCTGTATCTGCTCTATCCCTGAGTTGCAGGCGCGTTCCTTTTCACGCTCACTCTCTTGCGAAGCGGATGACCCTGCCGACTTCACTTAACCGGAGGAACTCCTCCTCCGTGATTTCCCGTTCCGCGAGGTTGGGATCAGAGAAATCAAGCAGGGTGTACCGGTATTCTCCCTCGGGCAGCGGCACCCGTTTCGGATTGTTTTCCGGACCCTCCACGGTATATTCGTATCGGACCAGAACTTTTCCCAGACGGAAGAAGCCATCCTCCAGTTCCGCGAATAGATACATCATTGCACCGTCGATTTCATGATACTCCGTTGTGTACATCATCCCCTGCCGGGGAGAGAAATAATTAACGGAACCTGGATAGACCACATATCCGTTTGCAAAGTAGGTGACGGGTCCGTGGCCCTCCAGATATTCGTTAAAGGTGTAAGGTCCTGCCAGTGTCGGATCCTGCGGATTCTTCGCCATCAGATGCTCTGCGGAATCGCCGTGGTAGAGATGGAAGGTGGTCACACCGGGGCGCGGGACATTGTCCGCATCCGCAATGACCAGATCGGGAAAGGCATCGTCGTCAAACCAGATCCACTCGTAATAGGAATTATCGCCGACGGAGGCGAGGAGTTCTTCGAAGCGGTCGAGCACTTCCTGATCCAGCATGGCATGCGCCGCGAGAACTTCCTCCTCCGTCGCAAAGGCGTCTTCCAGTCCTTCGTGTTCCTCTTCATTCGTTTCCTGCGGGGTCAGTGTGACGGCCGCCACACTTTCGTCCGTTGACGAAGTCTGCGCCAAAGCGCTGTCCGTGGCATCGGAGGTCACAGACGCAGCACTGTCATCGGCACCCGTTCCGCCGGACGCGTCCGCGGTACCGGTGGAGACGGTCACCTCCTCAGAGGCGGAGACGGCAGGCGTACCCGCGGCATCCTGTGGGATGGAAGAGCCGCCGCGTGTCAGGGCATAGCCTCCCGCGCCGATCACCGCAATTCCGATGACGGCAGCGGCGATTTTCACTTTCATTCCCGATGCGGCGGCAGTAGCGGAAGCGGAGGTTGCGGAAAGTACCGTTTCCGAAACATGCGAAAGTGCGTTGGCCGTATCCGCCGCTTCCTTTGTCACGGATGCGCGCTGCAGCAGGTGGTACAGCAGTGCCACGCCGGTAAGACCGAGCAGATTGTAGCCCTTCTGCTCCAACTCCGCCGCTTTTGCACGCAGATTCTTACGTCCGTAGCTGAGGCGGGAGAGCACCGTACCCCTGGAGCAGCCAGCCGCATCCGCGATTTCCTGCACCGGGATCTCCTCCACATAATGCATCAGCACGCACATGCGCTGTTCGTCGGAGAGGGAGTCGATCATTTCCTTCAGAAGGAAGGAGGTCTCCTGATCCGTGAAAGCTTTCTCCGGCTGGTATTCCGCACGGAGATCCATCTCCTCGTATTCAAAGGTTTCGCCTTCCCCGCCTTCTTTTGACAGGTCTGAGAACAGCACGGGCTGCTTCTTTTTCAGTGCGTCCAGCGCCGTACGCGCGACGATGGAAGAAAGCCACTGGGGAAACTTCTCCGCATCCGTCAAAGTGGGCAGCCGCTGCCAGGCCTTCAGATAGGATTCCTGCAGCACATCCGCTGCATCCTCATCGTTTTTCATATACTGCCGTGCCATGTAGAACTTGTCGCGGCAGGTGCTTTCATACAGAAAGCGAAAGGCGTTCTGGTCACCTTTCAGCGCATTTCCGACTGCTTCTGCATAGGTCATACCGCTCATTTTCTGTGTGTATTCCATACGAGTATCCTTTCCTGACACATGCGATCCATATCCTTCCCGGCGACAGGGAAAGCGTAACATACGGGGAAGGGTTTGGCAAATCCTTGTGTGACCGTCCTTACAAAGATCCCCCTGCAGGGAAGATGACAAGGAGATGCCGTTAATTTCCAGTAGATAAAAATAAGATAAACATAACATAAAGAAATATTGACAAATAATATCAGGCCATGCTATGATTATCACGACAGAAAGATTCTTTTTCATCGCATGCAAAGAAGTTTCGCGTACTGTTCAGTACAGGATCCACAGAAACTGCACCATGTATTGCAAAGGGAGTAATCGTATCAACAGGAAAACACTATTTGTGGTATACTATACGGAGACAGGTGCGCTTTCTCCCGGTATACCAAAAGCCGGAGGAGGTGGCATTTGGAAAATCAACAAAGAATTCAACTTTCTGAGGAGGAAGTAAAACGAAGAGTACGTGAGATGAACCTGATCGACGGCTTTTTATTCGATCAGGTTGCCACGAAAGAGGATACGGCAGAGGAGTTCAGCAGATTATTACTCAGACCGATTCTGGGAAGAGAGCCCGGCAGGCTGAGGGTGCATGTACAGAAGCATCTGCCGAATTCTTATCCGGAGAAACACGGATCTCGACTGGACTTCCTCGTGGAGGAGTATTTGGAAGAAACTTCGGAAATACAACTGCCGACGGATATCTATGATTATGAGCCGGAAAAGAAGGCATACGAAAAGCCGTTCCTGCCAAAAAGAGTGCGCTTCTACCGGTCGATGATTGATCATCTGCAGTTACGTTCCGGTGTATCATATGAGAAACTGCCGCGGGTCTATATCATTTTTATTACGGATTTTGACCCCTTCGACTTAAACCGGATGGTATACACGGTCAGAAACAGATGTGTCGAAGCGCCGGATATGCCCTATGAAGACGGTGCGGAAAACCTGTTCCTGTACTGCGAAGGAGAAGCCGGAGACTGTTCGGAAGAACTGAGAGATCTGTTGCGGTATATTGTTTCGTCAAGGAAGGAAAACGCAGTCAGCGATGCACTGCAGCGTCTGCATACGATCGTGGAGGATGTCAAAAACAGCACGGAGGTGACAAAAACAGCCATGTGGAATGAATACGTACAGAAAATGCATGACGATGATCTGATCCGTGTCACACGGGAAGCGGCAATCGAAGAAGGCAGGGAAGAAGGCAGAGAAGAAGGCAGAGAAGAAGGAAGAGATCTCCGCCTGATCATTCAAGTGCAGAAAAAACTGTCCAGGGGAAAGGAGATTGATCGGATCGCGGACGAACTTGAGGAAGAACGCGGAAGGATAGAGGAGATCGTCCGTGCGATTCATGATGCCGGTGAAGACAGCGAGCCGGAGGCAGTTTACGGGAGAATGCGTGAAACCGTGACGGTGTGAATGATAAAGCTGGAAATGACAGGGGCTGTGCTTCGCACAGCCCCTGTCGTTTTTGCGCAGGAGGACCGTTATCTGGTGAACAGGGTCAGTGCACCGCCTTCGAAGGAGGGACCGAGCAATTGGATTTCCAGGGGTTCGTTTGGTCCGATCTCCATGCTTTTGCGCAGTTCGTCTTCCGTTTTGGCACAGCGCAGGATCGTGCCGCCTGTCGGATAGAAGATCTGCTGGTATGCAAGTGTTGTGTTCTGATACGTCTGATCATTCATGGCATTAGACATCTGCTTGCCGTTTGCACCCAGGTTTACCGTCATCAGCGGCTGGAAGTGTTTTTCAGAACCCTCCGCCGGAAGCAGGATAACGGTCGTGCCGAGATCATCCAGACGTGCATAGATGTCCAGTGTGTACGCTTCGCCGGTTGTGATGTATGTTCCGTCGAAGGAGGCGACAGGATCGCCGAAGTATTTGCGGTAGCTCTTTCCGTTGTAATCCGCAGTTTCAAGTGTCACATAGTGCCATTCCTCCTCGCTGTCGGAACCGATCTGAACTTTGAAGGCGAAACCGATTGTTTCAATCGGGAATTCCTCCGGACTTACACCAAGCGCGGACAGGATGGAGTGATCATATCTGCCCGTTTCATACCCGTTTTGCGTGGACACACTCCTTGTTTCCCCGGCCTCCACGCGGCTCCATTCGCCGAGCGGATCGAAAATATACATGATCCCTTCCGGCTCCAGTTCGTTGAAACAGATGGACTGCATTTCGACTGTCGCGATTTTGTTGTCCGGATGATTGTTCTCCAGCGTGAAATCAAAGTAGGCCACCATGAGGCCTTCGTCCACAACACGAATACCGTCGAAAACAAAGCGCACACCGTCCCGCTCAAAGAGTAAGCTGTCCCTCGTGCGGATGCTGGCTAAGCTTTTGTCGTAGCCGCTTTCAGGCATTCCTGCCTCGGGTGCTTCCGGAGCCATTTCTGCCTCAGGCGCTTCCGGAGCCATTTCCGCCTCCATGACTTCTGCTTCTTCCGCGGCGTTGGATTCCGCTGTTACAGGCAGCGCGGCCGGTGATGGTGCGGTTGGCTTTGGTGAAAACTCGTTGATTAATGAGGAAAGCGCTGCCTCCGCATTGTTTGTTTCCTTTCCACCGCAGCTTGTCAGTGTCGTCAGCACAAGTGCCATGACGCATAGTATCGCCGTGATCCGGATGGTGTATGGGTTCCGTTCCTTCAAGAGTGTCTTTGTGATGTGTTTCATGATGTACTCCCTCCAGTCAATGTAGTGTGATGATTTGGTTGATATCGTGATGGCCCGGGAATTTCCCTTATTGCGTGCGTTCCTCATAGGTCACCCAGTTTTTGCCGTCATAGGATACGATTTTGTTATAACTGGCTTTATTGATGAATTCTACAAAGGTCTGTTCGTCAACGACATCAAAACTGTCTGTCATCCAGTCCGGGTGTGCAGAGGAAAGAAGGGCGGATTTCCCTCCGTCGGTGAGCTTCAGTGTTAACGGGCAGTATTGGGCATAGGAAGAGGCCGATTCGCCGCCACGATCATACGCTTTTGTCAGATAGATGTGCGCTTCGCCGTCCTCGATCTCCAGTGTCCCGCGGTGGCTGCCATTGAGTTCGCTCATATAGACTGCAGTCCCGTCCGGAAAGATCTGCAGTCCGATGTAATTGTGGCTGTATTGGTCACTCCATTTGAAATCATCCCACAGGTAGGTATAATACCCGACATATTCTTTCCCCTTTGATCCGCCCCCGCAGCCGGAAAGCGTTACGGCAAGCAGTGCGCACAGAAGCGCAAGGAGCGCCACAGTGCGTTTCCTAAGGTTCCGTAAGGTGCGTGTTGTTTTTTGTTTCATGATGTTCTCCTCCCTTCGTTTGTTTGTTTTTCTGTTTCACGCGTACAGCAGCCTTCCGCGCGGCACGGGTATTTCCTTTCTTTCTGATTTCCTCCGGCATCTCGTATGCATTCCTGTCACGATGTATCAGATACCGCAGGAGCAATACCGCCTTGTCCTTCATCGCCACCTCCCTGCGCTGCCCTTGCCGGCGAATCCCAAAGCGTTTCCATATTGTTAGACGACGATGAAGTGCATTTGATTTTGTGTTTTTACAAAAAACGTAAATTCGTTTATATAATAACGAATAAACGTCCAATACCGGGTTTCCTGCATAGGTGACGGAAATGCAAGATTTAGATGCACTTCATTGTAAATAACCACATTCTGTGGTAAAATCAGCTGTTGAGACTTTTTGACACAGGGGAGTGAGACAGCTGCATGAAATTGGGCATTGTGGGTCTGCCGAATGTCGGCAAGAGTACCTTATTTAATTCCTTAACGAAGGCGGGGGCGGAGGCGGCCAATTACCCCTTCTGCACGATCGAGCCCAACAAGGGCATCGTTATCGTGCCGGATGAGCGGGTGGACAGGCTTTCTTCGCTCTTTCATTCCAAAAAGACGATCTACGCGACCATCGAATTCGTGGATATCGCGGGGCTGGTGGCCGGGGCTTCCAAGGGCGAGGGCCTGGGGAACCAGTTTCTTGCGCACATCCGTGAGGTGGACGCGATCGTCCATGTCGTGCGCTGCTTTGAAGATACAAATGTGACGCATGTGGATG
The DNA here is from genome assembly GCA_017443065.1 of Lachnospiraceae bacterium. Taxonomy (GTDB): domain Bacteria; phylum Bacillota; class Clostridia; order Lachnospirales; family Lachnospiraceae; genus Butyrivibrio. The sequence continues at coordinate 93,804 of JAFSPF010000096.1, forward strand.
GTACAATCGATGCGGTGCGCGATGTCGGGACGATCGACATCGAGCTGATCTTTGCGGACCTGGAGGTGCTGGAGCGCCGCATCGCAAAGATCGCAAAGACCGCCCGGATGGACAAGACGGCCGGAAAGGAGCATGCCTTTCTGCTGCGCATCAAGGAGCGCCTCGAGGGGAATCTTCCCGTGCGCGGCATCGAATGCGCGGATGAGGAGGAGAGTGCCTGGCTTTCCGGCTATCAGTTACTGACCAATAAGCCCGTGATCTTTGCGGCCAATGTGGAGGACGCGGATCTTGCGGATGACGCTCAGTCCAACGCACAGGTGCAGGCACTGCGCGCACATGCAAAGGAAACGGACGCGCAGGTCTTTGTCGTCTGCGCCAAGGTGGAGCAGGAGCTCTCCGAGCTGGAGGAGGAGGAAAAACAGGAATTTCTGCAGGAGCTTGGCATGAGCAGCTCCGGTCTGGATAAGCTGATCGCCGCAAGCTATGAGACGCTGGGCCTCATGAGCTTCCTGACGACCGGTGAGGATGAGACAAGGGCCTGGACGATCCCCGTCGGCACAAAGGCGCCGAAGGCCGCCGGCAAAATCCACACGGATTTCGAGCGCGGCTTCATCAAGGCGGAGGTCATTTCGTATGAGGACCTGGTGCGCGAGGGAAGCGTTGCCGCCGCGCGGGAAAAGGGCCTGATGCGCATGGAGGGGAAGGAATACATCGTCAAAGACGGCGACGTGATTACCTTCCGGTTCAACGTATGACGGAAACAGAGATCGCCTTCCCGCATCTGGGCATCGGCTTTTCCAATGTGCCGCGGAGCTTTACCGTCTTCGGCGTGGAGATCGCGCTCTACGGCATCATCATCACCTGCGGGATGCTGCTGGCGGTGGTGATTTGCTCGAAGATGGCGGAGAGGGAAGGTCTGAAGGGGGAAGAGGTCTGGAATTCCGCGATCTGGTGCATCGTGTTCTGCATCATCGGCGCAAGGATTTATTACGTGATCTTCTCCTGGGATGCGTACAAGGACAACCTCCTGCAGATTTTCAACCTGCGCGCGGGGGGACTGGCCTTTTACGGCGGACTGATCGCCGCCGTCGTGACACTTGTCGTGTATATGCGGCGCAAATCATTGCCCTTCCTGCGCTACGCGGACGTGATGGTGCACGGTGTCCTGATCGGACAGATCCTCGGGCGCTGGGGCAATTTCACCAACCGCGAGGCCTTCGGCGGTTATACGGACAGCCTCTTTGCGATGCGCCTGCCGTTGGCCGCGGTCCGCGCTTCGGACATCACGCCGGACATTGCGGCGCATGTGGAGGCCGGCACCAACTACATTCAGGTGCATCCGACCTTTCTGTATGAAAGCGCATGGAACCTCTGCCTGCTGGTGCTGATGCTGCTGTTTACAAAAAAGAAGATGAGCCGCTTTGACGGCGAGCGCATGTGGATCTATCTCGGGGGCTACGGCCTCGGGCGTTGCCTGATCGAGGGCTTAAGGACAGACCAGCTGCGCTTCCCGGGGACGGAAATCGCGGTATCGCAGGTGCTGGGCGGCGCGCTTTTCCTTGCGGCCTGCGCGGTGATCCTGACCTTCCGCAGAAGGGCTTCGGCCGTGCGGACAGCGGAAGCGGAGAATACAGAGAATACAGAAGAAAAAGAAGAGGAGGCCGTGAACGCGGCAGCAGAGGCGGAAACGCCGGAACAAGAGGAAAACACATGAACAAAGCCGTAAAGTACATTCTGCGCACACTGCTCGTCCTTCTGACCATTGTACTCTGGGCGGTGCTGGTCGTCTTTCTTTCCATCCGGATCATCGTGAAGGGACCGAGCGTGGAGGCAAGGGATCTCTTTGTGACGAGCATGCTGGAGACCGGACAGATGAAATGGGTTGTCGGCATGGTGCTGGAAAATGAGGTGATCCAGGAAATCGTGAACAAGAATTCCATGGTGGCCATGGAGCAGGATTCCGATGCCTCGCTCATCCAGATCGCACAGGAGGATCCGGAGACGGCGGAGGAGCAGACGGAGCCGATCGTCGTGGAGAAGGTCGCCGGGGATAATTACACCGGCACGATGATGATCGTGAAGGATCCCTCCCGCGTCTTTGTCGGCACGACCTATCCCTGGGGCGAATACGGCAAGGAGCTGCATACGATCGTGAATGAACAGGGCGCGGTCGCGGGCATCAACGGGGGCTTATATGAATCCTCCGGCAACAAGGGCGGACACCCTTACGGACCGGTGGTGGTGCACGGCGAGATCCAGAACATGACGGGGCTTGCCCACCAGGGTCTTGTGCTGATCGGCTTTAATGAGGACAACATCCTCAACATCATTGACATCAACGGCATGGGGGAGGCGCAGGTACGCCAGATCATCGAGCAGGAGCGCATCCGCGATGCGGTGGCCTTTCAGGAAGAGGCGACGGACGCCAACAACCATTTCGTGAAGCTCATCATCAACGGCGAGCGCCGCGAGATGAACGGCATGGGCTCCGGCGCGAATCCCCGCACGGCCATCGGGCAGACGGCGGACGGCAGGGTGCTGCTCTTTGTGACGGACGGCAGGGGTGCGAACGGACATCTGGGCGCGACGGCCTCCGATCTGATCGACGTGATGGAGCGCTACGGTGCGGTGAACGCGGCCAACCTCGACGGCGGCTCCTCCACCAGCATGTATTATAACGGCGAATACTTACAGACCAGCGTGACACTGTATTATGCGAACTCCTCCTGGAACATTCCGACCTCGTTCCTGGTGGCACCCGAACAGTAAAAGACAGGAGAGAAGGATTTTGGATCAGAACTGGGAATGGGATGAATTTCTGGAGGACCGCTCCGTGCAGGCGCGGAAGGACTCGGCAGCCGCAGGCATAAAAAAAGAGACCACCGGCACGAGAAACGCTGCCGGAGCAAAGCCTTCCTCCGGCACAAGGCCGGCGGCTTCCGCTAAGACTGCGGGCGGCAAAAAGCCCGTCAGCGGAACGAAGAGCGCAGCGGCCGCAAGGAGCACCGGCGGAACGAAGAGTGCTTCCGGCACGAAGAAGCCGTCCGCCGGAAGGACCGCGTCTTCTGGAACGAAAAGACGTGCGGAGGGCTTCTCCAACGTTACCTCCCATAAGAAAAAGAGAAAGAAAAAGAAGAGCAAGGCCTTCTGGATCGGCTACGGCATCCTTGTGGCCGTCCTGCTTATCGCGCTCATCATCATCGTGAGAAGCGTCCGCGGGACCATGGAGGATTACCGCGACAATGTTCCGGAAACCGTGATCCGCGCACACCTTGCGGATTTGAGCGAAGCGGACATTCAGTCCATGTTTGTGAGCAACCCCGTCTATGAAACGCCGGAGGAGGCCGCGACCAACATCCGCGCCTTCCTTGCGGACGGCTCCGATCTCGTGATCCGCCGCGCGGATTACGCGGACCGGGGAGACGAAAAGGCCTACAGCGTTCACAAGGACGGTCGCAAGCTCTTCACCACCTATCTGAAGAGCCTGGAGCAGAAGAGCTGGATGGATCTCTTAAGCTATGACATCCTGGAATTCGCGGGCTACGAAGCGGAGCCGGATGTGGAGTTTTTCCGTTATGAGATCAAGGCACCCTCCGTTTTTGAGGTGACGGTGAACGGACGCCCGCTGCAGGATCCGGTCAGCACGGAGTCCTTCCAGGGCTTTGCCGACGGCGCGGAGCATGTGGCGGTGCCGGCCATCCACACCTATGTCGTGGATCACCTGACAAAGGAGGCGGCCATCGTTGCATCGGAGAACGGCGTGCAGTTCCCGGTGACGGTGCAGGAAAACATCGATCTCACGGAAACCTATGAGGCCTCCCATACCTTTGCCTCCACGGAGGAAGCGGGGATTGATTTTGACGCGATTCAGTTTGCGAAGCAGTGGTCGATGTTCTTAAGGGATGATCTCGGCGGCAACCTCCACGGCTACGGCCAGCTGGAGCCCTACTTCATCCCCGGCACCAGCATGCAGGAAAAGGCAAAGCAGTGGGGTTCCTCCATTGACATCACCTTCACCTCGGCGCACACGCTGAACAATCCGCCCTTCACAAACGAGGCGGTGACACGCGTCGTCAAGTATGACGAGAATACGGCCGCGGTGGATGTTTACCTGGAAATGCACATGACCCTGACGAAGACCGGGGAAGCCCGGACGGATGTCTTTAATTCCACGATCTATCTGGTGCGGACCGGAGACGGTGTCTGGAAGGTGGCGAACATCCGCGAGAATACGGAAGAAGAAAACCTCTGATCCCTTGCCGGAAAGAGACGATGCTCAGCGGTGCCTGCGGTTTCTCCGTGAGCGCCGCTTTTTTGCGTCCGTCCAGCGCACGGTATTGGAGATGACGAGCGGAATGATCAGCACAAGGACGCCGACGGTCACGCCGATGATGAGACCCGTGCGGCCGGAGTCCTGCCGCAGCTCCTCCTCCTCGCGGATGGCGTTTTCGGCCTCTTCCTTTTCCAGGGCGTGCTGCGCGGCCTCGGCCTCCGCCTTTGCCGCCTCTTCCTCCTGACGGCGCTGCTCCTCCTCGCGGGCCTGCGCCTCCTCCAGCGCGATCCGCTCCTGCTCCGCGTAGGTGGTGATGTGCTCCGTCATGTCGGGCGTGGTATCCGTGCCGACGAGCGTGCGGTAGAGACCGAAGTCCGCGATGTTGCGGTGTTCCTGTGCGGTCTCGTCCGAAACGTAGAATCTGGTGTAGGTCTGTGAGACATGCTTCCCAAAGGCCTCGGTCACGATCTCCAGGGCATTCTTTCCGCCCGCAAAGGAGAGGGGTGCGCGCATGTCCAGATAGATCTTGTTTTCCTCATACAAATGAAAATAGGCCTTCGGGACATCATAGACCCCGTACTGTGCGGCGGATTCCGGACGCTTCGTCGCATCCGGCGCCTCCTCCAGCGCGTCCGCGACCGCGGCCGCCAGCAGCATATGCGCGCCGTGCCCGTATTCGCCGTTGAAGGCCTGGGTCACGACGATGAGCGGCTGGAAGCGGCGGATGATCTCCGTCACGTGTCCCGTCACGGCATCCCTGTCGTATTGCCGCTCGGCCTGTGCGATGGATTCGCTGTAATCATCGTTTTCGATCGGGAAGGTGACGGGGTAGGCGCGCACGCCGACCGTCCAGAGACCGTCCAGCTTTTCGTGCTCGCGGATGGGCTCCGCGATCCGGAAATTGACCATGTGCGCCACCTGCACGCGCAGCTTCTGCTCGCCGGCATAGGTGGCCAGTACGCCGCCGAGGTAAAGCAGTTCGTCATCCGCGTGCGTGGCAATGGCGAGGATGTCCGCCCTGGCGAGCGCAGGCTCCCAGACCTGCACGTCCGCAGGCAGCTCCCCCGCGGAATAGGCGTGGATGTTGCAGATGATGCGGTCCTCCTCCAGCGTGATCTGACACTCCGGAGCGCTCCCGCCGGGCATCACGGCGTATTCGTGCAGAAAATCATTGCTGCCGCCCGTATAGCTCTCGCCGTTCGCCTCAAGCGTCCAGAGCGTATGCTCCTTCGGGTCCGCCCATTCGATGTAAATCCCCGCCATCGGTTCCTCCGCCGTGAGCGTCAGCGTCTGCCCCGCCGGCACGTTCACAAAGGTGAGGTAATCGTCGTCCGTCAGCTGCGGGACGTTGTTATCTCCGGCCTGCACGTTGAGCGCAAGCTCCGTTGCCGTATCCTGTTGTCCGGCCCGCGACGTAAGCGTGGCGGGCGGGGCGGCCACGGTGAAAAGCGCACACAGCAGGGCCGCCGCAAGGAGCGGCAGCAGCAGCGCACGGGACATGACGGAAATAAAACTGTCGGAATGCTTTCGCATGAAACGATCTCCTCCCAAACGCATAGTATACCACAAAGCAACCCTGCCCCGCCATCCATGGCGACGCAGACAAAAATCGCAAAAAAAACATCAAATTATGAGCGGTTTTATGATAGACGTTTTAGTATAATTGCATTGCGGAGGAACGCGTTCCATGGAAAAGAAGGAAAAATCATTTTTAGAGGAACTCATGCCATCCCTGCTGTTCGGGATCATACTTCTGGCCGTGGTGCTGTTCTTTGTCATGAGAAACAGGGCGGAGAACCGGGAGCTGCAGGAAAGAAGGGAGACGGAACGGGAACAGATCCTTTCCGGCCGGCTGAGACCGTATGATGAAGAGGGCAACTATTTAACCGAAAAAAATCTGAGGTTAAAGGATCGGTGGGAGGAATACGGGATCGGTTTTGTTGTGCTGAAGGCGGGATACCGGGGCAGAATCAGGTCCGGTGAGGGAGACTTCAATGATATCAGTCCGATGGTTCCCTTTCTGAAGAAAAACGATCTGGCGTATGAATTCTATGACAACGGAGCGCTGAAGGCCTTATTTGACGAACGTCCGGTGATCCGTCAGATCAACCGCGCCGTGCTGGATCATCTGGCGGAAAATTACGATTTCATCAGCAGGAACGACGGTCACTATGTGCTGTCAAATGACCGCGCTCGTATGTGTGTCTATCTGATACTCGGCAAAAGCGTGGAAGAACCGGAATATGTCTTTTATGACGAGGCCGGTCGCGTGATTGAGAACAAGGACCTCGTATTCGGCTCTCTGCTGGAGGTGGATGCGGGGCAGTTTATCAACGCGGTGGAAGAGGTGGAGGATGCGATTCTCGATGCGGCGTATGCGCAGGAGATTCCGCTTTTGGATTACACGGGTTACCACCTCGATACGATAAAGGGTCTGATCAACGGAGCGGAGTTATCGGGTGAAGTGATCACGGATGACAGGGAGGAAGATTATTTTCAAAGGATTGGTAAACTAAAACCAACCGGTGGCCTTAAGGAAGGTACATTGCTCCGGGGATTGTATGTGCTCAGGCAGACTGCGGGAGGCCCGCTCCGGAAGTATTATATTGATCTTGAGAATCATCTGTTTTACGAACAGGATCTTGTTCCGCATGCGCTGGCGGAAGGAACAGAGGAGGGGCTTCGCGCAATGACGGATACCTACCGGATTCATCTTTGGGACGCAGTGTACGACGGAGAAGAGAAGATGTCGATCAATAAGCCGTATGTTTGGATGTATGTGTTTGAAGCAACGGACGGTTCAATGTACGCGTATCAGGGGGAAACATTTGAGTACACAAATGTTCCGCCGACATTCAGGGCGGTTGAAGCAGTTGTCAGTGAGGCATTGGGGGTACTTGACAGCGATGCCGCCGATGCTTTTTATAGTGATCTTTTGAAGATGAAACCGAACGGCGGTCTGAAAGCGGGGACACGTCTGAGTGGTATGTATGTTTATCGTCATTCCGGAGGATTGCCGGCAAAACTGAACTATTTTGATATGGATCATCTTCTGTTTTACGGAAATGATATGATCCCTCACGATCTGCGCGAGGCGTCTGCCGAAAAATTGCGTTCCATTGCGGATCTGTGCAGAACAGACTTATGGGAAGCAGATATCAGCGACAGGGACGAAGAACAGTATACCAACGGCAGCTTTGTTTGGAAAATTGTCTTTGTGGACGAAAACGGAGGCCAATACGTTTACGACGGGGAGAGCTATCATTTTAACAACTTCCCGGCAGGTTTTGAGGAGTTCCGTGAGATTGTTGAAGAAGCAGAACGAAAGGAGTAGCGGTAAATGACGGAAACAAATCAGCTGATCGGTGAGGTAAGGTATGCCCCGACGTTTTGGGAAGGCTTTCTGGGAACGATACATCTGCACATGATGCTCAGGCCCAGGCGCATTGCGGCGTTTGCGGGTATCTGGCTTTGCGCCGCGGTCGCGCTGACCGCCTTTTTCTTCCGGGGCGTGAAGATCCCGCTTACGGCGGTGCTGCTTCTTTGCCTGCCGCTTCTTATGGTGCTGATGCTTCTGCTGCGTGTAAGACATATTTACCGGACAGGGCAAACGCTGGAGGAAAGAACGGGGAAAAAGGGCGCACTTTTTCGTTTTTATGCGGATCACTTTGAAAAGGAATCCGCGGTGTCTTCCGTGACGCTTCCTTATGACGGGCTGGACGCGATTGACGAAAGCCGCAAATGCTTTGTGCTGTCCGTGGTGCGGGGGGAGAACGTGCTCTATGTTCCGAAAAAGATCATGGATGCCGCAACGATATCCTTTCTGCACGAAAAAAGCAGAAAGACACACCGGGTCCGCGACGCGGTGATCACGGCGCTTGTTGCCGCCGCGCTGTTTATCTGCGTCGTCCTCGGGCTGACCTGGATGACCGGCGGCGCCAGCCGTATCTATGCTGTCAAGCCGTTTTTCTTTAGGGAATCCGAGATGAAAAAAACGTTTGCGACAACACAGTTCTGCGAGGCCGTAGGCCTTGCCGAAGACGGGACGATGATGTTTACGGTGAACCGCACGCAAAGAAGAGAATGGCTTTCCTACGCGGACCGTCTGATCGAAAGCGCGGAGGAAAGAAAGAAGGAATACAATTACGAGGGATGGGAAGTGGATATCAGCAGGGACCGTAAGACGATGAATGTTTACGGGAGCGCGGTGGAAGAGAGACATGCCGCGGATTTGTCGATGGATACCTCCCTGATACTGAAATGGTACGGCATGGCCATGCAGATCACACAGATTTTTTCGGGAGAAGAGAACTGGCAGATCGATGTGATCGTGTATGACGCCCGGACCGATGCGGAGGTGATGCGCCTGAAACTGCCCGATGAGGAACTGCGCATCCCTTATTCCCTTTTTGAGTAAGAAGCAGGGAGGAATAACAGAAGATGAATCTCATGAAATCAGGAAAGAGAGCAAACATCATACTTACGGTGTTTATGCTTGTTTTGTGTGCGGGACTGATGTTACAGGGCTGTGCGCAGGTGGAGATTCCGGAAGGCAACTATATCATCACGGAGGGGCGCTTTGAGGTGCTCAGAACGGGTGACCTCAGTCTTGTGATTACCCCGGAGAATCAAAAGGTAATCCTTCCGGGCAGGCCCGGAGTAGTTACCTTCGATGACAGACATGACGCCATGGCGTTGGCGACATATGATTATGACGGGGATATTGCTGCCTATGAGGAAGCGGTGCGGCAGACCGCCGCCCATGGAATCGATAGGGATGACGCTGACAATCATGACGGATCACTCTGGCTGATCCGCCGTGACGGAAGCCATGAGCATATCGCAAAAAACACGCTGGGTGCCCGGATCAGCGCGGACGGCAGCACGCTCCTGTGGGCTTCGGCACCGGACAGCGATGAAAACGGACCGTTTCAACTGCATGCCATAAGGAACGGCCGTGTTTCCGTGCTCTCGGAACATCCGGCGAATCTGGGTGTGCTGTCACCGGACGGAAGCAGGGTGCTCTATGCGGAAATCACCGGAGAGGGAGAGGACGTCAATCACGTACTCCTTACCCGCGAAACGGGCAGGGAGGAAACGGAGATCATTACGGAAGAAAAGGGGGACATACGGCCCATAGTGATCACCGATGATGGCAGTGAAATCTGGTACGCCGTCATTCACGGGGACGGCAAATCGGTGTTGTATCATTGTGCCGGCGGCACGCCGGAACATGTTTTGTCGTATGAAGATCTGTATCTGCTTTTTAACAGCGACGGAACACAGCTCATCTGCGATAACGGTACGGTTCTCAGGATCTATGAGAGAGGCAGGTTTGAGGGCGTGCTGTACGGTTACACAAACGAGAGGCATTACCGGGCGGGACTGGTGACACCGCGCGGGATTTCCCGGCCGGGGATACTGCAGCCGCAGCGTGGTCTGGGCAGCATGGGACGCTGGGAAGCAACTCGTTTTCACGCAACGATACGGGATTTTCGGCATTGCCTGTTCTTTGACGGTACGGGCGACGGGAGGGAGCATTACGCCACATGGCACGGAGATCTGTTTTGGATTGATGCGTTCCTGCGCCCGCGAAGATTCGGAGCTTCCGGTGTGCGGGAGGCGATCCTGAGCGGTAACGGCAGGTATGCGGTGTATGAGGATTTCGATCACGGCAACCTGTATCTTGCGGACCAACAGTCCGGCGGAAGAGGCAGACTGATACATGATAACAGTTATTCCGATTTTTACAACCCCTGCCAAATCTCCCGTGACGGCAGTGTGTTATGCCGTTCAAGTGTTAACAGCCTGTATTTGCAACACGGAGATGAAAGCATAAAGGTGACGGACGGGCTGGCGGAAGACCTGGCGGCGGGCGTAAGATATGGGGATGCCTATACGCTCTTTGATAAGGAAGAACTGTTGCTGTATGCCGAGTCGGACGGCGTGTATGCCATGCCGTATCATGGCGGGGAGGCAAAGAAGGTGCTGGAGTGGGTAGAAGGAGATGGCGCAGGGGAGGACTCATGGCGCGCATCATCATGGCTCGAAGAACTTTCTTCCGATGGTGCCGTGGTCTATTGCCGGTTTCAGGTTGCAAAGGGTACAGGGGAGGACCGGGAGATGCGTCATGTGTGTTACCGGAGCACGGACGGGGAGCATTTCACGGAGTTGTACCGGACGTGGGAAATTCTCCCTGCGGATGAGGAGTAGTTCTTCGCAAGAGCGGTTTGCGGAAAGGGAGTAAAGGACGGGTGTCGCGTCAGGCGGCATCCGTTCTTTTTTTTGCGTGATTTATGGCGAAACAATTCGATCATATGTTCATCCCTATTTTTTAAAAAAAACTAAAAAAAGTGATTGTTTTTTCCGATAAAGTGTATTAGAATGGGTTTAAGTGGTGAATCATGTCATTTTGTGGTGATTCGTGGTGGATGCAAAGGAAAAGAGATTTTGAGCACAACCTTCCGTGGGAACTACAGCCATAATATCGACGCCAAGGGGCGCATCTGCATTCCCGTCAGGTTCCGTGAGGCACTGACGGAGAGCTTTGTCGTGACGAAGGGCTTTGACGGATGCCTTTATGCCTTTGCGCCGGAGGAATGGGACATCTTTGACGAAAAGCTGCGGCAGCTTCCGCTGGACAATGCGGACGCCCGCAAGCTTTCGCGTTTCTTCCTGGGCGGCGCCGTGGACGCGGAGCCGGACAAACAGGGACGCATCCTGTTGCCGCAGAATCTTCTGGACCATGCGGACATCAAAAAGGAAGCGGTGGTCGTGGGCGTGGGGCCGAGACTGGAAATCTGGAGCCGCGAACGCTGGGACGGCGCTTCCACCTTTGAGGACATTGAGGACATCGCAGCGACCATGAGCACCTACGGGCTCAGGATATGAGCGCAGGCGGCGCGGGAGCGTTCGGACACGTCTCCGTCCTGTTAAAGGAAGCGACGGATGCGCTTGCGATCAAGGCGGACGGAAGCTATCTCGACGGGACGCTCGGCGGCGCGGGACATGCGGAGGAAATCGCGGGGCAGCTCGGAGAAAACGGAAGGCTCTACGGCTTCGATCTCGATGCCGATGCGATCGCGGAAGCGGAACGGAAGCTTTCCGGATACGGAGACAAGGTCAGACTCTTCCGGGACAATTTCAAGAACGCCGTCACCGTGTTGAAGGAAGAGGGCGTGGAAGGACTGGACGGCATCCTCCTGGACCTCGGGGTGTCCAGCCACCAGATTGACGATCCCGCCCGCGGCTTTTCCTACATGCAGGACGCGCCGCTCGATATGCGGATGGCGCAGGACAAGGGCAGGAGCGCCGCGGACCTCTTAAAGGAAGAAACGGAAGAGGAGCTTGCGCGGATCTTCCGGGAGTACGGCGAGGAACGTTTTGCGAAACAGATCGCACACCGGATTGTTCTGCAGCGGGAAGCTCATCCCCTCGAAACGACGGAGGAACTGAACGAAATCGTTTACATGACCGTCCCGAAGGCGGCGAGGAAAAAGGGCTCCCATCCGTCCAAGCGCATTTTCCAGGCGCTTCGGATTGCGGTAAACGGGGAGCTGACGGGACTGACGGAATGCCTGGATGAGATGATTTCCTTTTTACATCCCGGCGGAAGACTGGCGGTGATCACCTTTCACTCGCTGGAGGACAGGATCGTCAAGCAGTGCTTTCAGAGGAACGAAAAGCCCTGCATCTGTCCCCCGCAGTTTCCGGTCTGCGCCTGCGGAAGAGTATCGGCGGGACGGATTGTGACAAGAAAAGCGATCGTGCCCTCGGAAGAGGAGAGCGGGAAGAATACACGCGCGAGAAGCGCAAAGCTCCGCGTCTTTGAGCGGACAGGGAGGAATTGAACATGGCAAGATCACAGACGGCATATTACACGGACGGCACCGCGGCGAGAAAGATCGTCCGCAAAGAGCAGACGGGCACGGCGCGTGTGGCGCAGGCGCGGATGCAGGCCAAAAAGAAACACCGTGCAAACCGCGTTTACATGCTCTTTCTCACGCTGTCCCTGGCGGCGGCGGGCGCCGTGCTCTTTGCCTATATCATGCTGCAGTCCAGCATTTCCGAAAGCGCCACCCGCATCCGGGAGATGGAGCAGCAGCTCAATCTGCTCACCAAGGAAAACGATGAGAACTTTAACCGGATCAACGGCAACATTGATCTGGAGGAGATCAGGCGCATCGCCATCACGGAATACGGGATGCGCTACGTGGAGGAGGGACAGATCATCACCTACTCCGACGGCGGCGGGATGGATTTTGTCAGACAGACATCGGAGATTCCCGAGGCCGGAAGATAAGGACGGTTCATGGAAGAGGTACGCAGGGGGAAAACGAAAACGGGTGTCGCGTCATGGATGAGAAGGAAGCTGGCCATGGTCTTCCTGCTCGTCCTTGCGGCTTTTGTGGTGCTGGGCGTAAGGCTTTATCTGATTGTCCGTGACAACAGCGAGACCTACAAGCGCCAAGTGCTTTCCCAACAGCAGTATGATTCCAGGGCGCTGCCGGCGCGCCGCGGCAGGATCGTGGATGCGAACGGCACGGTCTTTGCGCTTTCGGAGCGCGTCTATAACATCATTCTGGACACGAAGGCGCTTCTGGAAAAGGACAGCTACTTAGGGCCGACGATGGCGGCGCTCGTATCCAAATTCGGGATCGACGAGGAGACGGTGCTTACGTATATTAATACGCATCCGGGCTCCCGCTATTATGTGCTGAAGCGGACCGTTCCCTTCGAACAGATCACGGCCTTCCGCGATCTGATGGACGAGGAGAGCGAAAACTATAACGAAAACATTCACGGCGTCTGGTTCGAGGAGGGCTACCGCCGCTCCTATCCGAACGGCGCGCTGGCGGGGAATGTCATCGGCTTTACGACCAGCGACGGCAACGGCCTCTACGGCGTGGAGGAATATTATAACGATGTGCTGAGCGGCACGCCGGGACGCGAATACGGTTATCTCGGCGATGACGCGAATCCGCAGTACACCGTGATCCCGGCCAGCGCAGGCAACACCGTGGTGCTCACGATCGATTCCAACATCCAGGCGATGGTGGAGCGCAATCTCCGTGAGTTTGCGGAGGCGCATGAAAACACGGCCCGCATGGCGGACGGCGCGCACAACATCGGCTGCATCATCCAGAACGTCAACACGGGAGAGATCCTCGCGATGGCGGGGTATCCGGCCTTTAACCCGGCCGACACGCAGAACAGGGAGCCGCTGCTCGGCCGCCCCATGGTGGACGAGCAGGGCAACTACGTGAGGGATGACGCGAGCGAATATACCTATCTGACCAACGAGCTTCTGGATGGCATGGAATACGATCATCTGATGCAGCAGTACAATGCCCTCTGGCGCAACTTCTGCATCAGCGATACCTATGAGCCGGGGAGTGTCGTGAAGCCCTTCACGGTGGCGGCGGCCCTCGAAAACGGCACGATCACCGGAAACGAGTGGTACCAGTGCAACGGGCAGCTTCATGTCGGTGATTATGACATTGCCTGCCACAACAAGGCGGGACACGGCGCGGTCTCCGTATCGCGCGGGATCGAGGTGTCCTGCAACGTCGCCATGATGCACATCGGCGCAAGCATGGGGATTCCGGAGTTTGCGAAGTTTCAGAACGTGTTCAACTTCGGCCTGAAAACCGGCGTGGACTTAGCGGGTGAGGCAAGGACACAGGACCTCGTCTTCGGGGCGGATCAGATGGGCGAAACGGAGCTTGCGACCTACAGCTTCGGACAGGGCTTCAATGTGACGATGATCGAGACGATCTCCGCCTTCTCCTCCCTTGTGAACGGCGGGTATTATTACGAGCCACATGTGGTGAAGCGCATCGTTTCCGACAGCGGCGCGACCGTGAAAAACATCGAACCGCGCGTGTTAAAGCAGACGGTGTCCGCGACGACCTCCGACATCATCCGGAATTACTGCAACCAGGTGGTGAGCGGACAGGAGGGATCCGGCAAGAGCGCGAGGCCGGCCGGCTATCGCATCGGCGGCAAGACCGGCACGGCGGAAACGCTGCCGCGTACGCAGAAGAAGTGGTTCGTGGTTTCCTTTATGGGCTATGCCCCGGCGGACAATCCGCAGATCGCAATTTATGTGGTGGTGGACAGACCCAATGCCGCGGAACAGGACAGCTCCCGTTACGCGACGACAATCGTGAAGGGCATCCTGACAGAGGTGCTGCCGTACCTCGGCATCCCGATGACGGAAGCGCTGACACCGGAGGAACAAGAGGAGCTGCACCGGATGCGGGAACGCACCTATCTGCTGTACGATCTTCCCGAGGAGGAAGGGGAGGAAGGCACGGAAGAAAACGGCGAAGAGACGCCGGAGGAAACACCGCAGGAACCCGGCATGACCACCGCGCAGGCGGAGAATACGGAAGCGCAGCAGACGCCGTAAGGACGGCGGAAAGAGAAGCAGATGTTTCAATACTATCAGTGGAATGTCATCATCGGTATCATGATCCCCTTCTTTGCGGCCTTTGCGGCCGCGATGGTGCTGGGGCCCTTCGTGATCCGGATGCTGAAAAGGGAAAAGGCGGCGCAGACCGAGCGCGAGGAAGGACCGGAGTCGCATAAGAAAAAAGGCGGCACGCCGACGATGGGCGGCTTCATCTTCCTCATCCCGACCCTTGTCATTACCTTCGCCTGGATGTTCGGCTTCGGCAAAAGCTTCGGGGACCTCGAAGAGAATGTCGCCATCCTGATCATGACGGCGGGGTTCGGACTGATCGGGTTTTTAGATGACTACATCAAGGTGATCAAACACCGGAACCTTGGCCTGACGGTAGTGCAGAAGCTTCTTTTGCAGTTTGCCGTGACGGCGTTTTTTGCGTTTTACATGGAACGCTTCACGGATGCCGGTCTTGCCATGCGCATTCCCTTTATGCGGGGCGCGGAGGGGCCGCTGATCGTGGAACTGGGGTGGCTGCAGTATCCGCTGCTCTTCATCGTGACGCTCGGCACCGTGAACGGCACGAACTTCACGGACGGTGTGGACGGACTCTGCGGACAGGTGACGGCGGTGGTGGCGGCTTTCCTCACCGTCGCGGCATTCCTCTTCCGCGGCGGCGTGACGCCGGCCCCCGCGGCCATGTGCGGGGCGCTTCTGGGATATCTCTTTTACAACGTTTATCCCGGGCGCGTCATGATGGGAGACACGGGCTCGCTTGCGATCGGCGGATTCATTGTGGGAGCGGCCTATGTGCTGCGCATTCCGCTGTTCATCCCGCTGTTCGGCATTATCTACCTGGTGGAGGTACTCTCCGTCGTGCTGCAGGTGGGATACTTCAAGCTGACACACGGAAAGCGGATTTTCCGGATGGCGCCGATCCATCATCACTATGAGCTCGGCGGCTGGTCGGAAACCCGCGTGGTATATATGTTTACGCTGGTGACGATCTTCGGATGCATTGCGGCCTTCGGCGGATTCCGCTGACAGGGGAACAGGAATTATGGCAACGGAAACAGGCAGAAAAGAACAGAAGGAGCGTTTTGCCGGGACACGCGCACTCGTGATCGGTGCGGGGCTTTCCGGCGTCGCCGCCGTCCGCCTCCTGCACAGGGTGGGCGCGGAGGCGCTGCTGCTGGAGCAGAACGAAAGCCGCACGGAGGAGGAAATCCGCGCAAAGCTCATGGACGCAGACCGGACGAAGACAAAGATCTTCATCGGGACGCTGCCGAAGAAGGAGATGAAAAAGCTTGATTTCTGCGTGCCCTCCCCGGCGGTGCCGATGGATTCGCCCCTGATGGAGGAGCTTGCGGAAAAAGGCATTCCCGTTCTCAGCGAGATCGAGCTCGCCTACCGCCTCATGCAGGGGACGCTGGTGGCGATCACCGGAACGAACGGAAAGACGACGACGACCACGCTCACCGGAGAGCTTCTTGCCGCAAGACCGGCCTACCGCTACGGTGAGGAGGTCTTTGTGGTGGGCAACATCGGTGACGCCTTTGCGCTGCATACGCTGGACACGAAGAAATCCAGCGTGACCGTCGCGGAGATTTCCAGCTTCCAGCTGGAGGCGGTGGAGGAATTTCACGCCGACGTGTCCTGCATCATGAACATCACGCCGGATCACCTGGACCGCCATCACACGATGAAGGCTTATCGGGAGGCGAAGGAGAGGATCGCCAATCTGCAGCAGAAGGAAAGAGGAGATTTCTGCGTGCTGAATTATATGGACCCGCTGCTCCGGGAATTCGGGAAAAAACGCTGTCAGGCCGAGGTGCTGTGGTTTTCCTCGGGGGAGCGTCCTCCGCGGGGGCTCTGGCTGAACGGCGATGATATCACGGTGACGGGCCTCGGGGAGGCGGATTACGTGCTGATGCATTTTTCCGAATGCCGCCTCGTCGGCAATGCCGGCGCGGAGGACGTGATGGCGGCACTGGCCATCATGATCGCGCTCGGGCATGAGCCCTTTTCCTCCGTGGAGGTGATTAAGAATTTCAAGCCGGTGCCGCACCGCATCGAATATATTGCGACGAAGCGAGGCATCGATTTTTACAATGATTCCAAGGCCACCAATCCCGATGCGGCCGTCCAGGGGCTTAAGGCAATGTCAAAGCCCGTGGTGCTGATCGGCGGGGGCTATGACAAGGGAAGCGATTACGACAGCTGGACGGCGCTTTTTCCGGGCCGCGTCAAAAAGCTTGTGCTGATCGGCGATACGGCGGAGAAGATCGCGGAAAGCGCCAGGGCGCAGGGCTTTACGAAAACGGTCTTTGCAAAGAATTTTGACGAGGCCTTCGAAAAGGCGCTCGATGCGGCAAAGGAGGGCAATGCGGTACTGCTTTCGCCCGCCTGCGCCAGCTGGGGCATGTTTGTGAATTACGAGGAGCGCGGCGAAAAGTTCCGCGCCTGCGTGGAAAACTTAGAGGAATAGGATGGCAACAAGCGCGGCAAGAAAACTCGCGGAGGTGAAGCCCCGCGAAAGGGCGGTGATCCGGCGGATGCCGAAACGGCCGCAGATCACGGAGAAGACGGTGCAGTCCTCCGCAGAAAAAACGGCGGGATATGTGGATTATTCCCTCATCCTGATCGTCTTTTTCCTGTGCATCTTCGGCCTGATCATGCTGTTTTCGACCAGCTCCTTTGAGGCGGGCATGAAATTCGGGGATACCGCGTATTACCTGAAGCGGCAGGCGGCGGCGACGATGCTCGGCATCGGCGTGATGTTCCTGCTTTCCGTTTTCCCGCATTACCGTATTTTAAAGCATCTGGCGATGCCGGCCTACCTGTTTTCCGCGGGACTGATCGCCCTTGTCATGACGGACCTGGGCTATGAGGCGAACGGTGCCAGACGCTGGCTGCAGATCGGCCCTGTTTCCGTACAGCCGGCGGAGGTGGCAAAGTTTGCGATGATCGTGTTCCTGGCGGCGCTGATCACCGTCATGCGGGGCAAGGCAAGCTCCTGGAAGGGCTTCCTGTTCTGCTTCCTGATGACGCTGCCGATCGTGCTGATGATCTACAGGATCACGGAAAACCTCTCCAGTGCCATCATCGTCCTCGGGATTGCCATGATCATGCTCTTTGTGGCGACCCCGGGCTACAGGCGTTTTGTCCTGATCGCGGCGATCGGATGCACCGCGGTTGCCGCAATTATCTACGGCATTTTACATTATGCGGATCCCTCGCAGTCGGTCCGCTTTGCGCGCATCTTTGCCTGGAATGACTTGGAGGCCTATGCCTCCGGCAAGGGCTACCAGCCGCTGCAGGCGCTGTATGCGATCGGCTCCGGCGGGATCTTCGGCAAGGGCCTCGGGCAAAGCATCCAAAAGACGGGCTTTATTCCCGAGGTGCAGAATGACATGATCTTTTCGATCATTTGTGAGGAGCTCGGGCTCTTCGGCGGCATCGCGGTGCTCATGATGTTTTTCCTCTTGCTGTGGCGCCTCGTGATCATCGCGTCCAATACGGAGGATCTCTTCGGCTCGCTCCTCGTGATCGGCGTCATGGGGCATATCGCGATCCAGGTGATTTTAAACATCGCCGTCGTCACGAGCCTGATCCCGAACACCGGCATCACGCTGCCCTTCATCAGCTACGGCGGCAGCGCCATCGTGATGCAGCTTGCGGAGATCGGCGTGGTGATGAATGTCGCAAGAAGAATCCGCGCATAGGAGGATTATTTGACAGCAGCGGTAAAGACGCTTCCGAAGAGAGGTGGGAAAATCACATACATCAAGCCGAAGGCGCAGGGCATGCAAAAGGGCATGAAGGCGGCGCTTGTCGTCAGCATCCTTCTGCTGTTCCTTGCGGCGCTTCTGTCCTTTGTGCTGCTGCACTTCCGCGTGGAGACGGTACGCGTGGACGGCAACCTGCGTTATACGGACGAGGAGATCCGGGAGATGGTGGTGAAGGACTATCTGTCGGAGAACACCCTGTTCCTCCGGATGAAGTACGGAAACCGGCCGATCGAAAACGTGCCTTATCTGGAACGCATCGACGTCACCTTTCCGGATTCCCACACGGTGCGTCTTGTCGTTTACGAAAAGGCTCTGGCAGGGTATATCGAATACCTCGGGCAGTATATGTATTTTGACCGGCAGGGAATCGTCGTGGCCTCCGGAACGGAGCTGATCCCCGGCGTCCCGCAGGTGCTCGGCCTGAACTATGATTATTTCGTGATGCATGAACCCCTGCCGATCGCCAATGAGCAGGTCTTCCAGCAGGTGCTGAACATCACGCAGCTTTTGGAAAAATACCGCCTTTCGGCGGATAAGATATTCTTTGACAAAAACTACAACATTTACCTTTATTTCGGCGGTGTGGAGGCGGAGCTCGGCGAGGCCGTCCACATCGACGAGAAGCTGGCGCAGCTGGTGAACATCCTTCCGGAGCTGGAAGGAGAGCGCGGGATCCTCAGGATGAAGGACTATACCCCCACCTCCCTCGGGATCACGTATGAAGGACGGTAGCGGCCGATTTACATTTTTTCATGTTTTTTCACAAAAAAGGTTGCGAAATTCCGAAAATAATTATATGATAACATAGTAGATTCAGGGGGAATCAGTGAAGGAGGAATCGCCTTGCTTGAAATCAGATCAAATGATGCGGAAAACGGCGCACGCATTATCGTCATTGGCGTAGGGGGCGCCGGCAATAACGCGGTCAACCGGATGGTTGACGAGGACATTATCGGCGTGGAGTTCATCGGCGTCAACACCGATGAAATGGACTTGCAGCGCTGTAAGGCGGCCACGCTCTTACAGATCGGCGAGAAACTGACGAAAGGCCTCGGGGCAGGCGCCAAGCCGGAGGTCGGTCAGAAGGCGGCCGAGGAGAGCACGGAAGAGATCAAGTCCGCCGTGGAAAATGCGGATATGGTCTTTGTCACCTGCGGCATGGGCGGCGGCACCGGAACGGGTGCGGCACCGGTCATTGCCGGCATTGCCAAGGAGATGGGCATCCTCACCGTCGGCATCGTGACAAAGCCCTTTACCTTTGAAGCGCGCACGCGCATGCAGAACGCACTCATCGGCATTGACAACCTCAAGGCCAATGTGGATGCGCTCATTGTCATTCCGAATGATAAGCTTCTGGAGATCGTGGATCGGCGCACCTCCATGCCGGATGCCTTAAAGAAGGCGGACGAGGTCTTGCAGCAGTCCGTACAGGGCATCACGGACCTGATCAACAAGCCCGGTCTGATCAACCTTGACTTCGCGGATGTCCAGACCGCCATGAAAGGCAAGGGCATCGCGCACATCGGTATCGGCGTGGGCAGAGGAGACACCAAGGCGATCGACGCGGTCAAGCTGGCCGTGGAAAGCCCGCTGCTTGACACCACGATCGCGGGCGCTTCGGATGTCATCATCAACGTTTCCGGTGACACGACGCTTGCGGATGTCAGCGAAGCAACGCGTTATGTTCAGGAGCTGGCCGGTGACAAGACGAATGTCATCTTCGGTTCCGTTTATGAGGATGATGATGCCGTCAAGGATACCTGCTACATCACGGTTATCGCAACCGGCATCGAGGATAAGGGCGGCGCACAGACGCGCATGCGCCAGCAGATCCAGCAGCAGGCGGGACACCAGCAGCCGATGGGCGGCGCGCAACAGCCGATCCGTCAGCCGATCCCGGGCGTACCGTCCTCCGCCGCATACGCACCCGCGACTTCACAGCCGGGCTTCGTGCCCTCCGGCAGTCCCATCATGCCGCGGCAGACACCGGTTTCCTCCATCCCCTCGCCCTCGATCAACGTCCAGGGCGCAGGGATCGCTCCGGCACCCGCACCCGTGGCGCCGGTACAGGTACAGTCACCTGTCGCGCCCGTGCGCACGGAGAGCGTGGCGGAACCGGATGAGACGCCGGTGCAGACGCCTCCGCCGAGACCGGCGACAAGCGTCTTAAACCGCCCGGCCGAGGTGAAGAGCAAGGTCGAACCGAAGAATCTGAAGATACCGGATTTCTTACAGAAACGCTGAGCGGGAAGGAGATTTAGAATATGAAGTGTCCTTTCTGCGGCAAAGACGATACCAGGGTCATTGATTCCCGCCCGGCGGACGAGAATACCTCCATCCGCCGCAGACGTATCTGTGACTCCTGTAAGAAACGCTTTACCACCTATGAGACGGTGGAGGCCATCCCTCTCATCGTCATTAAGAAAGACAACACGAGAGAGCCCTATGCCCGCTCCAAGATCGAGACGAGCGTCCTGCGCGCCTGCCACAAACGGCCGGTCAGCGCGGAGCAGATGTCAAAGGTCGTGGATGAGGTGGAGGCGGAGGTCTTCAACAAGGGCGAAAAGGAAATCCCCTCTCATGTGATCGGCGAGATGGTGATCGGCCACATCAAGGACCTGGATCAGGTTGCCTATGTGCGCTTCGCCTCCGTCTACAGGGAATTCAAGGACGTGCACACCTTTATGGACGAGCTGAAGACCCTGATGAACAGCAAGGAAAAGTAACATCCGATACGGAACTTTTACAACTTCATAATTCTTTCTATGTAAGGAGGAGAGCAAGATGACAGCAGGAAGGAGGGCAGCAGCCGTCTGCGTCATGCTTGCGATGCTGACGGTTGCACTGAGCGCATGCGCAGGTGACAACCAGGGGAGTTCCTCCGGAGGTACGTCTGCTTCCACGGTGCAGGACACCGGCACCGGAACCGCATCGACTTCGGGCGATGACGGGGAAGGCGGAAGCGGGACGCAGACTTCGGAAAGAAGCAGTATTACCATTGCGATACCACAGGATATCGACAGCATGGATCCGCATACGGCGGTGGCTGCGGGCACCCGTGAGGTATTGTTCAATGTCTTTGAAGGGCTGGTCAAGCCCGACGAGAACGGTAATATTCTCCCGGCAATTGCAAGCGAATACAGTGTCAATGAAGACGGAACGGTCTACACGTTCACGTTGCGTGAGGGTGTGTTGTTCCATGACGGCACGACGATCACGGCGGAGGATGTGAAGTATTCCCTGGAGCGTTGCATGCAGGAGGACTCCGCGGCCTTTCAGTCGACGCTCGCCCCGGTGACGGAGGTGAACATCGTGGACGAGCACACGGTGGAGGTGGTTCTGGAGACCGGCGATACGGACTTTTTGCCGATCCTGACCACGGCCATCATCCCCGCGGCCAACGAGGATACGGAGGGAAACCCCGTCGGTACGGGTCCCTATCGTTTTGTGTCAAGGCAGGCGATGCAGAATGTCGTGCTGGAAAAGTTTGAGGATTACTGGAATCCGGAGCGTGCGGCGCAGATTGAGGAAGTGACCTTCAAGGTGGAGGCGGATGTCAACACGCTGACGATGGGTCTGCAGAACGGCACGATCGACATGTTCTGCCGCCTGACGACGGAACAGTACGAACAGCTTGCATCGAGCGAAGAAATTGAGATTTATGAGGGCGCGATGAACCTCGTCGTTGCCGTGTATCTGAACAATGCGGAGGCGCCGTTCAATGACGTACGCGTCCGGCAGGCCTTAAGCCTTGCGACCGACGCGCAGGAGCTGATGGATTTTGTTCTGGACGGCAAGGGGACCAAGGTCGGCAGCAGCATGTTCCCCTCCTTCGGCAAATACTTTGACGCTTCCCTCGCGGATACCTATGCCCTGGATACGGAACGTGCAAAGGCCCTGCTCACGGAGGCGGGCTTCCCGAACGGCTTTACCTTTACGCTGACGGTGCCCTCCAACTATGACCAGTACATGGAGATGGCGCCGGTGCTCCGGGAGCAGTACGCGCGCATCGGCGTCACGATGGAGATCCAGCCCGTCGAGTGGAACAGCTGGCGTGATGACGTTTACGGCGGACGCAACTTCCAAGCGACGATCGTGGGCGTGGATGCGAGCACGCTGACCGCAGCGGCAATGCTGTCCCGTTTCCGCTCGAACGCGCACAACAACTTTGTCAATTACAATTCGCAGGCCTATGACGCCGCGTATGCGCAGGCGCTGGCCGCCACGGATGATGCGGAAAAGACCGCGGCCTACAAGGAATGCCTGCGGATCTTAAATGAGGATGCGGCCAATGTCTATCTGATGGATATGCCCTCCTTTGTGGCTTTGAACAAACGCTTCACGGGCTATGCCTTTTATCCGCTGTATGTGCAGGACATTGCACTCTTGAAGCCCGCCCAATGAAGTATGTACTGAAGAAAACGGCGTCGATGCTGATCACGCTGCTCGTGGTGTCCTTCCTGGTATTTGCGGCCTTTGCCCTGATACCGGGGGACCCCGCGACGCGGCTGGCCGGCATGGAGGGGACGCCGGAGCAGATCGAAGCGATCCGTGCGCGCTTAGGGCTGGATGCGCCCTTAGTCGTGCGCTACGGGCGCTGGATCGCGGGGCTTTTACGCGGTGATCTCGGCAGCTCCTATATTTATCCCGACAGTGTCTGGTCGTTGCTGAAGGGAACCGTTCCCGTGACCGCGGCGCTCGCCCTGATCGCTTTTTTCTTTACGATGCTGATTGCCTTTCCGCTCGGCGTCTATACCGCAAAATACGAGAATACGATCCCGGACCGCATCGTGACGGTGCTGAACCAGGTGATCATGGCGGTGCCGCCCTTTCTGACGGGCGTTGTTTTTTCCGCGCTCTTCGGCATGGTGTTGAAATGGTTTACGCCGGGGGCCTACGTGCCCTTTTCCAGGAGCGCCAGCGGCTTCTTTGCCTATCTGCTGCTGCCGGCCTTCTGCATCGCGCTGCCCAAGGCCTGTATGGCGACAAAGATGCTGCGGGCCTCGATGCTGGAGGAATCGGTGAGCGATTACGCGCGCACGGCCTACAGCAGGGGCAACACGGTGGACGGTGTCATGTACCGGCATCTGTTGAAGAACGCCTCGCTTCCGGTCGTGACCTTCCTCGGCATGGCGCTGACGGACATGCTCGTCGGCTCCATTGTGGTGGAAAAGATTTTTGACATTCCGGGCCTGTCCAGCATCCTGATCAACTCGATTTCCAACCGGGATTATCCCGTGGTGCAGGCCGCGATTTTGCTCATCGCGATCATCATCATGGTGGTGAATCTGGCAACGGACCTGCTGTACCGGCTGCTGGATCCCAGGATAGAGACATAAGGAGGAGCTTGCTTGGCGGTGATCCGGTATTTAAAACGGCATGACAATGCCTATCTCAGGGCGGGGCTCATCATCACCCTGGGTCTGCTCCTGCTTGTCCTGCTGAACCGTTTGTTTGCGGGCGATGTCAACGCGATGGATGCCTCCTCGAAGAATCTGGGCATTTCCCTCGCGCATCCGATGGGAACGGACAAGTTCGGCCGGGACATCTTCGGGCGCGTGATGTACGGCACGCGCGTCTCCCTGATGATCGCCGCGGGGACGGTGGCGATCGGCGTGATTTCCGGCATCGTGATCGGCGCCTTTGCCGGTTATTTCGGCGGGATTCTCGATACGGTGATTTCCCGCATCGTGGACGCGCTCTTTGCCTTTCCCTCGATTTTACTGGCGCTGGTCTTTGTCTCGCTCCTGGGGACGGGGACCTGGCAGCTGGTGCTTTCGCTCGGCATCGCCTTTATTCCGAGCTTTGCGCGTATCGTGCGGGCGGAGTACCTGCGCGCCTCCGCGAGGGATTATGTGGCAAGCGCGAGGCTCCAGGGGGCGTCCCACCTGCGCGTGATGTTTGTGCACATCCTGCCGAACGTGAAGAGCGTGCTGCTCTCGAGCATCATGATCGGCTTTAATAACGCGGTGCTGGCGGAGGCGGGCTTAAGCTTCCTCGGCATCGGCACAAAGCCGCCCTTTGACAGCCTCGGGCAGATGCTGAATGATGCCAGGGGGCAGATACTGCTCCGGCCCTTGCTGGTGCTTGGCCCGGGCATCACGATCATCCTGCTCGTGCTCGGCTTTTCCCTGATCGGCGAGGGCTTACGGAAAGAGGTATGAAGGAAAACGAGGTCATCTTAACGGTCAAGGACCTGCATATCGAGTTTCATGACCACGGGCAGCCGGAGACGGCGGTGGAGGATTTCGACCTGACGCTCCGTGCGGGAGAGATCGTCGGCATTGTCGGGGAATCCGGCTCCGGAAAAAGTATGTCCGCGCTGGCGATCGCGGGGCTTTTACGCCGCCGTGCCATGATGACGAGGACGGGAGAGATTCTCTTTGAGGGAAATGATCTGCTTTCCTGCGACCGCGCGACCCTGCGCAGCGTCCAGGGCGCGAAGATCGCGATGATCTTCCAGGAACCGATGACCTCGCTCAACCCCGTGATGCGCATCGGCAGACAGGTCGGGGAGATTTTGAAAATCCATTATCCGGAGATTTCGAAGGAGGAGCGCAAAAAGCAGGTCTTAAAGACGATGTCGCAGGTGGGCCTCCGGGACTGCGAGACGCTCTACGATATGTATCCGCATGAGCTTTCCGGCGGCATGCGGCAGCGCATCATGATCGCCGCGGCCATGATCGGCAACCCGCAGATTCTGATCGCGGACGAGCCGACGACCGCCCTCGACATCACGACACAGGCGAAGATCGTGAAGCTCCTGAGGAAGATCAACGAGGTCCGGCACACGGCCATCCTCTTTATCTCACATGACCTTTCCCTGGTCTCCCAGCTCTGCCACCGCGTGATCGTGATGCAGAAGGGAAGGATTGTGGAAGAGGGAAGTGCAGCAGAGATTTTTGAACATCCGAAGGATGCCTATACAAAGGAACTGATTGCGGCGATCCCGAAGGTCGATCTTTCCGAAGGGGAGGAAGCGTAAGAACAGATGGAAGCGGTACAGGCAAAGGACAATATCCTGACCATCGAAGGACTGAATGTGTTCTACGGCAAAAAGCAGGCGCTCTTTGACGTCTCTTTGTCCGTGGAAAAGGGAGAGATCCTCGGCATTGCGGGAGAGTCCGGCTGCGGGAAATCGACGCTGGCCAAAACGATTGTCGGAATGAACAAAAACTACAGCGGGAAAATGGAGCTGCAGACTTTGGACCCGCAGATGATTTTCCAGGATCCCTACGCTTCCCTGAACCCCGCCAAGCGGATCGGCTGGCAGCTGAAGGAGCCGCTGCGCTTAGACCGGCGCAGGAAGTGGAGCGTCGCGGAGCAGGAGGAACGGATCCGTGCGGTCTTGCAACAGGTGGAGCTTCCGGAGACACTTCTGGACCGCTTCCCCTCCCAGCTTTCCGGCGGACAGCGCCAGCGCGTCGCGATCGGCATCGCGCTCATGCGTTCGCCCTCCCTTGTCATCGCGGATGAGCCGGTCTCGGCCCTGGACGTGACGATCCAGGCTCAGGTCCTGAAGCTCTTACAGCACCTGCATGACAGCCTCGGTCTGTCCCTGCTCTTTATTTCCCATGATCTGCGCGTGATCTGGCAGCTCTGCGACCGCGTGATTGTGATGAAGGAGGGAAAGGTGCTCGAAGAGGGTACGGTCGGTGAGGTCTACCGCCACCCGCGGCATGAGTACACGAAAACACTGCTTTCCGCGGCGGGAATTATATAATAATCATACATCAGAGACCAAAATACAAAATTTCGTGGTTTTCTATAAAGTTTCGTGTTAAAATACCGATATAATGTGTGGAACGGTAAACCACAGCATGTGAGACAGGAGAGAAACAGTGAGAGTTGACAACGGCGTAAACTATTCCAGTTTTATGCAGCACTTCAATCCGCTGGAGATCAAGACGGTTGATGCGTCCGAGATCGCCAGGCAGGATCAGCCGAAGCGCGCGGAAAAACAGGAAGCGACGGAAGAGGTCGCATCGGTTAACGCCGTATCCGCAAAGCAGCAACCGGAAGTCGTCTCCGCCTCCGAAAGCGTCCTCTCCAAGGTGCGCAGCGCGGCTCAGCCCTCCGCACTCGAAGACATCAAGGTGGACTTAAGCACCGGTGCCAAGGTCGAGGATCTCCCCTTCACGGGCTTCGGCGACGGCTCCATCCGCGAGGCGATCTCCGCGATGGAAAAGGACAGCGTTCTGCATGAGTACCAGTACTTCGTCGGCAACCACAGGCCGGAAACCCTGGTCGATAACGCGGACGGCTCGGTCGTCAGACTGGCCAGCGCCTGATCATACGAAAACGATGCGCCTCCCTTCGGGGAGGCGCTTTTTTACTTCTGTAACCGTTGCGCGGCAGGTGTAAATGGTGTATAATTAGTTTGCGCACAGAGGTATATTTAAATAAATGATACTTTGCGCATAGAGGCATGTTTTATCAATTGATACTTCGCGTGTTGCGGAAAGAAGGGTGTTTCATGGAGATACGGCGGGATATCTATCAGAAGATTGTTGACTGGAAGAACGGGACGAAGGGAACGAGGGCACTTCTTGTCGAGGGCGCCAGAAGAATCGGAAAATCGACGGTGGTGGAGGAAATCGGACGGAAGGAGTACAAATCATATATTGTCATTGATTTCAATACTGCCGGCAAGAGAGTAAAAGATGCATTTGAGGAACTGAACCAGCCGGATGTCTTTTTTCAGACGCTGATGCTGGAATATAATACGAAGCTGTTCAGGCGCGAGTCCCTGATTGTTTTTGATGAGGTTCAAAAGTTTCCGCGCGCAAGAGAAGCAATCAAGTATCTTGTAGCTGACGGAAGATATGATTATATTGAGACAGGGTCCCTGATTTCAATAAAGGAAAATGTTGATCGAATTACGGTTCCGTCAGAAGAAAGAAAAATAAAAATGTATCCCCTGAGCTTTGAGGAGTTTATGGGATATATGGGCGAAGAATTGCTGATGGAATATATCGCGGAATGCTGGGAGAAGAAAACGCAACCTGATCAGAGAATGCATAAGAAGGCCATGCGTCTGTTTCAGGAATACATCCTGGTGGGCGGTATGCCGCAGGCGGTACTTGCGTTTGCATTAAACGACAGGGATTTTGCTGCTGCGGACGTTGAGAAAAGAGACATTCTGGAATTGTATCGGGATGACATCAGAAAATCGGCAAAAAGATATCAATCCAGGGTTTCCGCAGTCTTTGAAAACATTCCGGGATACCTTTCAAAACATGAGAAGCGGATCGTATTAAGTGAGATCGATAAAAACGGAAGCTTCGACAGATATGACGAGCCGCTGTTCTGGCTGGGCGATTCCATGATATGCAACATTTGTTATAAATGCAATGATCCGAATGTCGGACTGGCGCTGAACCAAAATGATTCCGGTGTCAAATGCTACATGGGAGACACCGGCCTCCTGGTCAGTCTTGCCTTCAGTGAGAATGAGATATCGGATCAGAATTTGTACCTGCAGATTATGAAGGGAAAGCTTTCCCTGAACAAGGGAATGATTTATGAAAACGCCATCTCGCAGATGCTCGCGTCAAAAGGGAAAAAACTTTTTTTCTATACGCGATATCATCATGAGCAGCATCGAAATGATATTGAAATTGATTTTTTGCTGTCAAACGAGAGCAAAACGAATTTCAAAGTGAATCCGATCGAAGTGAAATCCGCCAAAAACTATACAACGACTTCTCTGGATAGATTCAAAGAGGTATTCGGGAAGAGGGTCGGAGACCGCATGATCATTCATCCGAAGATGCTGAACGTATCGGACGGGATTATCAGGATACCGCCGTATATGCTCTGGTGTGCCGTCAGGTAGTGTGGTTTTTTTGTCATAATCCGACATAAACCACATGCGAAAATTTGTAAAAAACAGCGTGTAGCCACATCTGGTTTTTTGTATCATCAGAGCAATGATGACAGAAAACCTGGTGGCACAAATGCTTGTGGCTGGCAGACATCCGCTGCATTTTTATGAAAAACGCACGATGACGAAAGCGGGAGATAAAAAATATGAAGTGGATTTTCTTCTCGCGGACGGGGAGAGGACGATCCCGATCGAGGTCAAGAGCGGGAACAGCAGAAACCATCCTTCACTGGATTTTTTTCGCAAAACGTACGGGAAAAGAGCATCTAAGGGAATCCTTCTAACCAAAGGGGATCTGCGGGAGACGGAAGAATACAGATATCTGCCCCTGCCGATGGCGATGTTTTTATAAATCAAAGATGCGCCTCCCTGAGCGGCGCCTCCCTGAGCGGGGGGCGTTTTTTTTGTGAAAAAAATTCAAAAATCATAAAACCGGACTGCCGCCTCCTTCGTCATATAAAGTGAAGGCACCAAAAGAAGGGTCAATGCAACCGGGAAAAGGAGGTGGTGCATATGGCTGACAGAATTATCGGGTTCCTCAGGTATCTTGTTTTTCGGGAGCGGAGCAGTTATCATGTGAAGGAAGCGGAAAAGAAGCGCATCCGCGAAAACATAAAAAAAGAAGAGAAACGCTAACGGCGTAAAACACGACAGAAAGCGGTTTAATGTGTACCCCGTGTCAAGGACACATTTCAAAAGCAGAACAGTTCCTTTTAAGGGTCATGAATCATCCTTGACCGGAACGGGATAAAAGACCGGAAGCGGGTATATTCCGGTCAGACAATAGGAGTAAAACTCATTGGG